>CBFCZG010000065.1:0-16014 GCA_965602375.1 uncultured Phycisphaerae bacterium | reverse complement strand
GTTTGCCGACTTCTGGAAGGACGCCGGTGGCGACGGTGTTTACGCTTTCCAAATTCTCATCGCGTTTGGCGCGGGGTCGGGGTTTGCCTCGCTGTGGTGCGTGTGGCGAGTTCCCGAGCCGCCCATGCATCGGGCCTCACGTCCGACCAGCCTGGCAAGGTCGATAGCCCTGCCCTTCCGACATGGCCAGTTCCGCTGGTTCATTGCCCTCCACAGTTCGTTCAGTTTTGCAGCCGGCTTTTGCGGAGGCTTCTTTCATTACTTCATGTACACCTTCCTGGGGATGAGCTACTGGCTTATGAGTTGGACCGATTTCGTCACCCATCTGGTGGGCCTGGCGGCTGCACCTACTTGGGGAAAGCTGGCGGATCGCTGGGGAACCAAGCGAATGCTCACGGTGGCCCTGGTGGCCAAGGCCATATTCCCCTTCCTGTGGCTGGCGATTCTTCCTCGATGGTGGTACCTGGTCTTCGCCGTGGTGGTTGTCCGGCTGTTCAATACCGCTCAGGAGATCGGCTTTGTGAACCTTGGACTCAACTTGGCGCCGGAGGCCGATCGCGCTGCCTACATCTCGGTATACAGAGGCTGCAACAACCTCGCTCGGGCCATCGCCCCGGCGCTGGCGGGCGCGCTGGCGGCCCTGATTGGCGACCGAGTGTGGCAGGTCGGACCCGTACCGGTGACCGCCCTCCACGTGTTGATCATCATCTCCGGGGTGTTACGATTGGGGTCCTTGTTCTGGCTGCGGAAGATTCGCGAGCCGAACCATGTTGCTCTGACGGAGGTTGCCGAGGATGAAGATCTATATCATGACTGATTTGGAGGGGCTCAGCGGTGTCGAGTATGCCAACTACATCCCCGAGGAGTCGCCCTTCTTTCAGGACGCACGACGCTATCTGATGGGCGATGTTAATGCCGCCATTGCCGGCTGCTTCGACGCCGGTGCCGACCAGGTGGTTGTCAAGGACGGCCACTATCGCGGGGTGAACTTCATCCTCGACCGGCTCGACCCACGGGCGGTGCAGGACTTCGCCGCCCCGCAGTGGACCGGCGTACTGGATGAGAGCTTCGACGCCACCATGATGATCGGTCAGCATGCGATGGCCGGCACGCTCGACGGCTTTCTCTGTCACACCATGAGCAGCAAGTCGTGGTGGGAATACTCGATCAACGATCGGCCCCACGGCGAGTTGGGCATGTGGGCGACGATCGCCGGCCACTACGATGTGCCGTTGATCTTCGTAAGCGGCGACCGGGCCGCCTGCGACGAAGCCGCGCAGTTCATCGAGGGCATCACCACCGTCAGCGTCAAACAGGGGCGAGGGCGTCAGAAAGCCCTCTGCACCCCGGTCACTCAGGCCCAGGCCGAAATTCGCGAGGGTGCCAAGCAGGCGGTTAAGAACATCGGCAACGTCAAGCCGTACAAGATCGACCTGCCGGCCACCGTGCAATTGATCTATCAGCGAGCAGAGATGGCCGACGACGCGGCCTCGCGCCCTGAGGTCGAGCGCGTCGATGCCAGGACGATACGAAGGACTGCGGCCTCGGCGCTGGACATCATGCTGTAGGAGAGTGGCGGTGCGGCTTCGCCCGGACCACGTCATATGGGTGCTGAAGTACCTCTACCGCCGCGACGGGAACGACCCGGAGCGGCAGCATGGGGGCTGCCAGATCCTGAAGTCGCTGGCTGCCGATCTCGACCAGCCGGTCGAGCTCGTGCTCGGGATCGACGACATTTGTGAGCCCTGCAAGTACAACCACGACGGGCGCTGCACCGACGGACTGAACTGGACGCCCAAGATCACCAAACAGGAGTGGGTCGAGCGGCGCGACGCAGTGGCGATGCGTCTACTCAAGGTGTCGTCGGGCACGACCACGTCCGCACGAGAGCTTTTCGCACTATTCGAGCAGCGCCTACCGCTGTTGGCGGCCCTTCAGCCGGATTACCACGACTACGAACCCGGCTGCCTCAAGGGCCGGCGCGACCAGGCCCTCTACGCCGAAGGCCTGCGCAGAGTCCGCCGGCACTCAGATTGAATGAACACGACTTGCGGAGTACTCTAGCAGCCGGCGGGTTCGGCATCACTTCGGTCCCGATTGGCATGGCGGCCGGAGCGGAGCGCGACAGTTCCTGTGGCCGACCGATTGTCTTCTGACCGCTCGTGCGTTAGGGTCTTGGGGCTTGTTGTACGTCTGGCAGTAGGAGGATGATAGTGTCATCGCAAGTTTACTTTTTGCCCGCCCGTTTTGACGAAGACTCGGCTTCACTGGCCGCCAAACAGCAATTGCTGTTCAAGCAGGCGAATCTGGCGCGAGTGGTGGCTGAGAAGGACCTGATCGCCATCAAGATGCACTTTGGCGAGCACGGCAACGTGACCCACCTTCGGCCCGAACACGTGCGCGGGTTTGTCGATTGCGTCAAGGAGTTGGGAGGGCGTCCCTTCCTGGCCGAGACGCAGACCCTTTATGTGGGACGCCGATCAAACGCGGTCGACCACATGATCCTTGCGTCCGATCATGGCTTCACCCCGGACAACGTGGGGGCTCCGGTGATCATGGCCGACGGTCTGTTCGGCAACAACGAGCTGAGCGTGCCGACCCCCGGTGCGGAGGAGAAAGAGGTCGCCCTGGCAGCCGACATTGTGCGTGCCCAGGGCATGATCGTCGTGACGCACGTGACCGGCCACGGCGGAGCGGGCCTGGGCGGCACGATCAAGAACGTCGGCATGGGCTGCTCATCGCGCAAGGGCAAGATGCTTCAGCACTCCAACATCCAGCCATCCATCGACCCCGACAAGTGCACCCTGTGCAAGGTCTGTATGGAGTGGTGTCCGGCCAACTCCATATCCGAAGACGACGGCCTCAATGCCGCCGTCATCGATGAGGAAACGTGCATCGGCTGCGGGGAGTGTCTGACCGTCTGCCGTTACGGTGCGGTGCGGTTCAACTGGGGCGTGGGCTCGGCCGACATGCAGCGGAAAATGGCCGCCCATACCTGGGGCCTCCATCGCCAGAAACGCGGGCGCATCGCCTACGTCAGCTACATGGTCAACATGACCAATGAGTGCGACTGCTTCGGGCGGAAACACGAGGTGGTTGTGCCCGACGTGGGCATTCTGGCCGGCTTCGACCCAGTGGCCGTCGATCAGGCAACGCTCGACCTGTTCGAGAAGCACGCCGGCGCGAGCCTCCGCAAGAAGTACCATCCACAGATCGACCCGACGGTGGTCCTGAAGTACGGCGAGCAGATCGGGCTGGGGTCGCGGACGTACGACCTGGTCGAGCTAAGCGGCGCCGAGGCGAAGGCGTAGCCGGATTGCCCCTCGCGTCGCCCGCTGCGAGGACTCTGACGGTGCCTCACTATCCGGTCGGCAAGCTGCCGCACTCACGTCTGGACAAGCTGCTTGGATCGCTCCCGTTGGCCCGCCGAGCGGGCGTCGTGCTCGGCCCAGGCATCGGCGAGGATGCCGCGGCCGTTCGCATAGGCGGCAGAACACTCGTGGTGGCTACCGACCCGGTCACCTTTGCCGCCGAGCGGGTCGGCTGGTACGCCGTGCAGATCAACGCCAACGACGTGGCAGCCTGCGGCGCCAGGCCCCAATGGTTCACCGCCTGCGTGCTGCTGCCCGAGCGGGGTCCTCAGCCCGTCGGCGACATCTTTAGCGACATCGCCCGTGCTTGCCAGGAGTTGAAGGTGGCGGTCATCGGCGGCCACACCGAGGTGACGGTCGGGCTCGATCGGCCGGTGGTCGTCGGTCAGATGATGGCGTTGGCCCACGGTAATCGAGTGATCCGCACCGGCGGCGCCCGCGCGGGTCACGTGATTGTCCTGACCAAGGCCGCCGCCATAGAGGCCACCGCGATCATCGCCCGTGAGCGTGGCCGCCAGTTGCGACGTCGGTGCCCCGCCGGCCTGCTCGCCCGGGCCGCCAGGTTCCTATTCGATCCGGGTATCAGCGTGGTCCGCGAGGCGATGATCGCCACGCGAGCGGGTGCGTCGGCCATGCACGATCCGACCGAGGGCGGAGTGTTGACCGGTCTTTGGGAGATGGCCGTTGCGTCCGGCAAGCGGTTCGTCGTGGATGCCCAGGCCATCCCGGTGTACCCGGACACTCGGCACCTGTGCGAACTGACAGGCCTCGACCCCTTGCGATCAATAGGCTCGGGCAGCCTGCTGGTTACGATCGCCCCCGGTAAGGCAGACAACTTGCTGCGCAGGCTGCGGCGCGCCGCTGTCGCAGCCGCCCGCATCGGCGTTGTGGCGGCCGGCAAGCCCGGACTGTTTGATCCCGGCGGTCATCGCATCCCTGTCAGCGCAACCGATGAGATTGCCAAGCTCTAGGAGGGCTTGCCTTGGGTTCAACCACTGTCAGCATTAAAGGCGAGCGGTTCCTGATCAACGGTCGCCCAACTTATGAGGGCGTTCAGTTCCGGGGCCGAAGCATCGAAGGGTTGCTGACCAACGTCCGCACCGTGCAGGCCACCTTCGACGATGAGAACCCGCGAACGCGGAGCCTGTGGCGCTACCTCGACGGCTCCGACTACGATGCCGACAGGCAGACAAACGAGTTCTGTGCCGCCCTGCCTAGCTGGCGAGAGCACGGGGTGCTGGCGTTCACCGTGAACCTCCAGGGCGGCGGCCCGGCGTACCACTTCCCTTACCACAAGCCGAATGATGACCCCAAGCCCAATCCTGACGCCTACCTCAACAGTGCGTTCGAACGTGACGGAGCACTCAAACCCGCTTATCTCGAGCGCATGGGTCGCGTGCTCGAGACGGCCGACGGTTTGGGCATGGTGGCGATCGTGGGCCTGTTCTACTTCCAGCAGGACGGCCTTCTCGACGATGAGGCAGCTGTGCTGCGGGCGGTGGACGGCGCGGTCCGCTGGCTGCTGGAGACCGGCCACCACAACGTACTCGTCGAGGTCAACAACGAGTGCAACGTTCGCTACGACCACCCGATCCTCCAGCCGCAACGTGTGTGCAAACTGGTCGAGCGGGTCAAGTCGACTGCGCGCGATGGCCGGCGCCTGCTCGTCTCGACCAGCGGCGGCGGCGGGTGGCTTCCGACTGACAGTCTCCTGCGGACGGCCGACTTCGTGCTGGTACACGGCAACGGCTGCAACGCCGACCGGCACAGGCGCATGATCGAGCAGATTCGGGCGAATCCCGTCTTCGCCGGGCGCCCCGTCCCCATCGTCTTTAACGAGGCCCACCCCGACACCTCGTGCCTGCTGACCTGTGCTCAGCACGGTGCGTCCTGGGGCTACTACGACGGGGGCCGTTCGAACTACCGTAACGGGTTCCAGAGCCCGCCGACCAACTGGGCCATCAACACGCCCTTCAAGCGACGGTTTTTCGAGACCGCCCGCAAGCTGGCGGCAGGCAAGCCCCTTGCCGACCCGCAGCCGCCGCAGCTTGTCGGCTTCGATGGCCTTGCACCTGGCCAGTGCGTCAGTGGTACGATTTTCGTGCATGCAGACGTGAATGACTCAACCCTGGTGGATCATGTCGAGTTGGCCGTCGATGGTAAGGTGGTCGACGTGCAGAACGTCTGGCCGTACTGGCTGGGTGGCGACCTGCACAAGACGCCGCACGGCTACGACACGGCACAACTGGCGCCCGGCCCGCACGAGCTGTCGGCAACCCTAACCGGGATCCGTGGCGAGACGAGCGTCAAGACTATCACGTTTGAAGTCGCCCCAGCGGAATCGTGAGGATCACACTACCGGCTGAACCTCTCGGCCAGGAACGGCCAGACTCGCTCACTGAAATAGCGGTGGCCCCCGTCCCCGACATATAGCTCAAGTGTGTCCGCCGAGTCGGCTGCGGCGTAGATCTTCTCCAGTTTTGCATAGGCCTCCCGCACGCCGGCAATCGGGAAGATCGGATCGTCCTTGCCGGCCAGGATTAGCAGCGGCCGCGGCGCGATCAGGCCGGCAACGTCATACATCTCACCATACAGTTGAAGGTCGGGTACGTAGTTGTCGGGGCAGTGATGTATCGCAAGGATCGAATCGGCGAAGGTGCAGAAGTAGCAGCTTGGCACGGCCGCCGTCACCCGCGTATCGACCGCCGCCAGAAACAGTGTGCACGTTCCGCCGCCGCTGTTCCCCGTGGCCGCGATGCGGTCGGCGTCGACGTCCGACCGTTCGCGAAGCCACGTGACGATTTGCATCAGATCGGCGACACGCATGCCCAGCAATGTCTGACCACACTGGATCGCCCGCATGGTCATCTGAACGCAACTGCGCCGGTCGCGCCTGCTGGCCTCGTCTCCGAGCACCAACTCCCCCATGCCCCGCAGATCGGGCGCTACCGCAATCATCCCGGCCCGCACGGCCTGGACTGCATAGTCACGCTGCCCCTCGACGATCATCTCCTGCCGGTCGTAGCCTGCCGGCGGCTGGTCCACGGGGATGCACTTGCCGGGCCCGTGACCGTGAATGGCCAGGACGGCCGGCACCGGCTCGTCCAGCCCATCCGGCACGAGCATGAACATGGGTATCACCACCCCGTCGTCCGCGTGAAGGTGAAGCAGGTAGCGCGAATACCCGTCGAACGGCCGCGTCTCCATGACCTCGACCAGCGGTGGATCGGGATTGATCGCACGGAGCCGAAGCAAGTCGATCAACTCTTCGCGGAAGGTGGCCTGCCACGCGTCGAAGTCCAGCCCGGCTCGGCCGAACCCCCACCGCGGCGTGCAGCCCTCGTGCATGCGGTTGAAAAAATCCCTGATGCTTTCCGTGGGACCGTGCATAGCTCCTCTCACGGTAGCAGTGCGTCGGCGGGGCGTAAAGCCCGCCCCCACCTCCCGTCAGCGCGCAAGACGGCGAGGAGACCTCGCACAGGCCTCCTCGCCGCTATCTATCCCACAGACGACCGTCTCGCTACTTTGCTACCTACGTGCGAGCCGGCAGACCGACGCCCGCCTAGTTGGGGAAGCCCGTGGCGTCTGGGATCCACTCATCTATGTCGTTGTTGATCGAACCACCGACCAAGTCGAAGCCGAGCTCGGTCAGGATTTGACCGTCGGTGCCCACGCCGAGAAGCTGCTCGACGCTGGCCTGTGTGCTGTCCACGACGGAGCCTGCTGCTTTCTGCAGCGCTCCTTCCACCTGCGGGTACAGCAGGTTGCAGCCCACACCCCAATTGAGCAGTAGCGCTCCCGACACCAGCACCATCAACACCTTACTCATCAACCGCATCGTACCTTACCTCCGTGAATGTCCGTTACCTTGCCTGATTGCTTCGTCAGTCGGCCGCCACACCAGCCGCCGCCCTATGTCTGCCGCCTTAGAACAGGATCTGCCACTGCAACCGCCACAGCAAGATGTCGTCGTTCATGTCCATGAAGTTAGCGCCGCCGCTAACCGTGGGCAGTTCGTTGATCTTGGTCACGTCAAACTGGAGCTTGTTGGCGTGTCCATTGATGTACCAGTTCATACCGGCGGCATATTCCCACACGCCTTCGCCGCCCGGGCCGATGTCCCACACCGCGCCGACGCGTGCGATCGCCTCGAGCTTCTTCGGGATAATGAAGTAACCCGCCTGCATCTGGGCGCCTTGCTGATGGAACGTGTCGTTCCTACCCGTGCGCAGGAAGTACGGCGCCACCAGACGGCTATTGAAGTTACCGTTGCTCACATCCACGATTCGCAGCCAGTACTCGCCCGTCAGCGCGAGGCCGCGATACTTGAAGTGAGCATCCGCCCCGAACTGCGTGATATTCGTGCCGTTAGTCGACACGTTGTTAAAGCCACCCAGCCCGTCGCGGAAGAAGTCCGGAACCGAGTAAGCGAGAAACGCTCCGCTACGATCGCCGTTGTCGTCCAGGTACCCAAGGCTCACGCCCAATGCCAGCGCCGGGTCCTCGTGGTACTCCAGATCCGACTCGCAGCAGGCGCGACCGATCTCGCCGATCGCCGCCCACTCCAGGCGGGCGGTGATCGCCGGGTTTTGATCCAACTCACGCAGCACATCCGGCGTGTTGAACCGATCGCGTGCGTTCCGCCAGCCGTTGGTGACGGCGACCTGATACTTCAGCTTCTTGTCGAACAGCTCGCCCCACGCCTGCACACCAATTGAGCGATCCAAGTTGAAGTACTCGTTGGCCATGCCGCGCGTGACGAACATGGTCTTCGCGTTGCTCGTATAGCTTTCCTGCAACCCGAAGGGCACCACAATCAGACCTGCACGGACGTGGAATTCATCCGCGAACTTGTAGTCCGCAAACGCTCGCCACGTGTACCACTGCATCGCCGTCGTGCTGTCGCCACCCGGCGGCTTCTCAGTGGTAATCATATGGATCATGTACGTCAGCTCCGGACCGTACAGGTGCCCACTGAACAGCAAGTGGATCGAGTCGAGCGAGAACCCGCTGCGGTCCGAGTAGCGTTGCCTCGGGGTCAGCCAGCGGTTGCTCTTCTGATCGTTGTAGTGGGCGTAGCGTACCTGCAAGATGCCGTTGATCTTGAGCAGGAACTGCTCGTCGGCACTACGCAGGTAAAAGCCCCCGTCGTAGCCTACCTGTACCTGGTCAGGAAAGAGGCTCTCGCGGAATTCCGAGTCGGCGATCACCTCGCGGACCAGACCCTTGATCTGCTCCACCCGCGCCTCATCCATCGACGCGTTGCTTTGCTGGATTTCGCCACGCAGTTGACGAATCCGCTGATCCTGCTGCTGGACCAGCGCCTCCAGCCGATCAATGCGGTCTTTGACCAGCTCCTGGTCGGCCGAGGCCAGCGCCAGGCCACTCGCCTGTTCGCCCACGACAGCGCTCGGCGCCAACAGCGCGATCGACCCAATCAAAACCGACACCATACACACTCGCATCTTCATTTCTCCTGAAACCATGTTAGTCTTCGTCATGGCCAGCCTGTAGGCCCGCTTGCGGACCTGAGGCACCCTCTTAGCCGTATATCGAAGCGGCAAGGCCAAATACTTTGACCAAACCGCACTGAACCGGAAACGTACCAAGCACTTATGCCCCTACCGACCAACACTCCCCTCGACGAGAATAGACTCCTCCCGCTGCAACCGACGCCTCTGTAAGCAGCAATCCCCGTGCCTGCACCCAACCCATGAGCCCATCTTTTCCTTTGGTCTTAAGCCTTTATCAACAAGCAACTTACCTTCACTGTCTCCGAAGCCTCACTCCGCCACGCCACAGCCCATGCCATTGCAACGTGACGGATATCCGTCTATCGGCCGACCTCCCAAGTGTCCTGAAGCCGAAGTCCTTCTTACCAAAGCATTTACGCCTCTACCGGTTTTCCGTCCAACCGCGCCGACTGACGGAAGTACGTCACCCCGTTTTCGGCGCCTTGGCACAACCACCGGACGCTACACACCGCCAACCTGCTCGCTGCCAGTCATCGAACCGGCGCCGTCCACACGGACACAACGCCGCCGAACGGCTCGTCGCGTGCGCTGCAAGAGCCTCAAGTCTGTGCATATGACCCGCTGTCGAACCCATATTTGCTGAGCTTATCCCTCAGAGTCGTACGCGGGATGCCCAGCAGGTGGGCTGCCCGCGCTTGGTTACCGTTGGCCCGCCTCAAGGCCGATGCAATCATGTTACTCTCCACGTCAGCCACCGCTTGGTTGAGCGGTTTGGCTATCTCCGGAGCGGGTAAAATCGCTTGGCTCACCCCGTCGTGGTCCCCCAACGGCGGAATGTGCTTCGGCTCAAGTTGATCGCCGTCGCAGAACGCCAACGCGCGCTCCACCACATGCTCCAGCTCGCGGACGTTGCCCGGCCAACTGTGCCGCAGCAACACATCCATCGCGTGCGCCGACACCGCCGGCCGCTCTCCCGAGCGGGCAACCGCGCCGTGCTTGGCAATGAAGTGATCTACCAGGATCGGGATGTCCTCACGCCGATCCCGCAACGGCGGCACCATCAGATGGATCACATGCAACCGGTAGTAGAGGTCCTGCCGGAAGTGGTCGTCCTGGACCAGTTGCCGCAGATCCTTCTTGGTGGCGCAGATCAGACGCACATCAACGTTGACCGGCTGCTCGCCGCCGACGCGTTCGAACTCCTGCTGCTCGAGGACCCGCAGCAATTTGACCTGCAAATCCGGCGAGATGTCGTCGACTTCGTCGAGGAACAGCGTCCCGCCGTCGGCCAGCTCAAACCTTCCCGGCTTTTGACGGATCGCGCCCGTAAAGGCACCCTTCTCGTGCCCGAAGAGTTCGCTCTCGATAACCGTGGGTTGCAGGGCGGCAAACGTGAACTTCAACAGAGGCCTACCCCGGCGCCGGCTGTGCTGATGGACGGCCTCGGCTACCAACTCCTTGCCCGTGCCGCTTTCGCCCTGGATAAGAATGGTCCTCTCGCTGTCGGCGACGGTCCGAATCTGCTCGAAGAGGCTGCGCATGGCATGGCTGGCGCCGATCAGGTTGCCCACGCGATCCACGTTCTCGCCGTCGCCGTCGGGCGAGCGCCGCAACTGCTGCGCCTTCAGAAGCGGGTCGATCTTGGCCAGCAGGGCCGCGGTGCTGAACGGCTTGGTGATGTAGTCGTACGCCCCGCGCTTCATGGCCTCGACGGCCGTGTCCACCGTCCCGTAGGCGGTCATCATGATGACCTGTACGTCGGGATGCAGCCCTTTGGCACGTTCGAGAAAGGTGATGCCGTCCATCTCCGGCATTTTCAGATCGGTGACGATCACGTCTACAGGATGCGTCTCCAAGAGCCGCATGGCGCTAGGCGCCTCGGGGGCGTCGTAGACCGTATAGCCCGCCTCGGCCAGCTCGATCTGGAGCGTGATGCGCTTAAGCGGCTCATCATCGACAATCAGCACCGAACCCCGCATGCATACCCCTTCCAACTGCGTCGATTTTCAGAAACAGCCTATCTGACCTCGACCGGCTGGGCCGGGCGAGCCTGAGCCTGAGAAAAGGTAGCAGCCGACAGCTTGATAGTAAAGCTCGTACCCTCGCCCACCTTGCTGTCGACGCGAATCCGGCCCCGATGTGCATCAATAATCTTCTTGACGACGGCCAGCCCCAGGCCGGTTCCCGCACCGCCCGCCTTGCGCGTAAAGAAGGGCTCGAATATCCTGGCCAGTTGTTCCTGGGCGATCCCCGAGCCGGTGTCCCGTACCGACAGGTCCAGTTGTCCGCCTTTGGCAGGCGCCAGGCCGACGGTCAGCCGCCCGCCGTTGGGCATGCTGTCGAGGGCATTGACCATCAGATTGATCAGGACCTGCACGAGTTGCTGCCTGTCGCACTCGACGTAAAGAGGCTGCTCGGGCACCTCTGTAGCCAGCTCGACCGCCTGGCGTGCGATCCGTGGCTCGACAAAGGCAATCGCTTCGGTGATGACCTCATTCAGCGGCGTAACCGCCAGGCGCGGCGGCTCGTCGCGAGCCAACATGAGCAGGCGTCGAACGATCATTTCGATCCGATAGAGCGCGCCATCCATCAGGTCGAGCAGATGGCGGACCTTCTGCGGATCCTCAGCCGACCGTCGTATGATCCGTGAACAGTTTTGCAGACCGTCGAGCGGATTGTTGACCTCGTGGGCCACCGTGGCGGCCAGTTCGCCGATGGCAGCCAGCTTCTCGGTACGGGTGAGCTGTTGCTGGAGGTCGCGTTCTTCCGAGACGGTCTGTTCCAGGCGGTCGGCCATCTGGTTGAACGAGCGGACCAGCTTCTCGATGTCATCCCGAGGCTGGAGCTCGACCCGCCTCGAAAGGTCGCCACGCCCGATGGCTTCTGCGGCACGCCGGACGCGGCTAAGTGACTGATGCAGCCGCCAACTGCCCACCACCAGCAAGACCCACCCCACGAGCATGGCCGTGCCCGTCACCACCACGATCGGTAGGCGCGCCCACGGGCAAAACAGCCACCCCAGCGCCCCGATCGCAATCAACACGCTCTCAAAGGCCAACAAGAACTTATGCCGCAGCGCTAGATGCATCGTCCTCCCGCCAATTGCTCGCCGGCCCCTCTTTTTTGGTCCCCGGCCCCTCGATCTGCTGCGCCACCATTATCCGGTGCGCCAAGCACATTGCAAGCGCAAGAGGCCCACACCGCAACGTGAAATAAGTCTTTTGCTATGAAGCGGTTACCGCTCCGCCGATTCAGCTCGACAACTCAACGTGCCGACGCTGTCGATCTACTCCTCGCACGGGATGGACCGCCATGGATGGTTTTCTACTACGATCGTATGGCGCGCCGCACGCGGGGCGCAGAGAAAACCGCCGAGCGTACGGCCCGGCGGTTCGTTTGGGCTGCAACATCCGCGAGGGGGAACGCCTCAGGTGGCCTCGGACGTGTCGGCCCCTGCACCGACGGCCTCGCCCTCGGTCTTGACGGCTTCAAAGTCGAGCTTGCGGTCGCCCTCTTCGCCGATAAGCCTGACGATCACCTTGTCCTTGCCGCGGAACTCGCCGCGAAGGATCTTCTCGCTCAACGGGTCCTCGATCTTGCCCTCAATGGCTCGCCGCAACGGCCTGGCGCCGAACTTCTCGTCGGTGCCCTTCTCGATCAGGTACTCAATGGCCTCGTCGGTCAGCTCGAGCGTAAGCCCGTACTGCACCAGCCGCTTGCCGACCTTGGCGACCTCGAGCGACACGATGCGCGTCAGATCCTCGTGGTTGAGCTTGTGGAACACCACCAACTCGTCCACGCGGTTGAGGAACTCCGGCCGGAAGTACCGCTCGACCTCCGTCTTGAGCATCTCCTTCATGCGCTCGTAGCTAACGTTCTCGTCGCGACGCTCGAACCCGAAGGCCGCCTGGTGGGTGATCTTGTCGGCGCCGATGTTACTGGTCATGATCAGGATGGTGTTCTTGAAGTCGACGTGCCGGCCGAATGAATCGGTCAGGCGGCCCTCCTCCATGATCTGCAACAACATGTTGAACACGTCGGGATGCGCCTTCTCGATCTCATCCAGAAGCACCACTGCGTAGGGCCGACGACGGATCCGCTCGGTGAGCTGGCCACCCTCCTCGTAGCCGACGTAGCCCGGCGGCGCGCCCACCAGGCGGCTGACGTTGTGCTTCTCCATGTACTCGGACATGTCGATCTGCACGAGCGCCTGCTCGTCGCCGAACAGGAACTCGGCCAGCGTCTTGGCCAGCAACGTCTTGCCCACGCCCGACGGCCCGATGAAGATAAACGAGCCCATCGGGCGGTTCGGATCCTTCAGGCCCGACCGCGACCGCCGCACGCTGCGCCCGACCGCGTGGATCGCCTCGTCCTGGCTGACAACCTGCTTGTGGAGTTGCTCCTCCAGCTCGAGCAGTCGCCGAGCCTCTTCCTTGGCCAGACGCGTCAGCGGCACGCCGGTCATCTTGCTGACCACCTCGGCGATGACCTCCTCGTCCACCACCGCGTCGGCCTCGGCCGCACGGCTGCGCCAGGTCTGCTGAAGCTCCTGCTTTTTCAGGCGCAGGGTTTCCTGCTTGTCGCGCAGCTCAGCCGCTCGCTCGTAGTCGGCGTTCTTGACGGCCTCGTCCTTCTCACTGTCCAACCGCTCGATCTGTCGCTCCAGATCGGCCAAATCCGGCGGCTTGGTCATGCTCTTGAGCCGTACGCGGGCGCCGGCCTCGTCGATTACGTCGATCGACTTGTCCGGCTGAACGCGCCCGGTGATGTAGCGGCTGGAAAGCTCGATGGCCCTGTCCAATGCGTCGTCGGTGATCCGCACGCGGTGATGGGCCTCGTAGCGATCCCGCAGGCCCGCCAGGATATCCCGCGTCTCGCCATCGGTCGGCGGGTCGACGATGATCTGCTGGAATCGCCGCTCCAGCGCGCCGTCCTTCTCGATGTACTTGCGGTATTCGTCCATCGTGGTGGCGCCGATAGTCTGTATCTCGCCGCGCGACAGCGCGGGCTTGAGGACGTTGGATGCATCGATGGCGCCCTCGGCGCCGCCGGCCCCCACCAGCGTATGCAGTTCGTCGATGAACAGGATTACGTTGCGGGCCCGACGCACCTCGTTCATCACCGCCTTGATCCGCTCCTCGAACTGCCCGCGGTATTTGGTGCCCGCCACCATCATCGCCAGGTCGAGCACCACAATACGCCGGTCGGCCAGAATCTCCGGCACGTCGTTGTTGACGATCTTCTGGGCCAGCCCCTCGACGATGGCCGTCTTGCCCACGCCGGCCTCGCCCAACAGCACCGGATTGTTCTTCTGCCGGCGGCAGAGCACTTGAATCACTCGTTCGATTTCGTTCTGACGGCCGATCACCGGATCGAGCTTGTTCTCCCGCGCCAACTCGGTCAGATCGCGCCCGAACGAGTCCAGCGCCGGCGTCTTGCTCTTAGTCTTCTTGCCCGGCTCGGGAAGCCCGCCAGGCGGCGCGCCTTCTTCCTCGACGCCCGCACCGAGGAGGTTGAGCACCTCCTCGCGGACCTCCTCGAGCTTCAGGCCGAGATTCATCAGCACCTGTGCGGCCACGCCCTCCTGCTCGCGCAGCAGGCCCAGCAGCAAATGCTCGGTGCCCACGTAGTTGTGGTTGAGGTTGCGAGCCTCCTCGATGGCGTACTCGATGACTTTCTTGGCGCGCGGGGTCTGCGGCAGCTTGCCCATCGTGACCATGTCGGGCCCGCTCTTGACCAGTTTCTCGACTTCCAGGCGGACCTTGCGCAGGTCCACGTCAAGGTTCTTGAGAACGTTGGCGCCGACCCCGGAGCCCTCCTTGACCAGACCCAGCAGGATGTGCTCGGTGCCGATGTACTCGTGGTTGAATCGCTGGGCCTCCTGGTTGGCCAGTGCCATCACCTTGCGCGCCCTGTCGGTAAAGCGTTCGAACATCCTCGTGCGTCTCCTATCCCTGTCCTGGCCCGTTGCGCGGTTACCCCTCCGAACACGTTGTCCGAGCAGGTATCACGCAGCCATCCGTAGCGCCTGGCCCCGCCGTCGGGGGGCACTCCTTCCCCATGTCTCGCACGGCAGGCGTCGAAGGAGACTCGCGTCGACCGAGAGTCGGTACGAGCCCCCCGCAGGTGGGAGGCGTGTGCGACACGCCTGGAACGTCACTATCCGCTCTGCCACTGTACTCTCTGCCCCGAATTGTAGCCGCATATCCCACGTTCTTCAAGACAGCCCACGAGCGGTCCCGCCTGACCAAGCCCCGCGAGCTACTTGCTCTATCGGCTGCACACGGAAGGGCTTGCAGAGATTCTGCGGTCTGGGCAGAGGCCTGTTAAGCCCGCTCCAAGGCCCGTCCGAAAAGGTCGGACTCAACCAACCTGGTAGCCGCTGATGTTCTGAGACCCGCCTTCCAGGGCGCCAGAACCCTCGCCGTCTACACCCCTCAAGTCGTATCAACGCGTCGTCGACACAGTTCAGCCGTGCCTCGACATCGCCTACGTCCGGATAATTCGACGGATACCCGCCACCGATGGCCCGGAGCGCCTGAAGGTCGGGTGGCACCCTCAAGCGAAGCCAAACCCGGTTTGGCGGAGCTTGTGGGTGCACGCACGCGTCGGGCGGGTCGTGTGCCGTCATTTCGCCTGCGCACGTAGTGCACAACTTCTGAAAGATCCCTCCTCTAAAGATACACCCACATCCCTCGCTTCGCTGCGGTTGAGGGTGGCACCCGAGCGGCTCGACTACTCGGCCTTCGGGCAGTTCACCGGCGGGGGCAGCGCCTCGGGCAGCTACTACCACGACTACGACGGCGACAACGACGTCGACATGGTCGACTTCATCAACTTCCAGACCTGCTTCGGCTCGGCCACCCAGGCCTGCAAGGACGTCCACGACTCCGACGGCGACGACGACATCGACCTGGACGACTTCGAGGACCTGCTGTTCTGCTTCGGCGGGCCGTTCGTCATCCCCGACCCCAACTGCGGCAGCGTCGATCCCAACTCCACCGGCGCCGCCACCGGCACCTTCGCTCTGCACGGCCGGCCCATCGAGGCGCCCGCCAACGGACCCGTCCTCTACTACGGCCGCGCCCGACACCTCGACCCATTCACCGCGCGGTGGCTCCAGAGGGATCCGAAGCTGTACATCGACGGGCCGAATCTCTACGAGAGCT
>CBFCZG010000064.1:0-16134 GCA_965602375.1 uncultured Phycisphaerae bacterium | reverse complement strand
CGCTGATCCGCGCCTGCTGCGCGATCGTCTGGTCGAAACGGGCCAGACAGCCGGCGAGGATTTCCTCCAGCGCGTCGGCCCCCTCGATGATTCCGTTAACGAACTCCATGTCGCGGCTGAGCTGCCGGCGGGCCAGCTCGGCGCCTTGCGCGTCCGAAGCGGTGAGCCTGGCGTCGGCGGTGAAGCGCCTCAGCTCGGCCAACTGCGACACGTCACTGACCATGTGGAAGATCAGATCGTCCTGTCGAACCCGCGTGCGCAGCTCGTCGACGCGGATGATCCGCCGGTTGAACTGCTTCGGATCGTCCACCAGGCCCTTCATCTCCTCCAGAATCGCGATCGTCTCGCGGGCCAGCTCTCGCAACTTCGCCGCGCGCTGGCGCTTGTCGGCCACCGCGTCGCGCCCCGCCGCCAGCCGCGACGCATCGAACCAGCGAAGCTGCTGCTTATAGGCGAACCGCTCGGGCTCGATGGGCTCTCGGCAGAACCTGTCTAGGGCCTCACGCAAGGGCATCGGCTCGGTGCCCTGCTTGCGAACGCCGCCTTCCGACGCGTCGACAACCCGCACCGTGGTGTCGGCGAAGTCGCGCTCGAACTGCCGCGCGTAGGTGAACATCTGCTCGTCGGTGTAGATCGGCCGACCGTGCACGTCCTCGGTTCGCCGCAGGATAGGCCGATGTCGGGCGATTCGCTCCCACTGCTTCATCTCGATGGTATAGAAGCGGTTCAGCTCGGGTCGCCACATGTCATAGATGGCCGCACCCGGCACGTAGTACAGCCCGTCGCTGAAGCCCAGGTCCTGCCCGACGAAGATGATCGGATCGCACCCCAGGTACTCCGCCAGGTAGAAGCACAGATGCGCCACCGTGCTGCCGGCCTTGAGCGCGCCACGCGCCGCCAACTTCTCGCCCAGGCATCGCCGGGCAAAGCTGTTGTCCAGCAGCGACAACGGCCCGCTGTAGGTGTCGATCACGTGCCAGTTAGCCTTGGGCTCGGCCACCAGATGCACGTCGCGAAAGTCGTCGATGTCCTCGAAGAACCGTTTCGAGATCTCGTGATAGTCGAGGCTGGTCACGAAGTCCGGCTCGATGCCCTGCTCCAACAGCATGCGAAATACCGTCTGCACGCAGCAGATCACCGCGCGGCCCTTGGCCTCGGCCAGCAGGTCGATGTTCTTGGCCAGGCTCGGGCCGGCAGCCACCACAATGGCCGGGTGACCGGCAAACCGTCGATGCAGCACGTCGATCGGCGGGGTCGACAGATAGGTCGGAAGGTTGCTGGCGATGTTCCGCACCGTCAGCCGTGCGTTGTTGACCAGCGTCATGAGCGACGTGCGGCAGTACGTGGCATAGTCGGCGAGCGACGCCCGCAGCGCGTCGTGAAACGCGCCGGCCACCTGCTGACTGGCCGGATGGGCGACGAAGTGCAAGCCCATCATCATGGTCGTGTTGTGACGGTCGAGGCGCTGATGCATGGCCCCCACGTCGGTGTCGGTCAGAAACAGCAGCTTGCCCGCCCCGATCGGCTCGGACAGATCGACGTGCTCCAACGCCGTCTTGATCAGCGTCAGGTCGGGCTCGGTGACGATGATGAAGGCGTCGCCTCTCAATCGCTCCAGCAGCGCCTGCACGTGATAGCCCATGCCCAGCCCGCCGATCACGAAGCACCACGCCTTCTCGCAGTCGATCGCGTCGACGAACTTGCGGGCCTCGGCCATCGGGTCGTAGCGGCTGTGCAAAAACAGCGGTCGACCTGCCGGAGTGGTCACGCGGACCGTGGGCAGACCCGAGCGGGCGGCCAGCACCTCGGCGCCCACCTCGACCGGCAGATCGTCGATGCGCTGGGCCAGCTCGGCGTCGCGCCGCCATAGGGCACCCATATTCGCGCAGAAACGCTCCAGGTCGGGCTCGACGATTGCGGACGGGGTGTGGGTGGATGGGGGCGTCACCATCATGCAGCCGGCGTT
Organism: uncultured Phycisphaerae bacterium; assembly: GCA_965602375.1. Taxonomy (GTDB): domain Bacteria; phylum Planctomycetota; class Phycisphaerae; order UBA1845; family DATKUK01; genus DATKUK01. The sequence goes on along the minus strand of CBFCZG010000064.1, from coordinate 14,168 downwards.
GATGTCAACGTAACCTGTTGTGTTCACAATCATTATCGGTCAAATCGGGCGCCTGGCACCAGCCGCTGCACTGCCGAGTCACTTTCGGTCGATAAGACATTGACCCAGGGTGCTCGCCGGGTCGGGCCACCCGCATGCAAAAGATTCTTGGCGACCTGTTGCGTCGCCACGTACATAGACGGTAAGATCACAGCCGGGCAGGAATGGAGCGTGCAGAGATGTCCAGGACGTTTGTGTGGCTGGTGGGCGGCACGGCGTTGATTCTGGCAGGATGCAGCCAGGTCGGCAGCCTCCAGGAGGACGTGCTTGAGGCCCTTACCACCGGGCGGCTGATCACTCTCGACGGGCCGGGCAATGTCGTCGTCAGTTGCGAGAACGCCACGCGCTGGCCCGTCCAGTGGGAACTGGTGTGGGAGGGCGGCGGCGCGCTGGAACCCACCCGCCTCAACGCCCAGCTCGACCCCCATCAGAGTCAAAGCGTTGCACTGACCGGACCGGTCTTCCGCGTTTGGCTGGACGGCCGAGGTGTGGCCGCCATCGTCAAGCCCGCCGACGCCGAGCCGATCGAGGTAGCCTACGGCGGCCCGGAGATGGAACTGGGCGTCGACTTCCAGATGGGGGATATCATCAACTTCCGCATCGACGAGATCGAACAGGGGCGCTACAAGATCACCGCGGATGTCCTCGGCGGCGTGTAGCAGCTCGTCGCACGAATTTCTCGCAGCAAGATTCAACTACAGGTGGATCGGCCCGCGCCTGTCCGGGTGGAAGGATGGACTGCGGCTGTGCACGCCTGCCGCAGGATCGCTCGACTGAGGGTCAGACGCCGACCGACTGGCGCGCTTACCGGTTTCCCTCCCCCCTTGCCGCGCTGCCAGAGTCTCCAACCGAGGGGGCAATCGTAGGGCCCCACCCATCAATAAGGCCAGCGCCTGATCCCCGGGGGCGTGACAGCACACAGCGCCGCTGGGACCGGGATGCAGACGCCGAGAGGCAGAGCCGACGATTCGAAAACGAGGCGGCCCCGCAGCGGGTGAAGGGCACGTTTCAGCTGTGGCGAGATGATTGTGAGCAAGACGCGAAAGCCTGGTCCTACACGTTAGTGCCGTCAGACGGCGAAGATGTCCCAAAGAGCGTCAAGTCCTGGATGCAATCGCGACACATCAGAGCAAGTAGGCCGGCTCGCGCCGCCGTCCACATGGATGAATCGTAGTCGAGTCTCGCGCGATCTCATCATGGGTTTGGGGCGGATGTGGTTTTCGGGAAGGACACGCCCGAAACTGACGAGCAGGAGTTGCCGAAGCGGCTACACCGGTCGGGGTCGCGATTCCTCGCTGCCGGACGCTGGGGTCCTCGACCTGCGCCTGGTCGCAACGACCGCGGCGATCAGCACCAGCAAGCTTACCCCGGAGACGATCGAGCCGGTCACGAACCCCACCGTTCGATACCGAAACTCGACCAGGTGATCCCCGGGCACCAGTTCGACCGCCCTGTACAGGTAGTTGGCGCGGAGTATGCGAGCCTCCCCACCGTCCACTCGGCACCGCCACCCCGGCAGATAACTATCGGTCAAGAGCAGCAGCACAGGAACGTCGGTCTCCACTCGCAGGCTTACCCGCTCCGGCTCATCAGATATCCACTCGATGTGTCCGAGTTCGGGCTCGGACCGCCCGCCCTGCCCAGACGCCAGCTTCCGCCACCGCTTGCTGGGCAGCTCCTCCAGCAGCACCGGCCGGGGGCGGCCGGACTCGACGGTCGAGACCAGATCCTCCAAAGCCTGATCGGCCGAGACGACCCGGTATGCCCCCCACAGCGACGCCCTGGGAACGGCCCAGCGGTTCGTGTAGACGTGAGCCCCGCTTGGCAGCACCATCGCCTCGTCCCAGCCATGTTCGCCGGCGTTTTCGATCGATGTCCGCGCGACGAGCACGCCAGTGCTGCTCCAGTCGAACACCCGGAAGTGCGGCAGAGGGGGAATGTCCCAGAACTTCATGCTGCGCCACCGGCGGAATCCGTGAGACAGAAACCATTCGTCCAGTTTCGCTGCACGCCCCGAGAGCATCTGTTCGTAGGCCGCCAGCGTTCGAAAGGACGGGAGGCATCGCGGCCGCCGCAACGGGGCGTAGCCCTCGGCAATATAGAGCCTGTCGTGTCCCGCCCGCGCCGCCAGCGACTGCAATTCCGCGCCGGTCAGGATGGTTTCCGGGTCGGCCGCCCAGGCTGTGTAGATCCTGTTGAGCCGGTCCTCGGGCACGTCAAAGTACGGGCACACGAAGCCAGCCGCAAACCACATGTCGATGAGCGTCAGGCCGAAGGCCGCCGCGGTCAGGACGTTGCCCGCCGCCATGGTCTTGCCGCGCCGCCCGAGCCACCCCATTGCACCCCCGAGTGCCACGCACAGCATTCCCAGTATCCAAAGTGCCGCTTGGCCGCCGGTGGTACCCCACGTCGCCCACCGCGCGACCTGGAGTGCGAAAACCACCACGACAACCGCCAGCACCCGCCGCGGACATCTCGCCTCACCGGCAGGCGGCCAGATTCGCTCCGCGCCAAGCGCCGCCACAGCCGAGCCACCCAATAGCATCCAGGCCAATAGACGATCCGGCTCTCGGAAAGAGCCGAACCACGGAACCAGGTAACTCAGCCACTTGTACACCCCCACCGTGCCCGGCGTATAGCCCAGGCAGAGGTACCACCCGGCGCCCATAGCGGCCAGGAAGTACAGCGTCCGCCACGTCGGCCGGCACAGAACGCAGACTCCCACCGCAAACGGTACGATCAGACCCAGATAGCCGTACGAAAACCTGTAGCTCAGGTACCTCACCCTCTCGGAGTTGTCCAGCACGTTCGCCGTGATGCGGTGCAGTTGCGACTGAAAGCTCTCGCGCGGCACGCCGCCCTGCTCGCCGTGAACCAAGGCCGGATCGAGACCCCCGCGACGAAAGCCCTCGCGGGAGATATACGCCTGCGTAGGAACCAACTGCACAGCTGTCAGCAGCGCGGCCGCTGCCAAGGCCCCAATGCATTGCATCGGCAGACGCAGCGAACGGTCCTTCAGCCCCTTCACGACCACGTAGCCGAAAAGAAGCATAGTGCTGTAGAGGAAATGCTGGGGGAAGCCGGCCAACAACTGCAGGGCAAGACACGCCGCCAGCGCATACCAACGTCGGGCGGTGAAACGCCCGGGCATGTCGACGATGAAAAACAGAACCGGCGTCCACGCCAGCGTGTACAGCATGGCAGGCCACCAGGACTCGCCTATCAGACCGAAGAGCAGGGCGGCCGCGCCAAGCAGCGCCGGACCGGTCCGAACGCCGACACACCGCAGCCAAGCCACCAGCCCACCCCCAGCCAGAAGCAAATGAACGACCAACAGCACACCGAAGCCGAGACGGGCCCCAACGGCGGCATGGATCCAGAACGGTGGATAGCAGTGCGAATTGGCGATCGAAACGAATTGATCCATCCCGCAGCCGATTTCCGGATTCCAGTAGGGCACCTCGCCTGCCCGAAGACGCTGCCCGATTTGCTCCGCCGCCGGGATGTGGTAGTACAGCAGGTCACCCTCCCGCAGCCCCGCAGCCCTGTTCGAGTCGCTGCTGGCCAGGAACACGACTGCCACCGCCGCGACGATCCCCACGAGAGCCCAGGGCCCGAAGATGCCTCGCCCCGTTCGCCATGCCCATCCGGAGATCCTACCCATCGGCCGCCAACTCCCGTCTGTCGGTTACCGAGGCCCTTCCTGACCAATCCAGAATGCGGAAGCACCGACGGATGATGGCCAGTTTGGCCATCGCCAGGAAGTTGACCGCGAGCTTCTCATATCGGGTGGCCGGCCATCGGAGCTCCTTGACCCAATTGACACAACGCTCCACCACGTTGCGTCGGCGGTACGATGCAGCGTCCAACTTCAACGGTCGACCGCGATGGCGCGTAATCTGGTCCGAACGTTGAGGAATCACCGCCTCGATGCGACGCCGTCGCAGCCATTGACGCACCTGCGAATACCTCTAGCCCTTGTCGCCCGCCACACGTCTGGGGCGTTGACGGGGCCGACTCAACGGCTGGCCAATGCGTACCGCGTTCATTACCGGCTCGAACCACCTGCACTCGTGGGCTTGGCCGGCTGGCACCTCCGCCGCTAACGGCAGGCCCGAACCGTCAGTAGCCAGGTGCAGCTTGCTGCCCCAGCCGCCTCGCGAGCGACCCAATGCGTGGTCCTCCGCCTCCTCCGGGACATTTCTTGCCCGGTGCCGGCGGGCGCTCGGATCGCCCGAATGGTCGAACCATCAACACACCATAGGTCCCAGTCGATCCGCCCTTGCTCGTCCAGACGATACTGCAGCCGTTCCAGCAGCCGGTCGAACATCCCGTCCTTGCGCCAGCGATTGAACCGATCGTACACCGACTGCCATCGGCCGTAACGCTCGGGCAACTCACGCCATTGAGCGCCCGTGTGCAGAATCCAGACGGTCACGTTCAGCGTCGTCCGGTGGTCATTCCACTACCCACCGCGACGGCCGTTGAGGGGCAGCAGATCGGCAGTCAACTCGAACTGCTCATCCGTGAGCTCGTACCGTCGCATACATAGGCCTCCTACCTGAAAAACCCTATACTACACCAAATCGATTCGTCAGACAGGCCCTAGTCACCGTCATGCGACTCTTCGGCAGCACGACTCGAATAAGAACGCAACCGACTCGCGTTTGTCCGGATGGGAGAAGCGGCGGTGTTCACGTGCCACTGGCGGCTTGCCCACCAGTGCTCCGGACGACCGATCAGACGCCGACCGGCTGCGCCGCCGCCTCCGGTTTCTGGCTGATCGACTCCGTACAGGCCGCCGCGTCCTCGCCGGCCAGAAGCGCGTCGAGTCGGGCCAGCGCGTCGTCCCACCGGTAGTTCTCAGACACAAAAGCCCTGCCTGTCTTGCCGAAACGGTCAGCCAGTTCGGGCTGGGTAAGCAGCGCGACCAGATGTCGCACGAACGGCTCGGCCCCATCGGCCAGCAGCAGACCCGGAACCGGGCAGGGCTCGATGCCTGCCGCGCCGGCGGGCGAAGCCACCACCGGCCGGGCTGCCGCCAGCGCTTCGAGCACCTTGTTCTGGAGCCCACGAGCAATCCGGAACGGCGCAACACACGCGCGAAACTGCCGCAGGTATACCCCCACGTCGGGCACGGCACCGGTAACCGTCACGCCGTCGATCCCGTCGAGGTCTCGTATCCGCCGGTGAGGATGCCGCCCAACCACAATGAACCTCGCCTCGGGCACCTGCCGCCTCACCGCCGGCCAGATCGAGCGGGCAAACCACAGGACGGCGTCGACATTCGGCAGGTAATTCATCATTCCCACGAAGCCCACCACCGGCTGGGTGGCGGTGGCCGAGGTCGGCCCGGTCGGCAGCACCACGCCGTTGGGAATGACGTGCAGACGGCCGGACGACGCCTGCCCCGGTAGCAGGGCCGCTTCGCGCGAGTTGATGACCACCGTGGCGTCAAACCGCCGCAACCATTGCAGTTCTCGCGCACGCAAGCGCCTCGCCTCGCGGTCGTACAGAACCCGCCGCCACCCGCGCGACATCTGCCCATAGTGACGCCACTTGGCGCTGTCCACGTCGACCAGGTCGAGAATCCTCCTATCGGCCGGCAGCAGCTCGGCGTACCTCGCCATCCCCCCCGAGAAGGCCAGCACCGCGTCAAACCAGTGCCTCCGCCCCCATGCCGCCAGCACCCGAGCCAGGCCCGGCGAGTGAAAATAGCCTTCGGTGTAGGACCGCCCTGTGCCCGTGCACGCCAGGGCCCGCGCCAGTCTGCCGGCCCGGCTGACCGGAACCGCTGCCACGTCGCGACAGTAACAGCGAAGCAGGTGCAGCGCTTGCGGATCGTCCTCCGGCTCGAGCAGCGTGGCGCAGAACACCTGATGGCGGCGAGCCAGGTAGCGCAGTTCGTGGAACGAACGAATCTTGTCGCCACGATCGGGCGGGTACGGCAGCCGCGGTGTCAGCATCAAGACGTTCACTGCGTGTTTCAAGCTCCTATCCAGGTATCGATCGCGCCAGCCACGACCCCAGCGGCCGGGTGACGGCCAGCGGTAGACGTCGCCACACCGCACCGGCCAGGCGGTATCGGGCGCGGTCCGGGCTCAAGCCGGGATCGTGCCCGTTGGCCGGCACGTACGCCTGATATTCGAGCGGCTCAGGCGAGAAGCCCTGATTGCACTTGAAGCGGACGCACCCGTCGTTGTCCCTGCGCGTCCGACCGAAGTCGAACTTCCGCAGCCCCATGCCCACGGCACGCTCCATCAACGTCAGGTAGAGATAGTTGTTCACGCCGGCGAAGTTGTAGCGCTCGTCGCACCCGCTGAAGTACGGCAGCACCGTGTCGCGCCAGATGAACGACACCAACCCTCCAACCGGCCGCTGGCGATAGCGAACGATCTGCACCAGGTGCATCCCCGCACTGCGCTGCACCAGGTGCTTGAAGAACGCCAGCGGGTAATTGAGCGATCCCAGCCGCCGCATGCTGCGGCTGTACAGCCGCCATACCGCTTCCAGCAGTTTGTCGTCGAACTCCACGCTCAGCGCAAACTTCTCACGTGCGTTGCGGGCCGCAGCCCGCGCCTTGCGAGGCAGCGAGCCCAGAACCTGCTCGGGTGTGGGCGGCAGCTCCTTGATGAAGATTACATACTTGTCGATGACCGGCAGCCCCGGCAGCGCCGCGCGCCGCGAACGAAGATCGACGTAGCCCGCACCCGTCGCTTCGGCCACTTCCTTGGCCGCCTCAAACAGCCTCTCGGCCACCTCTGGATCGTCGGCCACAATGCCGCCATACACCGCGTAGGGCACGCTTACCAACATGGGACCGGCCAGCGAACTGCGAATCAGGAACGTCGGCAGGATGCCGGCCAACTGCCCGTCGCGCAACGCGACCAGGTAGTGCGCCTCGTGACCGAACGCAGCCGACACCGCATCGCGCCAGATCAGGCTGTGATAGAATGATGCCTCGCGGCCGCGCCGCGCAAACGTCGACCACGCCGATTCGAGCGTCTTGTCCAGTCGCTGTACTGAAATACCCATTGGCCGCGATGCCCGATCCTTCGGGCCCTACTTCTGTTGGCCGGAATAGCCGGAATAGCGGTGATACGCGTAGTGGCGGTAACGATACGGATAACGTGCGCTCTGCTCGTCGTAGCCGGCGGGGATGCACCCGATCAGGTTGACCTTGTTGGCCCGCAGAAACCGGACGGCCCGTTTGACCAGCGGCTCGGGTGTATGATTCATCCTCACCACCAGCAGCACGCCGTCGCAGAGCTGTCCGATAATGCCGACGTCGGCTACCGTGGTAGCCGGCGGCGTGTCGATCAGGACGTAGTGGTACTGCTCGTGCAATTGCTCGAATAGCGAAGACGACGTGGGCGAGCTCAAAAGATCGGCCGCATTCTCGTCGCCCAGCGCGCCGGCCGGAATGAAATGCAGATTCTCCACGACCGTGCCTTGTCGCGCCTCATCCAGGCTTACCTTCCCAAGGATCATCTCCGACAGCCCGGGCTTGGCCGTCACGCCGAGCATTCTCGCCAGAGAATGTCTCCTGAAGTCGCCGTCGACCACCAGCACGTTCAGGTGGTGCAGTTCAGCCAGAGCAAACGCCAGGTTCAGCGTCGTCACGCTCTTGCCTTCGGCCGGAACGCTGCTGGTGATCGCCAGCGAGCGATGCTGATTCGTCGGGTTCTGGCTGAGAAGTCGGGTGCGAATCGTACGATACTGCTCGGTGATTGCGGCGGTCTTGTCGTGACAGGCAACGATGGCCGGGTCGATCTGTCCGATTGAAGCGGGCACCGCGGTCGGCAGCACCACCGGCTGCCCGTGCGACGCGGCTTGCTCCACGCCCGCTACCGGCTCCGGGAGAGCCGCCGCCTGGGCCGCCTGGCCCTGGGGGGACAGCTTGCGGCGCCGATCGCGCTGAGCCTTTTTGAGTGCTTCGGCTATGCGTCCCATGTCTCGATGGCCACCTCTTGCGAACCGCCCTTCACCCCGAACTTTCCTGCACCGGGCCGGCTGACTCACCTTGGGCTGTCTGGTAAAACTGCGGACGCTCCAGCCGCAGGTACGTCGCCGTGCCCGCCACAACGAGACTCATCATCAGAGCGACGGCAACAGCCGGGCCGATCACCAGTTGCCCCACCAGGCGCCTGCGACGCAACGCCGGAGTGACGATCTCGCTGACGCTCTCCAGAACCGACAGGTTCAACGACCGTCGGAGCTGTCCCACCGTTCGGAAGGAGCGATCCAGCAGTTCCGCCAGGGCGACGCACCCCGATCCGGCGGTCACGCCGAGGACCAGGGCCAGCACGAACACCGTCGAGGCGCGAGGCCAAACCGGGCGCAGGTTCAGGCCCGCCTCCTCGATGGTCGCAAACTGAATGCCGCGATCCTGCTGCTCGGCGGTCAAATGTCGCGAAACACGTCCCAGATTGCCTCGCCAGACGGCCAGGTCGGCCTTGGCCCGATCCAGTGCCGCCAGCTTGCTGCGATAGCTCTGCCGTCTGTCAACCACGTTGCCCTGAAGCTGCTCGGTCGCGGCGATACGTTCGTTGATCGCTTGCCATTCCAGCGCGGTAGCAGCGAGAATCTCACGAGCGGCCTCGAGTTCCATTTCGATCGCGCCGCGCTGCGATAGCCAAGCCGCCGACTCCGAGTCGGCGAAGGCCACCGCCGTAGCCCCGTCCTCGGCCGGCTGAGACGTCGCGGCCGCCAGGCCGACGAACTGAGACTGCAAATGCTGGAGCTTCTGATTCAGGGCCACCACGGTCGGGTGCTGCGCGGTCATCTGCCTGACCGTCATCAGGTCGGTGATCTCGTCACGGACCTCATTGATCTGTGCCTCCATCCTCAACCGCTGGCGGTCGAGCGCACCCAAAGGCCCGCGAACGGGTCGGCCTGACGAATCCACCACAGGCAGCGATCCGAAGTTGTCGAGGAAACGCTGGTGAGCGCCGATCTTCGCCTCGAGTTCACGCTTCTTACTTTCCAGTTGGTCCCGCTTGTTCTCCAGCGTGGTCAGCTGTGTGTAGACGGTCGCCGGCTCGCCGGGCCTCACGCCGGGATACTCCTCCTCCATCGTGACAATCTGGCTTTCCAGCCGTTCCACAGCCTCCTGGTGTTTGGCCGTCTGGGCCTCGAAGAAACCCTTCGCGTCCGCCAGCACCGACGTGATTCGCTGACCGGTGCGCTCCACGTACCCGTCGCGGAGACGCTTCGTCAGTTGCTGCGCCAGAAGCGGGTCGCGCCCGCGACACCTGACCTCGATAAGATCGAGGTGATTGCTCTTCTCGAGCATCTTCAGGTTGATCTCTTCGATCAGGCTCGCCACGAATTCCTGCCGCTCGACGGGATCGACCGGCAGCTCCTCACCGGCGTACGTCTGACCGGTGCTCGCCTGGCCGGCCACCTCGCCAATTGCCACGACGACCGCGGCCGGCCCCTTCAGGTCAAGTTCCAGCGATCGACGGATCGTGTCGAACGAGTGCGGCGAGTTCTGCCGAACCAGATCGGCGATCGCCACGTCGTCACGTCGCTCGAAGATCGTGCTGGCGGTGTAGCTGCGAGGGATGTAGTGACTGGCCAGCAGGGCGCCCGTCAAGGTCAGGCAGAAGGGCACGAAGAAGACCCGCTGCCGCTGGTGCACGACCCGCAGGACTTCGTTGAACGTGCGTCGTGGGTCCGATCGGCCGGGCGCGGCCTGCCCGTCTCGCGGGCTCACGACGCCAGAGGATGTCTCATTCTGATCGGTCATAGTCGCCGGGCACCGTCCCGCAGCTGCCTAGTCCTCGTCGTCGTCATCCTCGTCCCAGTCGCGCGCGAGGTTCTTGGCGTACACCGGCTGGCCTGCAACCGACATCGCCGGCCCGATCGGATACAGCAGCTCGCGCATCCGCAACCCCACCCACGCCAGCGGGGGCGGCGGCACGTATACGATATCGCCCTCGGCCAAAAGCACATTGCACCGGGTGTCACCGGTGCGAATCATCTTGTCCAGATCCACGGTAAACTGACGCTGCTCGCCCGGAGTCGGGCTGGGGCGAGTCACCTTGATCCGATTGCGTTGCGCCAGAAACGTCGGCTGCGCCCGCGCCAGCGCATCGAGTAATGTGTCGCGACCGCTGTAAGGCTGGGGTCCGGGACGGGAGACCTGACCGAACACGTAGTACTTCTTGCTGTGGGTGTCCGTCACGTGGATGTTCACTCGCGCCCCGACGTAGTACCGGGCCAACATCTCTTCCAGCTTGGCTGCGATCTGCTTGGGCGCCAGCCCGGCCACTTTCACCTCGCCAAGCAGACGCAGAGAAATCTTGCCGTCGCTCCGCACGCGCTGCGTCTCGCCGTCGATCTCGCTGGCGAGCGTGGCGCTGATGTGGATCATATCCGGCGGCGCCACGCGATATTCGCCGGACGAAACCACGTGCCTGTGCGACTCCAGAAACACCTCCATGTCCTGCTGGCTCGGGCCACACCCCGCCGGAAGCGCACAAATCATGACCGCAGCCGACACACCGAATGCCGGGCGCCACCTCTCAGGCAGACCCGCAATCATGCTTCGAAAATTCATGTTCTCATCCGGCCGACCCGCGCTAAACATCTACAGGGATGGTAGTTCCCCGCACGGACCGACCAATTACGTGCTTATCGGGTCGGACGAGCCCGACCTGAATACGCGCCCGAGCGATTTGCCCCAAAGACGACCCGCCCGGGCCGATAACCCGCTGCCCCCCGTCATGGAGGTCCACTCAAAGGTTATCGGAGCAACCAGAACCGCATAGCCATCCGCTTGCCCACGTACTGGGTCAAGAAGCGCCCCGGGGGTTTCGATAACCGTACAGAGGGGACAGACCGCACCCACGCAGGGAGGCGCGCCGCATGTATTGCGAGTATTTCAGCCTGAGAGTCCCGCCGTTCGAGAACACGCCGGACCCGGGCTTCTTCTTCAATACCCCCGAGCACCAGGAAGCCCTGGCCTCGCTGCTCTACGCCGTTCAGCAGCGTAAAGGCTTCGTGCTGCTGACCGGTGAGGTCGGCACGGGCAAGACCCTGCTCAGCCGCGTCCTCCTACAGCAGTTGGACGAGTCGGTCCGAACCGCGGTGATCACCAACAGCCGGCTGTCCGAAATCGAGCTGCTCGGACAGATCTGCCGCGAGTTCGAACTACCCGTCCCCCCAACGGCCACCAAGGCCCAACTGCTCGAACGCCTCGAAAAGTTCTTGCTCGACCGCTATGCGGCCGACGAACCGGTCGTCCTCATCCTCGATGAGGCGCAAAACCTGCCCGACGAACTCTTCGAAGAACTGCGGATGATGGGCAACCTCGAAGCCGACGACGCCAAACTGCTTCAGGTGGTCATCCTCGGTCAGCCCGAGCTGCACCATCGCTTCGGACAGGACGCCATGCGCCAAATGCGCCAAAGGCTCTTCCGCTCGTTCCACCTCGGCCCGCTGACCCGCCGGCAGACCGAAGAGTACATCCACCACAGGCTGGCCGTCTCCGGCACCGACGGCCAGAAGCTTTTCTCAACCGAGGCGATCGACCTGATCCACCAGCACTCCGGCGGCCTGCCCCGAATTATCAACCAACTCTGTGACGCCGCACTGCTGACCGCCTACGGGAAGTCCTCCACGCCGGTAACCGCCGACACCGTCGAGCTGGCTCTCGACGACCACCGCCACGCACCCGCCTGCCGGCCGTCGCCTGACGCGAGCACCGAGGAGTTCACGAGAAGTTTGGACACCCTTCAACAAAGCGTCGAGCGGGCGTCTGAAGCTCGTCCGCCCGCGGTCGACAACCAGCAGATCATCAGCCTTCGAAACAGCAACCAGGCGCTGTCTGAACGCCTGCACGTGCTTGCCCAGCAGGTCGACGAGCGCGAAAAGAAACTCAGTCGCCGCATCGCAAAATACGACCAGCGCCTCCGTGACCAGAACGAAGAGCGCAACCGGCAATGGACCGAACAACTCGAGCAGATCAGGGAGCAACTGACCTCGCAAATCGAGCAATACCAGCAGCGTGCAGCCGCCGACGCCCAACAGCATGACGAGCAGCTTCGCGAACACGTCGAGACCGCTGTCGGCAATGCCTGCCAAGCCCTGGCCGAAAGCCCGCACACCCGGGACATCACCCGACAGCTCGACGATCTGAAGCGAGCACACGAAGAACTCTCGCAGCGCTTCGAAGAGACAGCCAAGACGGCCACCCGGCAGCAGGATTCACTCGGCGGACAGGTGCAGCAGGCCCTTCACCAGGCCGAACAGGCGCTGGAGCAGGTGCAGGAGTTCGCCGGCCTGGGTCAGAAACTCGCCGCCCTGGAACGCACCAACCCGGAAATGTCCCAGCGTATGATCGAACTGTCTGAAAGGGTGCAGCAGCGCGAGCAGTGGCTTACCCAGCAGGTCGAGCACGCGGTCGACCAGGCCTGCCGGACGCTCACCCAGCGGAATCAGACTGAGGTGAACCGCATACGCGTCTCGACCGAGAAACTCACCGCAAAACTCGATCGGGCCGAAAAACGGGCTGCCGAACTGGTGGCCGAACTGAAACAGACCGCGGTGAAGGCGTCAGCCTCTATCTCCCGACTGGCCGAGCAAGGCGCTCGGTCGCAGCGTCTGATCGACAGCTTTGCCCGACTCAACGAGGGGGCCGCGCGACACGCGCGCCGATTCCACGAGCAGCTTACCCGCGTCTCCCAGTTGCACGAACAGGTGCCGCAGGACCTCCTCCAGGCCCAGGCCGCCGCCGACACATCACGCGATCTGGCGGCCCGACTCACCGCCGCCAACGCCGCCGCCTCACAGCAGATCGAGAGCGGCACGAAACAGCTCAGTCAGATCGAGGCGGCCATCAACGCCGCTGAGGTGGCTGCGGTCAGTCTCCGACGGCAAATGGATGCGGCCGAAAACACCCGCAAGCACGTAGCCGACACCGTCGCCGAGCTGCCGGTCCGACAAATCTCGTCGGCAACTCCGACCGACCCCCAGGCCGACCGGGTCGAAAGGTCGTTCCGCCGGCCCATCCGCGGCCTGTTCACCCGACTGCGTAAGTGACCCCCTTGCCCGACCGACCCGCCGAGGCACCCCGTCACAGCTTGCTCGCCACGCCGTGCTGAACGCGTGAACGACAACCCCGGATTCAAGCAGCGCATCATGCACGAGAGGTACTTACTTGGCCGGATCTTCCCGTGCAGCGTCCTTGCGCAGCCGATCCGCCTCGGTGCGGCACGCCCCCAATAGCCTGAGCGCAACCTCCAGCTTCTTGCGGACGTCTTTCAGCTCGGCTTGCTGCTCCTGAGTCTGGGCCAGCAGCTCGTCGAGTTCCGCGGCGCTTTCGTCCAGCCCCGCCTGGAACATCTCGTATTCTTCCTTGAGCGCCGACAGTTCCGCCTGTGTGGCGGCCAACTGCTCTTGCAGCGCCGCCTTCTCTGGCGCCGGGTCGGCAGCCTGTTGCTCGCGCGGGTTGCAGCCAAGCACGGCACATACCGACAACAGAAGCACCCACCTTGCATCCCTCAACCGTCGCATAAGCGGTTCCTTATCAACGTACCAGGCCGCAAACTCACCTCTGCGCAGCGTACCTCGCGCCGCCAGGCGCGCCAAGCAGTCGCCCCTGAGGCGCCCACTCACGACCCGCCCGGCACGGCGAAGCCGAACAACCCGCCCCATACCATCAGCCAGAACGGAATCACCACCAGCGCCGCCAAGTATAGCACAAAGACCATCCCGTTAACGTATTCGCTCGTCTCGGCGCTGCCGTAGCGACGGGCCGCCACCGCCATTCCGGTGGCCGTCGGCATCATCGTCTGGAGGAACAGAATGACCGCGTAGCCCTTGGGCAGCCACCCATGGGCAAGCAGCCCCCCCAACACGCCCAGCCCCAGCAACGGCATGACCACAAAGCGAAAGCCGCCCGCGGCGATGATCGAGCGCATCGGCGGCCGCTGCGCCGACCGCAGCCCCGCCAGGATGCCCCCCAGCGTCAGCATGATCAGCGGAATCGTGCAGTCACCCGTCCATCGTATCGGCGCCAACACCTGCGCAAGCGTCTCCGGTCCGACCCGACTGGGCAGGTTCATCAGACACAATGCGACAGCCAGCACGTTGGCCACAAACGGCGGGCTTAGGATTTGCTT
>CBFCZG010000063.1:0-16150 GCA_965602375.1 uncultured Phycisphaerae bacterium | reverse complement strand
CCCGTCCATCCGCCCTCGACGTCGGTGTAGGTCACGGCGGGCGAGCCGTCGATTGCGTCCGGACTGTTGCCCCAAATGATGCTGCCGGCCACCTCTACCGAAGTGCCGTCACAACTGATGCCGCCACCGCCCAGGTCGGCGGCATTGTCCGCCGCCGTCGTGCTGACCACCACGGCCGACGAGTTGCTGCAATACATGCCGCCCCCGTAATACTCCGTCGTGTTGAACGACATCAGACAGTTCACAATCGTCGGCGACGCGTCGAGGCACGCCATGGCCCCGCCCCCGTATGGCGCCGCATTGCCCGTAAGAATGAGTCTGCTCAGCGTGGGCGACGAGCCGTCGCTGCAGAGAATGCCTCCGCCCATCCCTGCATGGCCGTTGACGATCGTAAAGCCGCGGACCACCGAGTCGGCCCCCTCGCCGCTCTCGAACACAAAACCGCGGTGTGGCTCGGCCAAGCTGCCGCCGCAGTCGATGATGCAGGCGTCCGGACCGTGCTCACTACGTAGAGTGGTGGCCTTGCCCCCAAGGTTGAGGTCACGATTGCCCTGGCCGCTGTAGACCCCGTCGGCCACCACGATCATGTCGCCGGCAGCGGCGGCGTCAATCGCCGCCTGTACCGTCGCCTTCGGGCCTTCGCTGCTGTTCGGATCGTTGGGGTCGCCGCAGGACGAGTTGAGTCCGCTCCAGGCGTCGTTGCCGCAGGCTGCGTTGACGTAGAACACCACGCTGACCGGCGAGGCCGACTCGTACGCCCCCATGTCCACCCGTTGGTTGATCACCCGGGCGCTGCCGTCGAGATCCGTTTCGGCGCCCGGCGGCGGCACAAAGTTCGGATCGCCCGCGTCGATGCACGGCGACCCCGCAAGTAGGTGGTACGCGCCGGCGTTGGGATCGGCAAACAGCGGATCCTGGTTGATGTTGCCTTGCCCCGTCCAGCCGCCTTGCACGTCACTGTAGCTGACCGCGACCGTGCCGACCAACTGGCCCGGCGCGTTAGCCCATAGAATGCTGTTCGTCACGGTTGCCGAGGTCAGCCAACAATAGACGGCGCCGCCGGCGGCCGCAGCGTTGTCGGCAACAGTGTTGTTCACCACGAGAGGCTGTGAGTCCACCTGACAGTAAATCCCCCCGCCGCGATAGACCGCGGTGTTGCCCGTGATACGGTTATTCGCCAGAAGGGGCGACGAACCATCGTCCAATGCCAGGCCACCGCCGCTGTATGCCTGGTTCTGCGTGAAGATACTGCTCACGATGCTCGGCGACGATTGATCGCAGTACACGGCGCCCCCGCTGGTCGCCGCGACATTGGCCGAAAACGTGTTGCGCCATGCCGTAACGTCGGACCCGGCGACACAAGCCAACCCGCCGCCGCTGTCCGCGTCGTTTGCCGTAATCTCATTTTCCGTAAGGGTGGGTGTCGATGCATCCGTGCAGTAGATCGCGCCACCCCGATCCTCGGCTGCGTTGCTGCTGATACGGTTTTTTCGGATTGTGGGTGACGAACTGCTGCAATAGATGCCGCCGCCGCAGTTGGCGGGAAACGTTCCGGCGGCCAGACCGTTGATGATCGTGAAACCCTCCACCACGGCGTTGGGATCCTCGCCGCTCTGGAACGTAAAACCGCGGCCCGCCCCCTCACAGTCGATGACCGTCGCGGACGTTATGTTGGGATCGTTCGGATCGCCGCTCTGCAAGACGACAGCCTTGCCGCCAAAGTCGATGTCATAGTTGCCCGTTCCCCTGTAGGTTCCTTCCAGGACCTTGATGGTGTCGCGCGTCCGGGCTGCATCCATGGCTTCCTGAATCGCGTCGTATGGGTGCAGGTGTGTGCCGTCCTCGTTGGGGTCGCTGACGGTCGGATCGCCCGGCGCCGGATCGCCGCTGGCGTCGTCGTCCACACAGATCAGCCTTCCACCCGAGGGAACGTACTCGTACGCGCCCATGTCCACGCCGTCGTCAAGCACACGCGGGCTATTGGCCAGATCCGTCTCGTTGCCCGGTGGGGGCACGTAGTTCGGGTCGCCTGCGTCGATGCAGGGCGAACTGGCGCTCAGGCGGTAGTTCTCGCCGCCGGCATCGGCGAACAGGGGGTCCTGGTCGATATTGCCAGCCCCCGGCCAGCCGCCCTCCACGTCGCTGTAGGTGACCTCCGCCAACCCGCTGATCTGATCGGGCGTGTTGTCCCAGATGATGCTGTGACCGACCGTGGCGGCATCCTGGCCGGCGTCGCAGTAGACCGCCCCCCCACCGAGCAAGGCGCCGTTGGACGCGAAGGTCGTGCTGTCCGTCGTCGCCCCCGCCCCGCTGCAATAGATCCCCGCCCCGTACCAGTCGGTGCTGTTGTCGTAGATCAGGCAGTTGACGACCGCAGGCGACGAACCATAGCAGGCAATGGCCCCGCCACCGTACTCGCCCACGTTGCCCGACAGGATGATCTTACTGAGCGTGGGCGACGAGTCGTCGCACAGAATGCCGCCGCCGGCCAGGGCGTAGCCGCCTCGGATCGTCAAGCCGCGGACAACCGAGTCAAACTGCTCGCCGCTGTGAAAGTGGAACGCCCGATGGGGATTCGATTCACTGCCCTGGCAATCGATCACGCACTGTGCGGGCCCGCCGGCGCTGCGGATGGTGATCGCCTTGCCGCCCAAATCGATATCCCGGTTACCGTCTCCGGTGTAAATCCCGTCTGCCACAACAACCGCGTCGCCCGGTGCAGCCGCGTCAACGGCTGCCTGAATCGTCGCCTTCGGACCGTCCATGCCGTTCGGGTCGTCGCAGTCGGCACGCAGGCCGCTCCAGGCGTCGTTGCCGCAGCCGCCGTCGACATGATACGTGTTCCCCGTTGCAGGCCGCGCCACCAGCGCGAACAACGTCAGGCATGCAGCCATCCACTTGGCCAACACAGCTACCTCCCTGTAGCGTGCTGCGTAACGCGGCCACGCCCCAGGGCGACGATCGCCGTCACGCCCCGCGCAGCGCGCACACAGACTCTTGCGTCCACGGACGTCCGTCTTCATTTATCGGACTTTTGGGTGAGGTCTGTACACACGCCCCGATTCGCCTCATACGACGTTCGGCAACGTGACTTACGTGGGATCGGTCAGTTCGCCGGCCCGTGGGTATCCCCGCTGTCGAATACTCGCCCCGGACCCGCGGGCAGACCTATCTCGAAAATCGTGCCCTCCCCGCCGACCGAGCTGACGGTGATGCGACCGCCGTGCTCGTCGACAATCTTGTGGGCCACCGCCAGCCCCAGCCCCGTGCCGGCATGTCCCTTCGTCGAGCGAAACGGCTGGAATATGCTGCGGAGCTGGTCATCCGGTATGCCCGGACCGTTGTCGCCGATGGTGACCATCGCTTGCTGGTTGGCGGCATCATAGTGGGTCTTCACATTGACGATGCCCGAGTCCGGCTCCACCGCCTCGATGGCGTTGGTCACGATATTCAGCACCACCTGATGAATACCGTCCGGATCCAGCGGAATGGGGGGAAACGACTCAGCCGGCTCGAACAGCAATATCACTTTACGCTCGTCCGCCAGGCGCTGGGCCAGGTCGACGGCGTCCTGCACGACCTTATTGAGTTGAAGCTGTTCGATGCGAGGCTGGCGCTGCTTGCTGAACGCCAACATGTTCATCGAAAGGTTGTAGATGCGATCGATGTTGCGATACATCACCTGCCAGCCTCGCTCCAGGGCCGTGAAGTTGCGGCGCTGGAGTCCCAGCTCGATGACGTCGGCCCCCGAGCGCATGCCCTGGAGGATGTTCTTGATGTAGTGCGACAGATAGGCGACAGCCTCGCCTACCGCGGCCAGTCGCTCGCCCTGAACGCGCGCCGACAGCAAACGGCTGTTCTCGATGGCCAGGCCTGCCATGTAACCGATCGACGTGATCAACCGAAGCTGCTCCTCGTTATACGTGTGAGCAGACATCGAACAGTCGATGTGAATGACTCCCAGCACGCGGTCGCGCGCACTGATGGGAGCGCAGATCACGCTGCGCAGACCGTAAGAATGGATGCTGCCGTCCTTTTTCTCCGCAAACCGCTGATCGGTCATGGCGTTGGTGCAGAGGACGGCTTCGCGGCGTGTGACGACGTGATCGATGATCTTTCGCGACGCGATGATCCGCTCGTGCTCGTCCTGTTCGTCGGGTAGCCGCGATCGCGCAAAACGCGGCACCATCTCTCCGCTGTTGACATCGGCCAGAAGCATGAATCCGCGGTCGACCGGTACCTGATCGTAGATGATGTCCATGACCCGCTCGAGCAGCCGATCCGTCGACACGCCCGACCCGACCAGCTGGGCCAGGTCATACATGACGTGCAGACTGCGTGTCGCCTCCGCCAACTCGGGGGCAGCGATGATCACGCTGTCCTCGTTGCTGGGCATGCTGGATACGATCGAGGCGTCCAACTGCTTCGAGCCGGCATCCAGATCCACCATCCCCGTCGGCAACGACGTTGACCTCAGCTTCGAGGTGCTTTCTTCCCCGGCATAGACCAGCAGCGTGCTGCCCACACGGATCTGGTCGCCGTGCTTGAGGGACTGAGGCTTGGTGATCCGCACCCCGTTGATGTACGTGCCGTTGGCGCTGCCCAGGTCCTCGAGGACCCACGCCCCGTTCTCCGGGCGGAGCCGTGCGTGCCGCCGAGAAACTGTCTGATCGGTCAGGGGGATATCGTCCGCGGATCGCCCCACCAGGGCCGCCTCATCGTGAGTTTGGAAGGTGCGGCCCTTGTCCGGCCCCTGCAATATGTACAGCGTAGGCATATTCCAGCCCCTCAACGAGCTTGCCATGGAAGCTGCCGAGGCACGTATGGGGCGAACGTCCCACCGTTTCAAGCAAAACGGGCGTCAAATGTTCTGGTCCGCAAACACCATATCCTAGTTTTTGATGCCGTTGCGGTCAATCGGGTGACTGAGCAGGCACCCCGCGCAGCAGCAAAGGGCCCGGATGGCGGGCCAATCCCCCTCGGCGCTCGTCGCCCAGCTACGGACGCCCGGCAGGCGCCGTCCGAGAAATAGACCATCAACCGAACGTCTGCCGGAGCCCGGGTATGTACGCACATACCCGCTGCGCCCGCATCGTCCGGTATCAGAACAGCATCGCCTGCCGGACCGCCCGTGGCCGATAAGGCTTCAGCTGACTAGCGGCTCCACTTGCGCAGAAAGTCGCCGACCGAGACCGAATCCAGCGACTTGCGGACGTCGTGCGTGGCCGACTTGAACACGTCTGCCAGCCCGCGCCGCACATTTCGCGAGGCCCCGGAGGCGATCGAGTCCCGGAAGCCATCCTCCAAGCCGTTGACCGCGTCAATGACCTGGAGCAGCGATATCTGGCCGGGAGCTCGTTGCAGGCGGAATCCGCCACGAGGACCCCGCTCGCTCTTGAGCACCTTCGCCCGCGCCAACTGGCTCATGACCTTTGCAGCATAAGCAGCCGGAAGCTTGTACTGCTGGGCAATCTGCCCCGCCTGCACGCCGCTCTTGTCGCCGCCCGCATGACGCTTGGCGATCTCCAAAACCGCTAGTAACGCATACACTGATGACTTGGAACGAAACATGGCCCCTTCTCAACCGGACCAACGAACTGTCACGTCGGACACGCTGAACGTCGAAACCACACGCCCATACTTACCAGTCCGCCCTTCGCGAATAACAGATGCGCGATGCTGGCAGTTCGGCGTGCCGCGTCACCCGCCGATGACAATTCGCTAACCCAAGCTCCTGTTACCCTAGAGAACGTACCCATTCACCTATACCCAACTTGCCTGCTCGCATCACGGCCCAGCGACGCGCTCTCGCACAATGGCAGACGGACCGGACGGACGGAAATCCGGTCCCGCGCTGGCCCCCGACCCGATAGGGCAATCCACATCGGGAAACTATCACTCCCTACCCTTACCGCCACAAGCCATCGACCAGACTTGCGTCACAACATTTACTTCCTGCTTCCCCTCGCTATCGTAGACGTACCGCCGGTCGGGAAACCACCGGCCCGAAAGAGGCTGCCCGAGACCCGCAGGACGCGAAATGCCGCACCAACGGTCTTACCAAGCACCTCGCGCCCTGAATTTACCGACAACCGGAGTTCCTGTCAAGCACTGTTACTTTAATTTTTCCAGTGCTGCTTCAAGCCCATGCGGGCAGGAGCCTTTCGCGATGACTCGAACAGCCCGAAAACACGACACGTGGCTCCGGGCCTTGGGGCGTCGGGAATTGCCCGAGCAGATTCTGCTCCAGGGCCAGACCTATAGGCGAATGGAAACCCTCAAACACGACTTCTTTGCGGCTACAGGGCTCTACGAGGGGCCCACAGGCAGGCAAGTGCTCAAAGTGGGACGTCAGGCCGAAATGCTCGGCTTCCCTCTCGATTGGCTCGGTCGCTGGCTGGCCGCCAGGGAGGCCGACATCTATCAGCGGCTCCAGGGTCTCGAAGGCATCCCCGCCTACACGGGGCGATGGGGCAAGAACGGCCTATTACACGCCTATGTGCCCGGCCACCCCCTCGAACGCCATGAGTGGGTTAACGAACGCTTTTTCGACCGGCTCCAAACCCAAATCGAGCAAATCCACCGTCGCGGCATGGCCTACGTCGACCTGAACAAGCGAGAGAATATCATCGTCGGGGACGACGGACGCCCTTACCTGATCGATTTTCAGATCAGCTTCTATTGGCCTTACACCAGCCGCCCCATACTCGCGCCACTGCGTTGGCTGCTTCGTTGGCTCCAGCAGGGCGATCTCTACCATCTGGCCAAACACCTCAAGAGGCACCGACCCGACCTTGTGCGCCCGGAACACGAGCAGATGTGGGAAAGAGGAATTCGATTGGTCCGGTTTTACAGACGGCTTTCCGTCCCTTTCACCCGCCTGCGCCGCCAGACACTCAAACGGCTGGGGCGGTGGCGCACTGGCCAAGCGTAGGTTGCTTGCACCATTTCCGCGCCAGCGGCAGCATGCGTCCTAGGCCGTTGCCACGTGGCTTGTCGCCATTGAGTTAGGTTCGACTTGGCGCAGCCCCATCTGGATTAGCCCCCCGGGTTCCGGCCCATCCCCCACATGAATCACGGGGAAGGGCAACTGAGGCAGGCCCGGCCAACGAACGATCGGGCCTCTTTTGAGTTCGCGGACCCACCGCAGGTGACGGCGAAACGTCACGGGCAGGCCCGCCAGCCCGATCAACTGGTCGACGATGCGCGTACTCCGACACGGATCACGACGAACAAAGATCGCCTTGATCAGGTTCGGCACGCTGTAGAACCGGGCATAGGCCCTCATCACGTTCCACTGCTGCTGCCAGGGCCTGTCACCTGTGAAGGCCACCACGTGATTGCCGTCGTAGTGAGAATCCGGCACCATCCGGCCTGCCACTTTGCGGAACACGATCCCCTTGCCGAGAGTCGGTCCAAAAGCCCGAGTGCCGATGGCTGGGCTGTAGATGGTGCACTGATACCCCACGGCCCCATGCCGCAGGAGAAAGTCGACCTGGTCAAATAGCCCCGCCAAGCTGCCCGCCGTCACGAGCGGCTGGCCCTCATAGTGCATCATCAGCACTTGCGGGCTGATGCCCACCCGAACCATACGCTCGAACAGTTCGAGCGTCACCGTGGGGGTCTGCCCCTTGTTGACGAGGTTGGCGTCGAGATCCTCGATGCCGAAGAACAGGGCTCGCAGCCCGCCGCGACGGGCCAGAGGCAGAAGATCGCGGTGCCGATAGACGTCGATCTCGGTGGCCTCCGTGCTGAAATCAATCGTGTCGCCGAAGCTTCGGCCCCCCTCCAGCTTCGCCTTCGCCATGGCCTCGAAGTACGCTTGGATTGTCTCGCGTTTATTGAAGAAATTGTCGCAGGTGCCGAAGAAGTGGCGAATGCCGGTATGGCTGTAGATATCCTGGATTTCTCGCACCAGCCGCGCAGGGCTCTTGTGTCGCCAAGTCCGCTGGTTGTAGGCCGGTATGGGGCAGTACTCGCAGTTGAACCGGCAACCGCGGGTGATCACCAACGAGGCGTAAAACGAGTTCCACCGCATCCGGCGCAAGGCCAGAGGCTTGGGCCGAAGTTTCCTGCCGCGATGGGGCCTCTCCAGAAGCCGATAGCCCACCATGGGCTCCGGCAGCTCGTCGAAATCGCGAACCAGCCGCTGCACGCCGGTATGGATCAGCGTGGGTCGATTCGGTGCAGAGTCCTCCGCGCGATACAGCAGCCCCCCAACGTCCTCGAGCAACTTTTCCCGGCGAGCCCGTTCGAAGCCCTGACGCAACGTCTCGGTCTGTCCGGTGGAGGCGAGGATACGCTCGAGCATCGCCAGGAAGACGTATTCCTCGCCCAAAACGGCCACATCGGCTTCGACCTCCCCCTTCGGCGGGAGGCAGAAGAAGCCGTGGGGCTCGTAGATCGCCTTCGCCCCACCCACGACGATCAGCGGCCTTTCGGGCCCGAGTTCGTGGGCCTGCCGCACCAGCTCGATCGCTCGAGCCGAATGGATCTGCATGCTGGAAATGCACAGCATCTGGATAGGACGCCCGTCGAAGGTGGCCACGCGCGGGTCGAAGTTGGGCGTCCATTGCTGGAGCACGATGCGGACTCTATCGAAGCCCGCAGCCGCCAGACTGGCGCCGATCGCCCGTGCACCGGCCGGCGCCATCCATTGGTTGGCCAGCAGGTAGGGCAGCATCACCGTCGAGTGATCGAACGCGTACACCACGACGACCGGGCGGTCGGCCAGATCGAATCGCCCAAGCCGGTGCTCCAGGTTGCGGTATGCACCGTCCGGCAGGAATCGATCTTGCTTCGCTCGGCAACCCAGTTCCATCAATTCGTTCCTTGACGAGGAGGGATATCACGGATGCATGTAAGTCGGGTGCTCAACCGCGCCTCAACCCACGATAAGGCAGTTATCGTAGCTGTCCTGTTTTAGTGGGTCAACCTCCCGGGTGGGACCACGTGCGCCCCCGGGGGGGCTTCCGATAGCTGGAACGGGGCGACCAGAGCCACATTCCGCACCCTGGCCGGCCAATGGGGTTGCGGCGGGAGGTAAACGCCTGTACTATCGAAAAGCGGCGATGCTGGCGTGCACGTCGCCTGCTCGGTCTTGCAGGGCAGCTCTCCGTCGGCGGGGGCGCGGCTGCTTGCGAATGTTCGATAGGTGGCTGTCTTAAGAGGCCGAAGCAGCGACGCGGGTGCCATCAGGCAAGGCTGCGCTCAGGACGAGCCGACCGGATAGGAAGGTTGGCTCGCGGTCGGAACGTGTCGACCCGGGCGGGCGGCTGTGGCATCCATCTTCGCCACCAGTTCCGCACGATATCGGAGAACGGATGGCTAAAGCAGGCGCAATTCAGTTAGAGGGAACAGTCGTCGCAGCGCTGCCCAACGGCATGTTCCGAGTCAAGGCACAACAGGGCGAGGTTGAGCACGAGGTCCTCGCCCACGTGTGCGGCAAAATGAGGAAGTACTTCATTCGCATCCTTCCGGGGGACAGAGTTCTGGTGGAATTGTCGCCTTACGATCTTAGCCGGGGGCGAATCATCTACCGACAGCACTAATCCCGCTCTTGCCGGCTGCACGCGGTCACATGCCGGCCTCGACGCCCTGTGGACTCTGCGGATGTTCGTGTGCGGTTCCGGCTTGCCGAGCAATCAAAGCGGGCTTACACTGGCGGGCGGCCGGGTTGTTTTCTGTTGCGGTGTCGTCTGGCCAAACTCGGCAGTCCGATCATTACAGGCGCGATTGGCGGCACCATGGAACCATGTTTATCCACACCGAGACCACACTAGACGCCGAGCAGGGGGCGGTCATGCGCGTTCTGGCGGACGAGCCGGGATGGACGTCGCCGGCGGCCCGATTCGAATCGATCCACCAGGTACGCCTCTCCGGGCGTGGCCGCGGCCATGGTCACGACTCGGTCATCCCCCCGCGCATCTCGGTACTGCTGGGCGGACGGCTCTGGCAGGCGTCGGTGGCGGTCACCGTCTACGGGCTGGCCCGTGGGCGAAGCAAAGTGTTCCTCAATGCGACCATACGCGGGCCCGGCCTCTGGTTCGCTCGCCGATCACGACGCAGACAGATCAAAGGCTACCTCGAAGATGTGCTGGCTGCCGTTTCGGAGAAAATCATATCCAACGCGGTGGCCTCACCTACGCAGCAGCCTGCCGACCCGCACGTGGGTCAGAGCGCGACCGGCGAGGCGTCCGAGACGACTGCCCCGTAGAACGACAACCGGGTTACAGCCCACCAGTAATCTTGACAGTCCCATGTGAACGAACTATGGGAGGGCGCGGTACGATTCATGCGCACAACGACACACGTTGCGAGAAGTGAGTGAGAGAAACATGGCGAAGCGAAGACGAAAGATTCGATTCGGCGTCATCGGCGCCGCCGGGGTCATCGGCAAGACGCACGTCCAGGCCGTCCTGGCGAACAAGTCGCGGGCCGAACTGGTGGCCGTCAATGACATCGACGTGCCGAAGGTCGAGGGTATGGCCTCCGAACTGGGCGTGCGGGCCTACCGCGACTATCGTAAGCTCTGCGCCGATCCCGACGTCGACGCGGTGATGCTTGGCACGCCGCATCCATTGCACCCGGCCCAGGCGCTGGCGGCCATCAAGCACGGCAAGCACGTGCTGACCGAAAAGGCCGTCGCCGGTCGGCTCAGCCAGGGGCGCAAGATGGTCGAGGCGGCGCGCAAGGCCCGACTGAAGATAGGGGTGTGTTTCCAGCATAGGCGGGCCCCCTGGGTCGTGCAGGCCAAGCGCATGATCGACCGCGGCATGCTCGGGCCGCTGTATCGCATCGTCTGCGAGGGCAGCGCGTTCAAGGCCCAGCGCTACTACGCAAGCGCGGCGTGGCGGGGGACGTGGGACGGCGAGGAAGGCGGCGTGTTGGTAAACCAGGCTCCGCATCCGATCGACGTCATGGTGTATTTGGGCGGCATGCCCTCGCGCGTGTGGGCGGTGAACCGCTCGCAGAAGCACCGCATCCCCGTCGAGGACACAGCCAGTGCGCTGCTGGAATATTCCAACGGCTGCCAGGGCATCCTGCACTGGAACACGACGCAGATCCCCAACACGTCGCGCTACGAGTTCTACGGCGACCGCGGAGCTTTGATCGTGGCCGAGGACGGGATGAAATTCTATAAGCCCGAGATGCCCATCAGCCGCTTCATCAAGACCTACAAGGGCTCGAACATCTACGGCAGGCCCGACCACGTGGTCTCGGTGCCGAAACTGCCGAAGGTGCAGGGCGGACACGTGGGCCTCGTCCGGAACTTCTGCAGGGCCATCACCGACGGCGACAGGCTCGTCTGCAGCGGGAAGGAGGGTCTCGGCAGCCTGGAGCTGACCAATGCGATGGTGCTGTCAAGCTACACGGGCAGCATCGTTAAGCTGCCGCTCAGTGAGCGGAAATACGATCAGTTGGTCAGGAAGCTCGTCAAGGCGGGCGCCAAAGCAGCCCATAAGCCCAATAGCGATCCACCGAAGCGCTAGGCGCGGATATCCGGTATAGAGAGGCAGATAACGCGCTTGCCCCAGACGGGCACCTCGGCGGGAAAGGGTGAGAGACGGGATTCGAACCCGCGACCCCGTGGACCACAACCACGTGCTCTTACCAACTGAGCTACTCTCACCACGCGGTAACAACGTAGGATAGCCGCGCTACGGCGCCCTGGCAAGCATCTGGGCGGGTCTGGGGGCCGAAGCGGTCTGGGCGAAAGGCGGCGGATAGCTCATGGGCCCGGATTCCGACCAACGCGCATGGCGATACGGACTGATTGGATGTGGACGTTTCGGCCACTTTTGCCTGGACCTGCTCCGCCGTATGGGCCGGGTTCAGGCGGTCGCCGTGGCCGATGTGGTCCCTTCAGCGGCCGAGTCGCTGGCCGGCGCGTTCGGGCTCCAGGCCTGCCGGACGCCCGATCAACTCATCGGACGGTCCGACGTCGATTTGGTCCACATCGCCAGCCCGCCGTCGAGTCACTACGACTTGGCGCGGGCCGCGATCCGGGCCGGCAAGCACGTTCTCTGTGAGAAGCCTCTTGCGCTCAACCACGATCAGGCGGCTCGGCTGGTGGCTGCGGCCAACAAGCGCGGCGTGCTGCTGGCGGTCAACCATGTGCTGCGTTACAGCCCGCTGCTGCAAACGGTGAAGCGCGTGATCGACTCGGGCGTGCTCGGCCGCCCGCTGCGAGCGTTCTTCGAGAACTACGCCGAGGACGAACGACTGCCGGCCGACCACTGGTTTTGGGACCCCGACGTTAGCGGCGGGATCTTCATCGAGCACGGCGTGCATTTTTTTGATCTGTACCGCTGGTGGTTCGGCGACGGTCAGACCGTCTGGGCGACCAATCTCCAGCGCGAGCAAACGCGGCAACTCGACCGGGCATGCTGTGCCGTCCGGTACGACAACGACGTACTTGGCCACTTCTACCACGGGTTCGACCAGGCCTATCGGCTCGACCGGGCCGATCATCGCGTGCTACTGGAACGAGGCGATATACAGGTCGTCGGCTGGGTGCCGATGGAGTTACACGTGCTCGGCATTGTGGACGAAGCGGGCCGTCACGCCCTCGATGCGGTCTGCGACGCATGGCAGGCCGAAGTCGTCGAGCAATACGAATCCGACCGCCAGCTCTGTCGAAGCCGCGGGAAGAGCTACCGGGTCTCCATGCGCGCCCGCTGGTCATGGCAACTACCCGCCGAGCAGCGCAGCGAGGTATACCAGGGGCTGTTCCGGTCGCTGTTGAGCGACCAGCTCGACCGGCTGGACGACCCGACTCACCAACCGCAACTGACTGCCGAAGACGCCGGCGAGGCGGTAGCCCTAGCCGAGCAGGCGACTCAACTGGCCCAGTGTTGACGCCGGAACGTGGGAGCCATTCCATGCTGGAGCGATTCGCCGAGAATCCGATCATCGAACCGTCGCACGTTCGCCCCTCGCGCGAAGATTTCGAAGTGGTCTGCGCGCTCAACGCCGGCGCCATCCAGATGCCGGACGGCTCGGTGTTGCTCCTGATGCGTGTAGCCGAACGCCCGAAGGACGTCCGCCAGGGATGGGCGACTGCGCCGTTGCTGGATCTGACACACAACGATCGACAGATCACCGTACTCCGCTGCCGGATCGACGATGCCGACTACAATCCGGTCGATCCACGGTGGTTTATCTATCAGGGACAGAAGTACCTCACCTCAATCTCGCATCTCCGCGTGGCTCGAAGCCAAGACGGGCGGCATTTCCAGATCGATCCCGCGCCCGCCTTGGTGGCCGAGCGCACCTGCGAGGAGTTCGGCGTCGAAGACCCCCGCATCACGTACCTGGAAGGACGATACTGGATTACCTATACAGCCGTGTCGCGCCACGGCATCGCAACGGCCCTGGCCTCGACCGAGGACTTCCACAAGTTCCAACGCCATGGAGTCATTTTCTGCCCCGAGAATCGCGACGTAACGATCTTCCCCGAGCGGATCGGCGGACGCTACGTCTGCCACCATCGACCCGTGCCGGTCAACATCGGCCAGGCCTCGATGTGGGTGGCGTGGTCCGACGACCTGGTCCATTGGGGCGATCACGCTTATCTGATGGGCGGCCGGGCCGACACGTGGGACTCGGGACGCATCGGCGGCGGCGCCGTTCCGATCAAGACCGAGCGCGGCTGGCTGGCGGTCTACCATGGTGCCGATCACCAGAACCGTTACTGCCTCGGGGCCGTGCTGGTTGATCTGGACGACCCAGGCCGCGTGCTGGCCCGTTCGCGGAAACCGCTGATGGCCCCGGAAGCCGAATATGAGGTGCACGGGTTCTTCGGGAACGTGGTGTTCAGTTCAGGCGCTGTCCTGACCGATGACGTGCTGACCGTCTACTACGGCGCAGCCGACCAATGTCTGGCCGGCGCGACCATCGCGCTGCAAGAGGTGCTCGGCCAACTCGAGCCGGCGTGATCGCGACGCCTCGCCGCGATCACACGAGCAATCGGCCCTCAGTCGCGGGCCACCACGAACACCTTGTCATGCTCGCGCGCGTGCTCGGGCACCTTTACGCCGATGGTTTGGCCTGGCAAGGCTGTCTCCACCACCTGGTTGTCCAACTGCATGGACTCGACCACCTGCGTGAAGTCCGACGTGTGCCCCACGACATGAATCGTATCGCCGACGCGCACTTCGCCGTCGGTGATCTCGATTGCCGCCACGCCGATCTTGCCGAAATAGTGTGTGATCTTGCCGATCTGCTGTTCTGGCATACCCGGTCTCCCTTTATCGTATAGCTGAGCAACACGTCCGGCGAATACAAAGCCGACAGGACACCTGGGGCGCCAAGAGCGGCCCCCGACCGCCACTTGCATACCACGTCAGTCGTTCCGTCGCAACGTTGTCAGGCCGACCAGCCGACAGGAAGACAGTGGACCGCCCAGCTCGAAGGCCGCCGAACCGGCAGGCTGCCAGAAGATTCAATCCTTGAGACTGCCCGTTCTGGCGAGTATGATTCCCGCCGATGCGGCGGATAGGTTCCATCCTTGTAGGCTGTGCGGCCTTGTTGGCCTGTTCGGGATGCCAACAGCCCATCCAGCCGGAGGGGCCCACCGACACCCAGCTGACCGGGGCCGACTTCGAGCAGCTTTGGCAGACTGGGTTGGAGGTCCTTCGCCGATACAACTTCCGGCCCGATCGGCAAGATCGCCGTGCCGGTGTGATCACTACCCATCCGACCACCAGCGCCCAGTGGTTCGAGTTCTGGCGGCCGGGGACCTGCGGAGGCTTCGAAGCGGCTGAGGCCAACCTGCACACCGTTCGGCGGCAGGCAACCGTGCACATACGCCCCGCTGCCGAGCAGGGGCAGCTCTACGTGTCGGTCCAAGTCGACGTATACCGCTACGCAGCGCCGGAGCGCCAAGTGACCACCGCCAGTGGTGCCCTGCAAATCTTCGGCGAAAAACTGCCTACGGCCGAGGGTGAGATGGGACCGCAGGCCGCAGCAGCCTACTGGGTACCTTTGGGCCGCGACAGCCGGCTTGAAGATGAGTTGCTCCGACGAATCGTCTGGCACGTCGGGACCGACACAGTCGAGCCGCTCGCCTCCCTCGATCCGGGCCCGCAAACGGTCGACGTGCACGCGACATCGATCCCCGCCGAGTAGCCGACCTCAGACCTACCAGCTTGGGAGGACGTAAGCGTGTGTGTTTTCAGTCCGTATCTGGCCTGTGATGCGCACCCGGACACGCGAAGCCTCAGCGCCATCCTGCGATGGCCCGCCCTTGCCGGCCGGCGCGACCAGGAGTTGGCCGAAGCCCTGTGGCGCTGGATGATCGATCGGCGGACCGGCACGTACCACTTCCTCGACCCCATCGAAGAGCCCGGCCAAACGCTCACCGGCCACCCCGTCAAGGACCCGATCCGGTTGCTCAACAGCTACGGCTACATGCTCTGCGGCAGCCACGCAAACGTGTCGGCGTCGATCCTGCGGCAAGCGGGTCTGCCGGCTCGCTGCACCGGCTGCACCGGTCACAATATCACCGAAGTGTACTATGACGATGCCTGGCACCTGATCGATGTCGACATGGACGCCATCCATTACAAACGCGATGGTGACCGCCTGGTCATCGCCTCATGCGCCGACCTGTGTGCCGATCCTGACCTGGTGGCCAGGCCCGTCAAGCGATCGGACCCGTACTACACGTCGGACGAGCACGCCGCCAAGGTCGCCGAGGGCCAGTACAAGCCGGGCGTCTGGCGGTGGTGGCCTCAGTATTGGTACCAGTTGCACACACTCGACTTTGCGTTGCGACCCGGCGAAACGCTGGCGTACCATCACAAGCCGCAGGGGCGGTTCCATTATCCCCCAGCCATGACGCCCGACATCCAGCGCTGGCACAAGCAGGGTTGGGCCGGTCCGAAAGAGAAACATCAGCCGGGTCGATCGTACGCCAACGCATGCCTGCGCTACCGCCCGTCGCTGCCGGGCGACCTTGCCGCGCCGGGCGTGGCCTGTCGCGGGGTGACCGCCGAGGACGGCGGGCTGCGGGCCGGCAGGGGCGGCGAGTTGACCATCCGCGTCATCGCGCCCTATGTGATCGCGAGTCGTACGCCCGACATGACGCGACCCGAGGTCAAGAGCGATGGTGCGGTGCTGCATCTACATTGCTCCGATCCGCCGG
>CBFCZG010000062.1:0-16230 GCA_965602375.1 uncultured Phycisphaerae bacterium | reverse complement strand
CATTCTGGATGGTACGGACGGCATCGCGTCGCGCTGGCGCGAACCGGTGGGCGACCAGATCGTCCTGCACAAATTCACCGGCCAGTTCAACTCGCCCCGCACGCTCAGTGAGTTCACCGATCGCACCGTTGCCCTGGCCGAGCGGGCCCGTGTGGGAGGCGACGTGGTGTTCGCAGACCAAGCGATGCTGCCGAGCGATCTACTGACGCGACTGGTCCGCAGTGAACAGGCCCGCCAGGCCCTTGCCCAGGACAACCACGCCGGGGTGGAACTGCTTGCCGATGGCCGCGAGGTGTGGCTGCACTACAACGGTGAGCCCGTGCTGCATGCGGGCGTCGAGCAAGAGTTGGCCGTCACCGTCGATGGGCGCGCAGCCACACAGGCAGAGTTGACCGCACCCGACGGCTGGTCGTGTCGCTCGCTGGGCGAGGGCAAGTTCGCCGTCTGCTGCAAGGGCCCGGTCGCGCCGCGCAACACGCTGACCGTGGTGCTGCCCGACGGGCAGGCCGACTTCACCATGCTCGGCCCGGATGAAGCGAAGGGCTACCCGGCCGGGGACAACATTCCCAAGTGCTCCAAGTGCGGTGGGCGTTTAGGCGCGTGCGTGTGTCGCTGAGTTGGGCACTCTCCGACATTCGTTCACATGTCCGAGACGGCCTCGGCCATCTGCGCCTGCGCGGGTGGCCTCGAGCGGCATGATCTCTTGCATCAGCCAGATGAGCCGTCCTCTGCCGGGGGCTCTGGCTGGTTCTAGGGCTCGGCTCGGCGCAGAAAGCAGATGATGCCTGCCACAAAGCTGGCCGTGCCGATGGACAATGCCGTCCACATGACGACGTCTCTGGGGTCGCACTGCGCACTTTCGGCCTGCAACGCCGCCGCCAGTGCGATCAAGGCGGTCGCTGCGACGCCGAGTCCCGTGGCATTGGCCGGGCTCGCCAGGAACGACGAAGCCAGCCAGGACGATCCAAACAACAGCACCATCACCGACACGAGCACCTCCGCCATGGGTGGCACGTCGCCGAATTCCTTCGGCGACGTCACCGCAACGAGGATTGGAACATTCAGTCCCAAGATCGCCGCCCACACGATCATGGCCAGCAGCACCTTGCTCGCCAGAACCTTGCGTCGCGTTGGCGGCAGATAGGCCAGGAATTCCGCGGAGCGGTCCGGCCGTTCGACGGCGATCGCGTTGCCGCCCAGCAGCGCCACCGTCAACGTTGACAACAGCAGACTGTAGGTGGCGGTATAGAACAGCACCGTCGCCCACGCCGGCGCCGGCATGGTCGGCTCGCTCAACGGCAGATAGATCTTGAGAGCCAGGCCCGCGGCGTGCGGACCGAGCAACAGCGTTGCTCCAACGACCAATACGAGACGGTTGAGTCGGCAGTCCTTCCAAAGCAGCGATCTCATGTCGTCGCTCTCCGCCCTTTGACGTAGTCTTTGAAGATGTCCTCCAGGCCCAGGTCCATGACCTCCACGTGCTGCACCGGGTTGGTCGATCGAATCATCTCGACGATCTGGGGTGTGAAGTTGGCCACGGTCAGCGTCCAGTCGCGCCGCTGGAGCCGCTGGCAGATCGTTCCGTCGGGCGGTCGGTTGGGCAGTCGGCCATCTTGGAGCGTCGCGCGGATGCGCTTGGTGCCGCTCAGCAACTCCTCGACCGGGCAGTACGCCAGCAGCTTGCCGCCGTAGATCAGCCCCAAGGTATCGGCCAGCCGCTGCACATCAGCCAGCGTGTGGCTTGAGAACAACACCGTTCGCGCGTGCTGACACACCGTTTGGAGCACGCCGTCCAAAAACTCCTCTCGAACGATCGGGTCCAGTCCTGATGTCGGCTCGTCCAGGACCAGTAGGTCGGGCTCGTGCGACAGCGCCAGCAGCAGCGAAAGCTTGGCACCCATCCCTCGCGACAAATGTTTGACCCTCTTGTCGCTTGGAAGCTCAAACCGATCGCGCAGATCCTCGCACAGACCGTTATTCCACGTCGGATAGAACGCCCGGCAGAAGCGGATGACCTGGCCGACGCGCATCCACCGGTAGATGAACTGCTGCTCGGGAACGTAGCCGACGCGCGGCGCAACGGCTTGGGGATCGGCGCCGGCGTCGATCCCGAGCACGGTGATCTTGCCGGCCGTCATGGGCAGCAGCCCCATGACCATTTTGATAGTCGTGCTCTTACCCGCTCCGTTGGGGCCAATGAAGCCGAACGTCGTTCCGGCTGGTATCTGCAGCGACAGATCGTCTACCGCCACCTGCTTGCCGAAACGTCGCGTCACACCGGCAAGTTCAATCGCCACGCCGGCCGTCATCGACTCCCGCATGACCGATCCTCCATCGACTGAGCGGCGTGCCGCCAAGACTGCTCGAACACATCACGAATCCGGCCCGGGCTCAGGCCTGCGGCCAATCCATCGCCAATCGCCTGAGCCAGCGCGTCGCGCAACTGATCGGCAGCCCGACTACGTGCCGACGCGTCTCCTCGCTGGGTTACGAACAGCCCGACCCCTCTGCGCGACACGACGAGCCCCTCATGCTCGAGGTGTTCGTAGGCCCGTTGGACGGTGTTGGGGTTGACCGACAGATCCAGCGCCAACTGCCGTAGTGAGGGCAGCAGTTCCCCGGGCCGGTAGATTCCCGCCGCTACTGACTGACGGATGTACTGGGCGATCTGCAGATAGATAGGCACATGGCTGGACGCGTTGATATCCACCGCTGGATCCTCCATTGCTGTGACCTACTGCGCTAGGGCAGTATAGCAGATGGAGCTAGTCCGTCAAGGGCAGTGTCAGGGCACGGCGGCGCGGGCCTGTCGGTGTGGCCTTTGGGCTGCACAGAATTGAAAGGTCCCGCCCCTCGCGGCGCGAAGGGCGGGATACCCCCATCTGCAAAGTCTAATCATTCGGGCAGAACTGTTTGGCGGGTACGAGGCTGTCGATCAGGGCGTGCAGCTCGTCGTCGGACAGCCGGCCGTTGACCGCCAGCGCTGGATAGGTCCCTTCAGGTGTTCGCAGCAGGTAGCCCGTGCGATCTTCGCTGGGCCGCCTCCTCAGCTTCGTGAAGGTTTCCTAACCGACGAAAGGCGTAGCGGACCATTCGGTCCTGGAATACCTCGACTAGGTGCTCGAACCGCTCGAGGGTGTCGGGCCATCCGCCTTGCCATCTCTGGGCCGGCGGCGGTGAGCCCTCTTCGGCGTCCATGATACCCCTTCTTGCCGTCGACAAGCCTGCGGACCTCGGCAGCGTCTCCAACCTTCCTGGACATTAAGACGCATCGAAGCCCGTTTTGGATTCATCCGCGACGAGCTTTCGGTTCAGCCGAGACTCACCACCACCGGGCTCAAATTGGGCGCCCAGCCCAACCGGCCTGCTCCACCCAAGCGAGACCGCCCCTGTGACCGCGCATCATGCTGCCGGCCCCTCCGTGGGGCAAATCCTGCCCCCTAACGGTTCATGGGCAACGGCGCCGGCTCGCTTTCGGTGCCGTATCGACCTCTGCCTTCACAAACCGCCAACCTTCGTTCCGTCCGCGTGTCGGCCAGGCTACACCAAAGCCCAGCTGTTGAGCAGCAGCTACGCGCCACCGCTGTTCCCACACCGACTTAGCCCGAAAGGGCCTGGCGGCGGCGCGCTACATCCCCGCCAGCTTGGCTGAAGCACCGGCTGGACCGATCAGAATCAACGTGTCCTGACAGCGGATCACTTCGTCGGGGCCGGGGTTGTAGATCGTGTTGCCATCGGACCGCTTGACGGCCACCACCATCACGCCGGCCGCCTGCCGCAACTCCAACTCGCGCAGCGACTTATCGCAGACGGGTGAGTCATCATCGACGACCACTTCGTCTACCTCCAGGTCGACCCCCTTGGTGGCCACCTGGAAAAAGTCGGTTACGTTAGGGCGGGTCAGCATGTTGCATATCAGGGTCGCGCCGCTGACGTGCGGGCTGACGACACGGTCGGCCCCGGCACGCTTGAGCTTGTCCTCACTGCCCGGCTGCTCGGCGCGCGTAACGATTTGCAGGTCGCTGCGCAGGCCCCGCGCCGTCAGCGCGACATAGACGTTATCTGCGTCGTGCGGCAACACGGCCACCAGACCTTTGGCCCGCATGACGCCCGCCTGTACGAGCGTCTGCTCCTCGGTCGCATCGCCCAGGATGTAGAGCAGGCCCTGCTCCTCCATCTGCGAGGTGCGCTCAGGTGCCTGTTCGATCGCGACAACCGAACGCCCCCGCTGTTTGAGATCGTTGGCGATCAGACGACCCATGCGGCCATAGCCGCAGACTATGATGTGCCCGTGGAGTTGCTCGATCTTGTTGAGCAATTTTCGCCTCCCCAGGACGCGTCGCAGCTCGCCGCTGACGATCAGCGCCTGCAAGAACGAGATCGTCATGGCTGCGGCCATCACGCCCAGCACAATAACCACCATGGCCCAGACGTGGCCCACCCACGTTCGTGCAACGACGTCCCCATAGCCCACCGTGGACAGCGTCGCGGTCATCCAGTACGCAGCATCACCGATTGAGACTCCTTCGATGACCACGAAGCCGGTAACGCCGATCATGAAGATCGCCAGCAGCACCACCAGCGAAGCGATCAGACGTGTCCGGGGCTGCATAAACCACCTTGCTGACGAGACTTGGCCCGGTTCTGGCCGGCGCGATTATAGTCGGCCCCGCAGCACAGGCAATCTCTAACGGCCGAGGAGCAGCGTGATGATGATGATCCTGAGTGCAGCCTCCGGCAACCGCACATGTTCGGCAGCGGCCGGTGCCGTATGCCGTGTGGCCGCAGACTTAAACCTGTGCTAGACTCGCGGCGGTTGTGTTACGTACGTCGTACCGGCGAGAAGGATGTAAAGGGATGGCAGACGCACGCAAGAAGCGCTTCGCAGTGATTGGACTGGGCAACCGGGGACTCGGGGCATTCGCCAAGGGCATCGTCGGCTACCCCGGCAAGGGGCCGGCGATATTCCGCGAACACGCCGAGTTGGTGGCTCTGTGTGACAGCAACCGCAACCGCGTCGCGGTCGCCAGGCAAGAGCTGGGCATCGACGTGGCCGAGTATACCGACCTCGACGCCATGCTGGCCGAGGCCGATTTCGACATCCTCGTGATCGCCACACGCGACGACACACACGTGGACGTGGCCGAGAAGGCCTTCGCGGCCGGCAAGAGCGTGATCTGCGAGAAGCCGATGGCCACCACCGTGGCCGACTGCGACCGTATGATCGCCGCTTCGCAACGAGCCGGCCGATGGCTGCGGATCGCCCAGAACATGCGTTACGGGCCCGGATCGGCCAAGGCGGCCGAGATGATCCATAACGGCGTCGTGGGCCGCCCCATGGTCGTAACGTTCGAGGAGTACCTCGACGTCGACCACGGCGCCGATTATTTTCGCCGTTGGCACCGGCGCAAGGAAAACTCCGGCGGGCTGCTCATCCACAAGGCCTGCCACCATTTCGACTGGCTGAACTGGCTGATTGGTGGGCAGATCCAACGGGTCGCAGCTTTCGGCGACACAAGCTTTTACCTGCCGCGCCCGGACCGCGGGCAGCGCTGCGACACCTGCCAGTACAAGGCCACATGCAGGTTTGCCTACGACCTTCGCGGCAAGTGGGACGGCCTGTACAAGCGCATGTACATGGACGGCGAGTCGGCGGACGGATACGTTCGCGATGGCTGTGTGTGGGACCCGCAGATCAACATCGAAGACCGCGTGGTGGTCATCGGCGAGTACGACAACGGCGTCAAGCTCAACTACACGCTCAGCGCGTTCAACAGCCGCGAGGGCCATTCGTGCGTGGTGATCGGCGACCGGGGACGCCTCGAGGTCGGTGGCAAACACATTCACGTCTACCCCATGCACAAGCCGGAGCATCACACCATTGAGATGCTGCCCGCAAAGGGCGGACACGGCGGGGCCGACGTTGCGCTATTGCGCAGCATTATCCTCGAAGAGGATTCCGTGCAGGGCCAGCGCGCTGATGGGCACGTCGGGCGCCATGCCGTCCTGGTCGGCTCGATGGCCAACAAGGCCCTGGAAGAGGAGCGAATCGTGTTGGCAAGCGAGTTCGGCACGCCCCCAGTGAGCCCCGCGCCGGTGCCGGCGTCGCGCGCAACCGCGTAGGCGTTTGTTTTGGGGTTAAATTGTTTTATGGCAAAGAGTTGCGCTCTTGTGCGCCAAAGTGACGGAAAAGCGTCACTGGTGCCGGAAAACCGTCTAAGATGAGCCAACCTCAGGCGGCAGAAGGGGTTGTGTAAAGGCGCGTCGCCCGCAAGGCCGCGAGTTGTAAATCCTTTTTTGACAATATCTTATGCAATCATAGGAAAAATCGGGCTTCTGGATTGAGCCGCGTTGACAGCCGATTCCGCTTCTGATATAGTCACCCGTGCGTTGGGGCGACGGCTCCAAGGCGCTGAACATGCGAACTATCACGAATAACGGCTGTTATTAGCCGTGGCGCACTTCCGGGACGGGTCGGACCTGTTCCGGAAGTTTTTTTTGCTCTGCGCGCGCTTGCAGTATGATGACTACAACCATGTCGCAGCGAGACCATGACGAGAGACATGTGCACGAACTGTGCGACGCTCAGGTCGTGAGCAACCAACGCATTTGCCGGGAGCATCTAAGTCTTACCATCGATCTGCCGCGTTTTGGTCGCGCCGTGCCGGGGCAGTTCGTCGAGCTTCGGTGTGGCGAGGCGGCTGATCAGTACCGACCGGTGCGCCATGAATGGTCGGGCGATCAGTTACCCCAACTTCAGGGC
Source organism: uncultured Phycisphaerae bacterium (assembly GCA_965602375.1). Classification (GTDB taxonomy): domain Bacteria; phylum Planctomycetota; class Phycisphaerae; order UBA1845; family DATKUK01; genus DATKUK01. Next base: position 9,467 of record CBFCZG010000062.1, on the reverse strand, counting down.
GCCGAACTCAGCGAGCGCGTGGCCCTGCTGCGTCGTCCGTTTAGCATCGCCACGATGCGCGACGGCAATGGCCGGGGCGGCAAGCGCATTGAGTTGATCTACCGGGTAGTCGGTCCGGGCAGTCGGTGGATGGAGCAGCTTCAGGCCGGTCGGCGCGTAAGCATCCTGGGACCATTGGGCAACGGCTTTGTCATCCGTGACGACAAGCCACGAGCGTGGCTGATCAGCGGAGGCATCGGGGTCGCGCCACTGATCTGGCTGGCGGAGGAGCTGAAGCAGGCGGGCAAGGACGTGGTGGCGTTCTGTGGGGCGCGCGGCGCCGACCTGATGCCGCTTCGGTCGACCGATGTGGCCGCGAACGTAAGCGATCCGCTTGCGCCGTCGATGCTCTACCACGCCTACGCCCGCAGCGGCGTGCCGGTGGGGGCGGCGACGGACGACGGCTCGGCGGGGTTCCGCGGTCTGGTGAGTGAGGCGATGGCGGGGTATTCCCGGCGACACGCCGGACAGAAGGACCAGGTCGTGGTCTACGCGTGCGGGCCCGAGCCGATGCTGGACGCTGTGGGCCGATTCTGCCGGGACGAGGGGATCGACTTGCAGGTGTGCGTCGAGCGGATGATGGCCTGCGGGCTCGGGACGTGTCAGTCGTGCGTGGTGCGCGTGCGGGACGATGCGGCCGAGGAGGGTTGGCGGTACGTCCTGGCGTGTGTCGACGGCCCGGTGTTCGGCGGGGATCAGATGGTCTGGTGACCATATGCGGGAAGCGGCCTTCGGCGTCTGTGCGGCGCTGAGGCGCAGTCTTGTGGGGATGTAGAAACCGCCAAGGGAAAGGAAACGTCATGAAGGGGTTGGTGGTTCTGTTCATCATTGGAGTTATTGGCTGTGTGGTCAGTGTGTGGATGGTTCACCACATGGGCACCGATAAAGGTACGCTGATCGGTGTGGCCTTCGGCAATGCCCGCAGCGACAGCATCGAGATCCATTGGGCCGTACCCATTGGCATGCTGAAGGTGGAGCGTCCGCGGGTCGACGAAGGCAGGATCGTAACGCGCGAAGACGGCTCGACCTATCAGGTGCCAGCGACGGTACACTGGGAGGAATGGATTGCCGAGCACTTCCAACTTTGCGACAGCGGTGGCAAGACGATCGAACTGAGTCGAAAGGCGTACAGCAAACAGTTTGACGGGGCCAAGGGCTACAGCCTGGTCGAGTTTTTCCTGGAGGGCAAGCTCACGCCGGGGCAGGAGTATACGCTCGATTACAGGCCTAAAACGGCCGAAGCAAAACGCTACCGACGGGCGTTGGCTGCGCCGAAGGGCGACACGAAAGCGAAACGACTGACATTCGAGCCGGTCGAGGGATAGCGCGGCGGCGCCCGTGTCGGCGAATGGAACGGGGTGGAGGACGAAGTGATGGCGGACATGCAGAGCATCCTCGAACGGGCTCGGTTCAAGGGCGCGACGGACGTACACATCGCGGCGGGCTCTCCGGTCATGCTGCGGATCGAGGGAGATCTGGTCCCGATCACGAAGGAGCTACTCAGCGCGCGCAGGGCCAAGGAGCTGAGCTATGCGCTGCTGAGCGGAGAGCAGATCGCCGAGTTTGAAGAGTCACTCGACCTGGACTTCATGGCGTCCGACGAGAACCATCGTCGCTATCGTGTGAACGTAAGCTATGGTGACGGAGACGTGGGCGCGTCGATTCGGCTGCTGGCCGGCGAGCCGGTCCCATTGGAGAAGCTCCGGCTGCCGGAGATCGTGGGTAAGCTGACGCGGGCCCGCAAAGGACTGATCCTCATCACGGGCAGCACGACTCAGGGCAAGACCACCACCATGAACGGTATGATCGACACGATCAACCGGTACTACCGCAGGCACATCATCACGATCGAAGACCCGATCGAGTACGTGCACGCCAACAAGAACTCCATCGTCCGGCAGCGCGAGGTCGGCAAGGACACCAGGAGTTTTCACAGCGGCCTGCGGGCCGCCCTGCGGCAAAACCCGGACGTGATCGCCATCGGCGAGATGCGCGATTATGACACGATCAAGATTGCGCTGACGGCGGCGGAGACCGGCGTGCTGGTGCTCTCGACGCTGCACATTATCTCGATCGACAAGATCATAGGCCGTCTGCTGGCCTATGCGCCGGACAACAGCGACGGGCACATGCGGGCCTTGCTGGCGGAAGGGCTGCTGGCGGTCGTCCATCAGGAACTGCTGCCGACCATCGACGGGGGCAACCGCGTGGCTTGTGAGACGCTCGTGGCGACCGACGCGGTCCGTAACGTCATTCGCAAGCGCGGCACATTCCACCTGCGGAACCTCATCGCAACGGGTCAGCGCTATGGCATGCAGACGATGAAGACCTCGTTGGATCAGGTCCTGGCCGAGGGGGTCATCGCCGAGTCGGTACACGAGGCCGTGATGGAGAACTATTAGCGAGCGAAGGCACCGGGCGTCAGGCACCCCAGTAGAGTCGTACCCCCATAGCGCCGATGGCCAGGGCAGCCATCGCCCCGAGACTAACGCAGCCGACAATCAGGCCGTTGCCCGATAGGGCGAAACACGCAAACACGCCCCCGATGAGGGCGAGGGCCAGGATCGCAGCCGACCCAATTGCCCAGGCGGGCCAGCCCACCAGGCCCGCACCGCTGGCCATCCGCCAGCCAAGCAGCGTGCCATAGGCCACCCCAAACAGCGCGAACAGCAGGGTCGGCATCACCCGCTCGCGCCCGAAGCTGACCATGAAGACGTTCTCCAGGTCCTCCGTTACGCAGGAGAGGGCCGGCGTTAGGAGGAACATGCCGGGCAGCAGCGCGATCGCGCCGAGAATCAGCCACACGATTGCCGTTCGCATCGCCACGATCATCGCTTCGCGCAGGGCTGCGTCGTCGGCCCGCAGGTCGACCGACTCGGCTTGCTGCGGCTGGTCGGGCTCTTCCCAGTCGGGCAGGACCTCCAGTGACACCTTGATAGCCTCCCCAATCAGTCGCGGCCGAACAGGTGCGCGAAGACATCCACTGCCACAGCCGCGGTAACCGTACCTTCGGGTTCGAAGCTGATCTTGAGGTGGTCTCTCTCGCTGAATCGATAAACGAAGTCGATGCCGAGCGCGCGGTCCTCCTCGTCGTAATGGGTCATGAAGTCCTCGCGCCACTTCACCTTGCGAGGCTTGTATAGGGTACTCGACAGCAGTCCCGAGCCCGTTTCCTTCTCTTCGTAGAGGATCACCTCGCGCGGCGGCTTGCCCATCAACTGCACGACCTCGGCCATGGTCATGCCGGGCTTGATCTGCTCGGTGCGGTCACGGGCCTGCTGGGCCGGGTCGAACTGCACCCAACTGACCATCGCCCAGACGATCCATCCGACACCGCCCAGTGTCGCCAGGACAAAGCCCCACTTCAACACAGCCCAAGGGTCGCGCGAGAATCGAGGCTCGTACTTGCGTGGGTCGGTCGGCCTGGAAGACTTGAGTCGCTTGGGCGGGCCGGCGGGCGCCTCGGTGCCGGTCGGCAGCGATGGTTGCACGCGCTTGCCGGTTGTGACGTTGTAGCCGCACGCCGTGCAGAGCACGGCATCGGGTGGCATGTCGGCTTCACAGTTCGGACACGTGGTCTGGCCCGCTGTCTCACCGGCCAGCAGTGCGTCGAGTGGCTCTTTATCCTGCTTTGCCAGAGCCGGAACATCCAGCACGGCACCACAACTGCACTTGGCTCGCTTGCCGGCCAGCCTCTCGGGAGCCTTCAGCTTCTTCTTACAGGCCGGGCACTCTACGCGAATATGCATATGCCACCCCATCAGTCAGAGGCGTCCGGCCGGACGCGTCGAGCAACTTTTTGAACCGGGCAAACGTCCCCTCAAGACACCGCATCATACCCACTGAAAATGACTGTCGAACAGTCTACCACGAACGAATGAATCCTGCCAGATGAGATCGATCGTTCGGAACCGGGGTCAATCTGCCGTGGGCGAGGTGGTGGCCGGCGGCCCGCCCGCCACAGTAGCCCTGTAGCCGAGCGAACCAATCGCCTGGAGGATGGGCTCGACACGATCGGGGTGATCCACGGTTACCGATGCGGCTCCATCGGGCAGCGACACATGGACCTCGCGTACCCCTTCGAGCGTCTGCACCTTGCCCGTGATGGCCGTCACGCAGCCCTGGCAGTGCATCCCCTCGATGGCGAGCGTGACGGTCGTGGCCGCCGAGGCATCGCCGGCGTCGGCCGGCTGACGAGCATTTGAAGCGGGCGGCGGCGAGCCCGACTCACCGCAGTTGGCGCCAGGCAGCGCCACCGCAGCCAGGGCGATGCACGCAATCAGATATTTCGCCGAGTGTTCCATCAGATATCCTCGTCGTCGAAGACCCAATCAAATGCTCGCGGATGTCGCCGTCGGCGGCACTCACTTGAGCCACTCGTACAACTGATAGTGTTCGCCGTCCATGCCCAGCGCTTCGTAGGTCTTGCGGGCGGGAAGGTTACTCTTGTCCACATACAGCCGCAGCCCCTTGAGCGAAGCGTCGCGCTCGACGATACGCGCCACGTGCCGATACAAGGCCCGGTAGACCCCTCGTCGCCGGAACTCGGGGAGGACGTATACCGAGTGAATCCACAGTACCGTGCCGTTGCGCCAGTCGGACCATTCGGGCAGCGTCAGCAGGCACCCGACGACGTGTCCGTTCAGTTCCGCCACCCAATAGCAGCCGCGGGCCGGCTCGTCCAACACCGTTCGCACGCCTGCTTCCACGGTGCCCTCGTCGAGCGTAAGGTTCTCGGTCTCGTGCGCCATACGGCACTGGAACGCGACGATCGTGCCATGGTCGTGCGCGGCGGCAGGTCGTACGTGGATGTCTGCTTGGGATGGGTCCATCGAATCTCGTGTCGGCCGCATGTGGACAGAACTGTCCGCCTCGTTCCAGCAGACTTTCACCTGTCGGGCCGTTCCTTCAGTTCGCGATGCCGGGTGACCGCCCAGTCGATCACCTCCTGCCCGTGCGGCGAGTCGGCGATATCGGCGTATTCGTAGGGGTCGGCCTTCAGGTCGAAGACGGAGAGCTGGTGATACTCGGGGAACTCTTTGGCCTGCTCTTGTGCGGGCAGCGGCTCGGGATTCATGGCGATCAGCTTGAAGCCATCGGCCCGAACCATGCTGATGCAGCTTCCCGTCTCGGCCAGGCCCGACTCGGCATAGCGGTCTTGCGGTGCGAACCCTCCTTGCCGGAAGGCACCCAGCATGCTCTCGCCGTCCATGAAGTCGTGCTCCAGGCCAGCCAGATCGAGAATCGTGGCGGGGTAGTCAATCATCCTGCCGACGCCGGCCATCGTGCGCGGCGGCTGGCCGGGGAGCACCCACATCTGCATGGTGGCGTAGAGCACTTCGTAGGGGTATGGCCCGTGTGAGACGCCGACGATCATGTTGGAGCCGTCATTTCGGTAGGGGCGTACGGTTCGGAAGTGGTCGAACACCTCACCGTGGTTGCTGTAGACGACGTAGGTCACGTCGTCGCGGCCGGCTGTCGCCTCGAAGATCTGCTGTACGATTTGGTCGGCCTCGGTCAGGCCGCGTCGGCGCAGGGCGGCGAATTCATTGGGTCGATCCAGCGCGGCCTTGCGGGCACAGAACGCATCGTCGGGCCAGCCTCGCGCCGGGGGTTTGCCCATCAATGCACAGAGGCCCTCATTCTGAGACCAAGGCCGATGTGTCTCGCGCAGGAAAAGGTGGGCGTAGAACCGGCCGGACCGCTTGATTCTGTCGAAGATTTCGTCGCGGCCGACGCCTCGGCAGGTGTTGAACTGCTCGGCTCGCTCGGGTTCGTGCTTCATCCAGATGCGGGGCATGAACGCAGCGGCGGCGGTCCCCATATTGTCGCTGCCCTGGCAGGTGAAGATATCATAGCCGGCCTGGCGGAGGTACTCGATCAGCGTCTTGGGCAGCCACCCGGTCGTTTGAGGGCGAAAACCGTCGTGCGTGAGTTGCGAATCGCAGTGCCGTGCCGTCCACCAGCCGGTCATTTCGGCGTTGATGGAGTCCTTGTTGTTGTGGCCGTGGCCGCGCCCCATGGGAATGAAGACAGAGCGCTTGCGCAGCCCGTCAAGAAACGGCGTGTCGCGCATATAGCTGTGAAAGTCTCGCATGTCGAGGCCGTGCAGGCAGATCGCTATAAAGTTCATCTTTTCCTTCCGGCACCCACGTTCTGCACGAGCCAGCGTTACCCAGAGGCTACGTCGCCGCACGTTTGCTGCCCGGCTTGGGGAAAACCCCACGACGAGCAAACCATCATGCGCGTTTGCTGTCAAGGTGGTCCGATGTGACAGCCCATAACAGGTTCGCGATAGTTGGCGGCCCGCGGGGGGTGGCTGACACCTGCCGACCTCGCCTGGGTCTTCCGATAAGGACAATCGATCGAGGCGGCGCCGACAAGGAAAGGGGTTGGATTAACGCGCGCGAACCCGGCAATACGCCGAACGGCCGTCTTATAAGGCCGAGAAGTACCCAGATTCTCGACTCGTAAACCCAAATTACACCTAATCTGGCCAACCCGTTTGACGCAGGCGAGATTCATTTTTATGTATGCCCTTGGAGGATGTGTTGAGTAAGAATCTCGTAAGGGCAAACCACGGGTAACCGTGGGACGCAAAGCGTTGAGTCCTCCGATAACGGGGATTGTCGCGCTGCCCGAAGCCGATCGCCGGGGCTGCGGTAGAGGTTCCGATAAGCTTGTAGAGGCCTTTTCGGAGCACGTTGGGAGGGAGCTGTGGTCCCGGCAATTTACGCGGCTGTCATTTTGGTTGACAAACCCGCACGTCAGGACCCGATAAAGACCCTTATAGGCTCCCTCGTGGAAATGGCAGCCCCCGCGGCTGGTCAAGGTGGAAGTGGCGGTCGGCGAACACAGGAGCGTAGAGGGGATAGTCATGGTCGGGCAACACACACATAGGAAGAGATTTCAACGTCGCGGCAGTGCGATGCCGCTGGTGGCCGTCATATGTCCGGTGCTGCTGGCGTTTGCGGCGTTGTCGGTGGACATCGGGGCGCTGTACGACGCAAAGGCGGAGTTGCAGCGATGTGCCGACGCGGCCGCCCTGGCCGGGGCCGGTGCGCTCATTGACGAGCGACGCATCCGGAACAACGGCGGCATGGATCTGGAGATCGATCTGGCCGCCCGAGATGCCGCCTACGACTACGTGACACGCAATCACGTGCTCGGCGACTCTCCGACGGTAAGCTTCAACGTGCTGAACCGTGACAGCGGCGACGTCGTGCTGGGCACGTTGAGTGACCTAAACAACTATCACGAACCTCTGTCGACGGTCAATCCGGATACCTATAACTCCGTCCGGGTTCGGGTCCGCCGCGATACCCAGCGCAATGGGCCCATCAGCCTGTTCTTCGCGCGGATTATGGGTCTGTACACCGTCGACGTCGCCGCCGAGGCGACGGCCACCTTCGAGGACGGCGTGACCGGCTTTAAAGTCACCCCCAACACCAGCAACGCCGACCTGATACCATTCGCCCTGAGCCTTGACGTATGGAACGCTCTTATAGCGGGAACGTCAGCGGTCGGTGATCAGTATGCCTTCGATCCAGGAACCGGGGAGGTCGACTTCGGCAGCGATGGCCTGTTGGAGATCAACTTCTTCCCGGGCGCCGGGCCCACCCAGCTGCCGCCCGGCAACTTCGGCACGATCGATATCGGTGCGCACAGCAACGCCACCTCCGACATCGTCCGCCAGCTCCTGGAAGGCGTGAACGCCGATGATCTGGCCCACCACGGCGGCGAGCTGAAGCTCGGGGACGACGGCACGCTGACCCTGGACGGCGACACGGGTATGAGCGTGGGCTTCAAGGACGCGTTGGAGGCCATCGTTGGAAAGCCTCGCGTCATCCCGCTGTTCTCCAACGCTGTCGGGACGGGCGATACCGCGCAGTTCACCGTTGTGGGTTTCGCGGGGGTCCGCATTCTCGACGTCGACCTCACCGGGGCACCGGAGAGTCTGTACCTGATGATCCAACCCGCCCAAGTGTCGGACGATGCAGCCATCACCGAACCGGGCACCCATTCGAGCTATCTCGTGTATCGTTCGCCGCGCCTGACGCGCTGAGCGGGCTACCAATTGGAATCCACATGGGCCGCGGGCGGCTGCCACCACCGCCTGCGGCCTTCTCGTTTGGGCCAAGCTTGAAGCACTACCCAACGGCGATCGGGCGGGCAAAGAACGGTGACGCCCACGTTACTACTGGCCGCATGTCTGGCAAGGGTCGTCGGCCTGCGACGTGCTCGCCCATTCCACCAGTTCGGCCGCGGTCATGAATTGGGTGTTGCGTAAGACGGCGTAGTCGAGGAAGTTTACGAAAGCCTCGAAGCGCCCTTCGTCGACGCCGGTAAAGTATGGGTGGAACTCGACCAGCAGCGGGTATCCCTGGGCGGTCATACTGTCCAGCTCGCCGGCGAGCAGCGCCTGCCAGTCGGCGGGGTCATCGTTGCGGAAGGGCATATCGCAGAAGGCCGCCCAACGGGCCCCGACGTTGACCGAATGCATGGGCACCGCCCGGAAGTTGTAGTCTGACCCCTGATAGGGCAGGACGTCGTCCTCATGTCCGGGCAGGCAGCTGGTCGTGTGGGCCACGAAGCCCAGATTGAACTGAAAGCCCAGGGTATCGATGATGGCGTAGGTGTCGTCGTTCTGATCGAACCTGTAGCAGCGGATGCCGGTTGTCTCGATGCCGAGGCAAGCGTCGATGGCGGTCTTGACGCGAGTGATGAGCGTTTCCTGCTCGCCATAGGAGAGCATGGACATGGTAACGATCTGGCCTTCGGGCTCGGGCGGCCGGGCGTAGGCCATGATCTCGAAGCCCGCGTCGGCCAGTTCGCTGATCCTGCCGCAGTTCTGCGCGACAAAGGTGTCGTTTACGATGATGGTACAGTGGATGTCCCTGGCCTCCAGTTCGGCGATGACCCGTTCGAAGGCGACCGGATCGGAGTCTTCCGTGATCTGCATGGCCACCCGAGGCGTACCGCCGTCCGACGCGAGCCCACCTTGGAAAAATGCCATCAGCGGTGCACAGCCGGATAGCAGGACGCACCCAAGCGGCACGAGTGCAAGGGTCGCGGGCCAGATCGCTCGGATTTGCCGTGACATGGTCATCTCCCCTTTGCAGCACATACATCGACACAGGACAGCACTACTCGGCCGCCTCTCCGCCCACGGCCAGTCATAGCACGAATTGACATGTTAGTGCTACGCGCTGTCGGCCGCAAGGTAATCTCAAGCGATTTCTGCAACGGACAAAGGGTAGACCTCGTACCGCGGGTGACGTCGGACCCAATGGAAACGATGCGACAGCGCTGGTCGGTTCCATCAGCGAAGTCAGCAGAGGGTCCGTGCTCCGTGAGTTGTGCCCGCGTACGATTAGCGGCGACCCGAAGGGGAGCGCGGCACGACCATTCAGACGCGGATCGCCGGC
>CBFCZG010000061.1:0-16372 GCA_965602375.1 uncultured Phycisphaerae bacterium | reverse complement strand
CGCCTCCGAGCCGTCGTTCTCCAGCCAGTTGTACTCCAGCACGTGATGCAGACAGCGGACCTTGAACAACATGCCGCCGTAGCCGTCGTGGAAGTAACAGCCACGAACGGTCAGATCGTCGTTCATCATGTAAATACCGTGCGTGTAGCCGAGGTTCAGGTCTGAGCCGTTGTTGTAGAACTCGCAGTTCTCGACCAGCACGTTGTCCGAACCGGTGGCGCCGCTCAGTCCCTGATCGTTGTCGTGGAAGTAACAGTTACGAATCGTGATGTTGTCGCCCATGACGTAGGCACCCGCCGCGTTCGGCGAGTAGAGGACGTTGAGTCCCCTCAGGTTGCGGAACTCGAGGTTCTCGATGACCCAGTCGTGGTCCACGTCCCAAACGTAGAAGAACGCACGGTCGACCTCCTGGCCGGGGGCCGGCTCGCAGATGGGCCGCTGGCTCCCGTTCATGACGCCGCGGATGGTGATCGGATTGCCCGCCGTCCCGGCGTTGTAGATGCTCAGGCGGCTCTCGTCCATCTGGTAGACGCCCGGCTGGACCAGGATGACGTCGCCGGCCTGGGCGTCGGTGGTGACGGCCTGCTTCAGGGTTGCGTAGTCGCACACACTGATGTAGCCGGTGTCCATCTGGAAGTTGGCCGTGATCGAGACGTCGCCGGTGACGGTGAACGACTCGTTGGGGTCGGTCGAGCCGTCGATCGGCCCGCCGCTCCAGCTCACGAACGTGCTGTGCTCGTAGGGAACGGCCGTCAGGTAGCAGGTCGCCCCGTTGCTGTAGCTGCCGTCGCCAGTAACGTCACCGGTGCAAGGCGGGCTGGCCGCCGTCGAGACTAAGAACTGGTCGACGTCCTTAATGATAAGCTTCGGTCGGTGCGCGCTGTCGGCTGCTTCGCGCTGGTAGAAGCGATCCTGGTTGTGCAGCATCTCGTCGGTGCACTTGACAATCCAGCCCAGATTGTTGGCCGGATTGTTGATCCAGTCTTGCACCCGCGTGGTTACGTCAATCTCATACCAGACGAGGGCGCCGGACTGCTTGGCCACCGTGCCGTCGGGGGTGGCCTCGAAGTCGCCGCCCGCCGTGGTCCAGGCATTGGTGCCGTCGTAGGTGTTCCAGGTGCAGCCGAGCTCGGTCCAAGCGGTGGTCACCCGATAGGCACCGTAGTAACCGCTGCTGCCGCTGGCGGCTGCCTCATCGTAGCTATAGAGGCAGAGCTTGGCCTCGGTTATGACCGACCCGGCTCCGATGCTGCTCAGATCGAACTTGACCAGGCCGCGCTGGGGGTTGGTCGGCCCGAGGTCTTCGTAGCCGGTAACCACCATCCGGTCGTAGCCGTCGCCATACGGACTGTCCGGATTCCCTGACGACAGGTAGCTGTCGACGGTATCGGAATAGCCGTTCAGGCCGTCCTGTAGCACCACTGTGCCGAGAACGGCGTCGGCCGAGGCGACATTTGACAGATCCGACTCGTTGAGCAGCTCGTCGGAGGTCTTGATCGCGAAGTAGTACGTCTGCCCCGTCGCCAGACCGGTTACGGTCATGCTCTCGGCCGAGCCGGCCGGCTTGGGCGCCGGCGCACCCGACGCAGGTGTGGCGCTGGCCCAGTTGCCCTCGTCGATGACCGACGTAGAGTAGCGGACGTCGTAACTGCTGGCCGTACCGGTGTTGCCGTCGTCGCCGGGTGCGGTCCAGGTCAGATCGACCGAGCCGGACTGCGAGCCGGTAGCGGCCGCCAAGTCGGTGATGGCCGCAGGCGGCGTCGAGTCGAGTGCCAGATCACTGATGAACAGCTTCGGACGGTACGAGCCGTTGGCCGTATCGGCCTGGTAGAAATAGTCCTGATTGTGCAGCATCTCGTCGGTGCACTTGATGAGCCAGCCGTAGTTGCTCGACGTGCCGTTGATCCACTCCTGGACCCGGGTTGTGACGTTGAAGGCGTACCACACGTTGGCGGTTGCCTGCTTGGGCGCGGTGGCGTCGGGTGTGACCTCAAAGTCGCCGCCGGCGGTACCCCACGGGCTGTTCCAGGTGCTGGCCGTCTCGCTCCAGTCGGTGGTCAAACGGTGCGCGGCGTAGTAGCCCGTGCTGCCCATAGTCTGGGTCGGTTCGTAGCTGTACAAGTAGAGCATCGCGACGTTGATGGGCGTACCCGTCGGGATGCTGGACAGATCGAAGCGGACGACCCCGCGCTGCCGGTTTTCCGGGCCCAAATCTTCATAGCCGGTAACCACCATCCGCTCAAAAGTACCGTAGTTGTTGGTCGGATTGGCGGCGGTAATGTAGTTGTCGCGCGTGCCGCCGTAGCCGTTCACGCCGTCCTGGAGGGTCATCTCGCCGAGTTGCGCGCTGGCTGAGGGCACATTGGACAGACCCGACTCGTTGGGCACCTCGTCAGACGTCTTGATCGCGAAGTAGTACGTCTGCCCGATGGTCAGGCCGGTAACGGTAAACGACTCGTTCGACCCGCCCGACTGCGGCGCGGGCTCGCCGGTCACTTCGGTCGCCGAGGCCCAGTTGCCCTCGTCGATCGACGAGGTCGAGTAACGGATGTCGTAGCTGACCGCCGTACCGGTCATCCCGTCGTCACCGGGCGCCGTCCAGGTCAGATCGATCGTGCCGGCCTGCGTGCCGGTGGCGGCGGCCAGATCGCTGACGGCGGCCGGGGCCGTCACGTCGGGCGGCTGGGTGGTCTCGCTGTCGACGTTCGACAGATCCGAGCCCTGGCTGCCCTCGTCATAGGTCTTGACGGCGAAGTAGTAGGTGGTCGAGGGGCTCAGACCCGTGACCGTGAAGTATTCGGTGTTGCCGGCCACTTGCGGGGCGGGCTCGCCCACCACCTCGGTGCAGCTATCCCAGTTGCCCTCGGTGATCGGCACGGTGTTGTACCGAGCGTCGTACCACGTGGCCTGGCCGGTAAAGCCGTCGTCACCGGGCGCCGTCCACGTCAGGTCGACGGTCGTGGCGTCGGGGTTCAGGGCGTCCAGATCGGTGATCGCCCCCGGAGGCGTACCGTCCGGCAGAGGCGGAGTCGTAAGCTCCAGCTTGACCGATTCGGTACGCGGGACCTTGCTGCCGCCGGTATTGATGGTGAAATTGGTCGGGCTGGTGGTGATGTACTGCGTCTGGCTCTTGGCGATGGTCCAGTCGGCCCCGTCGTACTCCTTCCAACTGTAGGTCACCTTGAAGGAGGCGCCGCTGCCATCCAGATCAAGCGGATTGTCGAAGGTCACCGTCAGATTGTTCTGGCCCTTGTCCAGATAGGCCATCGCGCCCTTGTTGTGCTCGAAGATAACGTTCATCTCCAGGTCGCTCACGCCCGCGTCGGTGATCGAGCCGTCGGCGTCCAGCTCGATCTTGATATAGCACACGCCAAATGGGACCGGAATGGACGCGGCGGACACGCCGCCCCAGAGATAATTGTCCAGGCTCAAGTCGGTCAGCGGCGTCGTGCCAAGAGCGGAGTTCTCCCAGATCTTGGTGTAGTTGACCCCGTCGGTGGCGATGTAGATCCGGTTGGCGTCGCCGGCGTCGTTGCGGTGGAAGTTTCCGCTGATCGTGCCGCCGGTCACCATGAACGGCGTATCGATCTTGAAGATGACCTCGGCCGCACCGGTGGTCGCCAAGTGCAGGTCGGGGGTCTGCCCGTCGTCGCTATAGGTCTGGATATTGCTGCTGCTCTCCAGGCAGGCCTGGTAGGCCGGGCTTCGGAAGTCGGGCTGCAACACCACCGTGCCGTTGGCCCACCGACGATACGTGGTCTTTGTGGGATTGATGTACGAGATGATCGCACCGTAAGGCTCCCAGTAGGGATAGTTGATGTAGTCCTTCCAGTCGTGTTGGGCCTCATGGTGATAGTGGGCGTCGCTGCCGGCATCGAAGGTCTGCCCGTCCCACGCTTCCCAGGTACGATCAATGGACTGGCCGACAGGGATGGTGACGTCCATCGAGTGGTCGGTGGGTGAGACGCCCGAACCGCTGTCGGACCAACTGTGCATGGCGTCGGCGTACCACTCGGGTGTGTCGCCGCACAACAGAAAGCCCGGGCAGGCCCGGCCCTCGGCGACCGCATTGAGCATGAGCGTCTCGTCGGCATCATATTCGGCACAACTGGCGACCTTCGCCGGGTTGGCACGGTTGTAGGCGTACATCGTGGTCATGGTGCAGAAGGCGTGCCACGCCCCGTCGTAGTAGGCCTCGTAGATCCAGTGACCGGGCAGACCGATCTGGCGGTGCCCCATGCCCGGGACATTACTCAAGATCGTGCAGTTATGCGAAGCGTGCCGACCGCACAGCACCCAGCCAAAGTTGTTTATCACATTGACCGTGTCCCACATATCCGGCGGCTGGTACGCCCAGTGATACACGCGGCGCTTGTAATTGTTGTAACAGTTGATGGCTTTATCTTCGTCGTTCGAGGGAGGCGTCACGCCGTCCGGCTGATAGGAATTGACAAAGGTATTGGCGATGGTCGTGATCGTGCGGCAGTCGGCCACACGATCGCTGACAATCCAGGGGTTGATGACCGAGACGGGCTGCACTTCGGCCAGGGTCGTGCCGCTGGCCACATTGGACAGGGCTGATGTATTCGGCGGCTCGGCCAGGTCGGTCGACTTGATGGCGAAATAATACGTGGTCTCGGAATCCAGGTTCAATACAATGAATTGCTCGGGCGTGCTGGGAGCGGCAGGTGACGGCTCGCCGGTGCATTGCGTGGCGCTGCCCCAATTGCCCTCGGTGATGTCAGAGGTCGAGTAACGAATATCATAGCTGGCCACACCGGAGCCGGTATCATCCGGGGCGGTCCAGCTCAACGTAACCATATGAATATGCGGCGCCACCGCCAGGTCGGTAACGGCGTCCGGCGGGGTCGTATCTTGTACGGGGGTGGTAGCGTTAGGCACGTTGGAAATCCCCGACCAGTTCGGCACCTCGTCGCCCACCTTGAGGGCAAACCAGTACTGGGTCTGCGGGTTCAGACCGGTCACGACGAAGCTTTCGCCATTGCCCGCCGCCTGCGGAGTCGGCTCGCCCGTGCACTGGGTGGCGCCGGCGAAGTTGCCCGCGTCGATCGGTGACGTGGAGTATCGCACGTCGTATTCGCTGGCCGTGCCCGTCGCCCCATCGTCGCCGCTGGCGGTCCATGTCAGCGTGACCCGGTTGGCCATGACCACGCTGGTATCCAGGTCGCTGACGGCAGCCGGGGCGACCGAGTCGGTGACGAGCGTTGTGGTGTTGACCACGTTGGACAGGTTGCTCCACAACCCGCCTTCGTCGCCCGACTTGATTGCGAAGTAATATTGCGTATTGGGGTTGAGACCCGTCACGTAGAAGCTCTCGGAGGTACTCGGGGCAGCGGGCGTCGGTTCGCCCGTGCACTGCGTGGCCGAATCCCAGTTGCCCGCGTCGATGGGTGAGGTGGAGTAGCGGATGTCGTATTCATAGGCCCCGCCGCCCGGACCGCCCTCGTCGCTGGGGGCGCTCCAGGTCAGTTCGACCTGGAACCAGTCCACCTCGCCCACAGCCAAGTCGGTAATATCCGTGGGTGGCGCCGCCGGAATGTAGTCGATGAACAGCACCGGATTCTGCATGGACCCGGCCTCGGACAGGTTAATCGAGTAGTTTGCGTTGTCCAGGTACAGGCCGTAGTTGTTATCCCCGTCAACCCACGACTGCACGATGTCCGTCACGTCCCAGACGGTATAGCCGGTCCCGGCTACGGTGGACTTAACGCCGCAAACCATGTCGCAGTCGCCCAGGGCGCTGAAGAAACTGTCCGAACCGACACCCCAGGTCTGCAGGGGCGGTGTGGTACCACCACTGGCGTTCTGGTCGGCGCCGGTGTTGTAACCGACCGGATGGGCAAAACTCATGCCCCCGGCAGCGCCCGGATAGTTGTAGTCCACCGTGCCCTCGAGCCAGCCGTGCGTGACAATCCTATACACGCCGGCGCCCCAGGTGTTGCCGGCGGTATGATAGATGCGGAACTCCGCCAGGTTAATGTCGCCACCGATCAGTTGGGACACACTGGTCAAGTCGAACTGGACCAGTACATCCGAGTTCCCAACGACCGTGGTGATTCCGCCGTTGTACCAGGCGGAGATGCCGGCCCCCCATATGCCGGAGTCGCCCACCGTTACCTGCTCAACGGTAGCGCTAAGGAAGCGCGAGTCGATGCCCCCGCCGGTATCCAGGCCCGAGTCGCGCTTCAGAGCGACGACATCTCCATACACCGACGTGGCCAGCACAACACTGACGACCAACCCGACACAACTCCATCGCTTCAACATGACAGACGTCCCTTTCGCTAGAACGACCACCGATCAGCCGCGAGGTATCTGGCGAGCTCCAGGTTCTCGCGGTTTCGGAGAGCCAAAAGAGATGGCAAACTCACTTGCTCCACCCTGCACCGACACGAAATCGGCGCAACGCACACGTGCTCAACGCCGCTCCGGCAGCGCCCATACCCTCTGCATGGGCGCACCGAATACGCCTTCGAGCGACTCCTGGCCCCTTTTTTTTACGGCTTTAACGGCGACTCCGACCGACGCGTGCAATACCGATCTCGCCGCACCGGCCGGTGCCGAAATTTGTCGTACTGCAAACGCCCTAACACCACCGGCGTTTGCGCAATCAGCCCAGACTTGACGCACACGTCAGAATGATTCTGCAATCCAGTATTTGCTCGTATCAGAGTTGACAGCGAAGTGAGTTCTGCGCCCTAGCCGCCGACTTCGGGACAAGGACAACATGAGGACGGCAACTGGACCCACACCATTCTGCGCTACCGTACGAGCGTGCCTGCTATTGCGTACCTGGGCCGGACCTCCTGAGAACTGACTACCACCTATCGAAGGCTCGCACTACCGATGCTCGCAAGAGCGGCAGGCTCGCGGCACAAGACGTGCCCTTGCCCAATTTCCCCACCTACCGCCAAAGACGGCTCGGTAAGTCTGATCAGTAAAGTGTGCGTGTATAGATGTCAAGGAAAAAAAGGGAGCCTGGTTACTTTTTTTCACCAACCAGCGGTCGACGCAACGGCAGAACGGAAAACAGCCGCCCGTTACGCCAAGCACGCGTCACGCGCAACAACGCAACTTCGGGAGGCTTGCGAGCGACGAAGCGGTCGCCGTTTGGAGCCGCCATGCCCTACTGCCTCCCCGTGACCTTGTGGCCGGCCAATGGGGCCTTAGAATGCTTTGCGGCAGTCTCGACGCCCCCGCGAATCGGGCAGCGTTGCCGGGGCGGGGAAACGAAGACGTGACATCGGCTGCAAGGCCCGCACGAGGTAGAGGAGACATGCGGAGAGACAGGGCCGACCACAAGTGGGTGACCCGGCGGCGCTTCCTGACAGGCTCAGCAATGGTCGCAGGCGGCCTGGCGGCGGGAGGGGGCCTCTACACTGCCATGCAACGGTTGCGCGACGGGCACCATGCTGGTCCACAGTTCTTTCAGCCAGATCAGTTCGACCAGCTTGAAGCAGCGTGCGAGCGAGTGTTGCCGTCCGACCACGATCCGGGGGCCCGCGCGGTCGGCGCGGCGCACTACATCGATCAACTTCTGGATGAGGACGACTTCGTCGGCGACTTCTTGCAGTGGCGCGAGGTATTTCGGCGTGGCCTGCGCTTCCTGGAGAATCAATCGCAGGCGACGTACGGGGCCCATTTCGCCAGCCTCGACGCTGCCGCGCAGGATGCCGTGATCGCCGCATGTCCGGATCGCCGGTTCCTTAGGGTTCTGATCGAAGCGACGCTGGACGGCGTCTTCTACGACCCGTTCTACGGAGGCAACCGCGACGAAGCCGGCTGGCGTATGGTTGCGTTCAGCCCTCGAGCGTCGTTTCGATCGAAGGGCCCGGGTTCCGCCTAATAGAGCGAGGAAAACCGACTTTGGTCGACGAGCAGTTTGATGTCTGTGTGGTGGGCAGCGGGGCGGGCGGTGCGCCGGTGGCCTGCCTGCTGGCGGAAGCAGGACTGAAGGTTTTACTGCTCGAACGCGGTCCCAATCGTAGGCATCGCGACTTTTACGTCGACGAGAAACGCAACCTCACCGGCGACTTCTGGCGGCCCCACGTAAACCTACATCGGCATGTACTTTATCAGCCTGGTATCGGTCGAACGGAGCTGACCAACAGCACCATTCCCGCCACGTGTGTCGGCGGCGGCACGGTGCAGATGGCCGCGTATTTCCACCGCATGCACGCGGACGATCTAAGGATGCGAAGCGTCCACGGGGAGCTTGCCGGAGCCAACGTTGCTGATTGGCCGTTCGACTATAGTGAACTGTCACCCTTCTACACGAAGGTTGCGCGTCTCATCGGCATCTCGGGCACGGACGGGCGGAACCCGTACGCACCGCCGGGGGATGGGGACGGGTCCCTGCCGCCGCTGGCCAATCATCCGATTGCCGAGCGTATCGAGCAAGCGTGCACCGGACTCGGGCTCCACCCATTCAAGAGCAGCATGGCGATACTGCCGGTGGAACACGACGGGCGCGCCCCGTGCTTTTACTGCCGTTTCTGTGCGAATTACGGCTGCCCGACGAAGTCGAAGGGCTCGACGGCTGTGACGTTCGTTCGGAAGGCCCTCGCCAGCGGGAACTGCGAGTTGAGGACCGCGTGCTTCGTCTTTCGGATAGAGCTGGATCGCCACGGCCACGCCGGCCGCGTTCACTATATCAGCAAGGGCGGGTCGCGCCACGCCGCGGGGGCCAAGCTGGTCTGCCTGGCCTGCTCGGCCATCGAGACCGCCCGGCTTCTGTTGCTCTCGGCCACGCCCACGCAGCCGAACGGTCTGGCCAACTCCAGCGGGCAGCTCGGCAGGAACCTCATGTTCTCCGCACACTCCGATGTGTCGGCTTTCGTTCGCTTTGGCGAGGCGACGGACCCGCTGCGCAATAAGAACCACTTCGTGCTTCGCAGCATCCAGGACTTCTATCGGCTCCCGCATCCCCATTGGCCCGACGGGCAGGTGCCGCATCCTGCCGGCGGAACCATTTCCTTCTATGCTCCCGCCGACAACATCGCCGCGAAGGCCAAACGGGTTGCCCAAGTACAGGGGTCGCAACCTTTGTGGGGGCGCGACCTCAAGGAGGCCATTCGTACGAGGCTTCGCGATAGCTACATGTTCGGCTTCGAGACGTTCGGTGAGTTCCTGCCCAACGAGCAGACGCGCGTTGCCCTGAGCAGCAACTACAAGGACCAATGGGGCTTTCCCATCGCCCATGTGACGGTTCGTCCCCATCCGGCCACTCGGGCCAGCAACCACTACCTCACTGCACGCGGAATTGAAATCCTACAGGCGATGGAAATCGATCGGGAAGACATTGTCGAGCACTCGATCGGCAGCATCAATCCCGTGCTGATCTACGGCACCTGCCGCGCGGGCGACGATCGCACCACAGCCGTGCTGAATCGCTGGTGCCGCAGCCACGACGTGCCGAACCTATTTGTCACCGACGGGAGTTTTATGCCCACCAGTGGCGGGGTGCCGGGCACGTTCACGATCATGGCCAACGCGCTGAGGGTAGCCGAACATATCCGTGACGAGGAACTCGCCCGGCTGCTGTAGTCATGACAGAGCGGTGAACGTGCCGAACGCTACACGTCGATCGGCTCGCACGATCGCACGACCGTCGGCCAGCAGATCGATCTGATACCAGGGCAGGTCGCGGGTCGCCGGGCCGGTCAGCCGCCGACCCAGAGGGTCGAACCGGCTTCCATGGCAGGGACACTCAAACCCTCGCTCGCGGACCGTCAGGACACAGCCCAGATGTGTGCAAACCGAGGAGATCGCGGCGATGCGCCGCCCATCGCGAAACAGCACCACGTTCATTCGCTCGTAGGGCACCGCCGCACGATCGGGCAGCGAACGCGGATCGTCCACCACCAGCATGCTGCCCGCTCGGTTTGTGGATCGCCGCACCGACCGCCATCCCATCATCGTGACGAGCCCCGCCGCAATGGTCACGGGGACGGCCAGGAGCACACGTATGACAAAGTGCCGTCGTGTCGGCGGACTTTCGGTTTCACCGCTGGTAGACATACGCTTCCCGGTCACCACGAAGTGATTTCAAGAAGGTTACGAGTGCGTCCAGTTCGTCCGACCTCGCCGGGTCCCATGGCGGCATGGGCGAGTGCACCACGTCGAAGGTGGGGTCGGTCAGCGCCATGCGCAGCGCTTCTCCACTGCGGTGCAAGCCCACCTCCGTCAGGTCCGGACCCACCGCACCGTCCGCAAGACCTGAAACCTGGTGACAGCCGAAGCAATCACCCATCATGAACAACGCCCGACCCGAAGCGACCTTGGGTGCCACGCGGTCGCCCTCGTCGCCCAGGTGGCATCGTGTACAACTTGCCTCGACGTACCGTAAGTCCAGCAGCGGCTGGGGGCTGGTCGGCTCGGATCCGTGCGCGCCCTGCTTCGTCAGGAGGCGACCTTCGCCCTGGTGGCACAGCGTGCAGCCAAACGTGCTGAAATCGTGCCGGTCGATTCGCGGGTGGAACGACAAGGGCGGCGGCTGACCGGCAAAATCCGGGTTGCTTGCCGCAAGGTGGCAGGTGGTACACCGGTCGACGCGTCGCACGCCAAAGCAGTCGACCCGAATCTCGAGAACGCCCAGCTGCCCTTTCGTCTGGCCGCGGCCCGACGACAAGGCATCGCCGTACTGGCGCTGATGGGTCTGCCACTCGACGTGGCGCTGTTGCACCATGGCCCAGCCCAGGCTCAGACAGCAGAGCACGGCACAGACGATCGCCGCCATTCGAGCCGTCACGTTACCTCCAGGGCACGACCCAAGACCAATTCTGACCGCGAAAACAGGCTGCCACAATCGTCAACGCCACCACGCCGGCGCAAACGGCCAGGAAAGCTGTATTCCAACACCATCGCGCCCATCGCCCCGCCGGTTTGGCGGGTCGGCCAACGCCGGGCAGCCAGGGCATCAAGACCGCGCCGGCCAGTAGCAACCACGGAACCACCACGGCCCCGATGACGGCACTGTAGCTGACCAGTTCCTGTATCCAGAGGAAATACCACGGGGCCTTGGCCGGATTGGGCGGCTGTCGGGCGTCGGCCGGGCCGGCCAGCGGGGCATCTACATAGTTGCCCAGCAGCATCAGCACCGCCAGCGCACCCAGCAACGATGCCAGTTCCCAGTAGTAGAGAGTCGGCAGCGCCGCGGCCATGGTGGGTCGGGCCTGGCCCGCGACATCCTCGTCATGAGCATGACCAAGGTTGATCGCATCGCGCTTAAATCGATACAGGTGGTAGACGATCAGCAAGGCCAGCGCGGCCGGAAGCACCACCACGTGCAGCGCATAGAACCGCACGAGTGATTCGTCGGCAACGGCTGATCCGCCCAGCAGGATCTGCTTGGCCAGCGGTCCGACCCACGGTGTGTAATCCAGCATGCTCGCACAAATGGTCACCCCCCAGTACGAGGTCTGGTCCCAAGGAAGAAGGTATCCGGTCAAGTTGGTCAGCAATATCAGAATCGCCAACCCCACGCCGACCACCCAATTCCACTTCCGCAGGCCCCTGCGGTCGCGCCGCAGGAAGACCCACGCCAGGTGAAGGACGGCACACACGATCATCGCTTCGCCGGAGAACCGATGTACCGAGCGCAGGAGGCGCCCGTATTCAACCACACTCACGATGTCGAGGATGCTGCCATACGCGACCGTCGCATCGGCCCGGTAGTGCATCGCCAGCAGTGCGCCCGTCGCGCAGCAAATGACGAACGACGCGGCAGCAAGCCAGCCCAGCGCCAGGCTATAGCGCCAATCGAGATAGCGCGCGGGCACTTCGCTGGGATGGATTTCAACTAGCCAGCTGTCGCGCTTCGCCACCGTGACACTTCGCTCCGCATGGATCGTACCCGGCCAGACCCAGGTCCGAGTCGGATTATACGTCCACGAGCGTGCCGTACCAGCCCGGCCAGTGGGCGCATACCTACAGCGCTATGCCACGTGTCCCGACGTAACAGCGGATAGAGACTTCGGATTGCGGCGTGCGAGCAACCGTCTACGGCTTGGCCGGCGCGCGATCGGCCATATGGTGCTTCACGACGCTGTAGTCGGCCGTCGTGACACGGTTGCTACCGTTCAGATCGCATCGGGAATCGGTGTACTCGCCCATGTGTTGCTTGACCACCGAGTAGTCGGCCGTCGTCACGCGGCCGCTGCCGTTGGCGTCTCCCTGAAGCGTGCACAGGTCGAAGGCAAACGGTGCAACAGGCAGATCGGCTGTGGGCGTGATGCGGTACCACGTCTGATTGAACAGTATCGGCCCCAGCTCGACGGCCTTGAGCGTCACCCCGTCGGGCTCGACGGTATAGCTGAATAACTCGCCTTCCTCCCAGCCCCCGCCGAAGATGCTGAGAGGATAGGGCCCGATCGCAATGGGCTGGTCAAACGTCAGCCGTATCACGTTGTTCTGCGTTTTGCAGAGCGTGCCGTCCGCCGGCGGATCGCTGCCGATCAACGCCGTAAGGCCGGGGATGATCCCGACGTCGGAAACCGCCTGCTGCCCGGCGAAGTCGGTCGCGACCACCTGGTACTGATACTGCTTGGCCGGGTCGAGTTGCCAGAGGCAATACTCATGGCCCGTTTCGTACCACGTGTCGAAGACCAACTCGTTCTCGCTGGGCGACGACTCGCCGTACCGAACCGCCCCAATCGTCAGCGTCTGCGTTGTGAAGCTGATCTTAACGGTGGGATATTGATAGTCCCCTTCCAGCCGCTCCACCTGCACATTGGAGATTTGCGGTGGGTCCGGCAGCAGACCCGAGTCGTTGTGGACGAGTAGGTACCCCTCGGCCGTGCCCGAGAACCCCTGGTAGCTATCCCAGTAGGTTCGATAGGCGTAATCGGCGTCGTTCGGGTCGTCGTACGCCAGGTTCGTGGTCACCGGATAGGCACCGGTCGGGGTATCGGCCGGTATAACCACCGACGTGGCCGCGATCGCACCGCCGCACGCGCAGAAATTCGTCATCCGCGACACCAGATCGCCGCTGGGCAGGTGCAGCACCATCTCCGGCCCCCATACCGGATGCATGCCGGGGCAGTAGTTGGCTGCACTGTAGCAGTTCGCACCGTATTCGGTCGCCGGATACTGAGGCCACGCCTCGGCATCGCCCGCCTTGGCGTCCCAGGGCGCCCAGGGAGCCTTAAGCCGGTCACGCGGCCACAGGCGCGTGCACGGTCCGCCCTGCCACTCGACGCCAGCCGTGGCGATGTCGTCTCCCCACGTCTTGATGTGGTTGTAGGCCCCGCCATCGAGCGTGCCGAACACACATCTGGCGCTCCAGCCCGGGATCGTAATCGTGGTCCGCATCATTACTTCGTCGTAGGGAAGATAGGATGAGAGGCTGTAGCCGCGCCCGTCCTTGTCGGTGACGTTGGCGATCGTCACCGGGGGCCAGGCGCTACTGAGGATACGTTTCTCGGTCGGGTCGACAATTACCTTGTCGCGATCGAAGTCGCCATAGAACGTATTGGCGCCGTCCCAGACCAGCAGAATCTGGACATCGGCCTCCAGTCCCAGCAGCAGGAAGCAGTACTTCATCGGCTGACCCCCAAAGTCGGGCAGAACGTACCCTTCGCGGTCAATTTCCACATAGCCGGCTGCGGGAACCGAAAGCCCCAGAACCAGACCCAATACCACCGCTACCTCTGCGAAACGAGACATGTCCGGCACCCCTATGCAATGGGCCAGGACAGCCAGCCAACGCCACCAGCGAGATGCTGCTAAAACCCCCTCGCAGCAGGTCGGCGAGCCTGCCAAAAGCCGCCACCTACGAGCATTATGCTACCAGAGCAGCGGGGCTCGTGCAAATGCCACACGCCATCTCACCGCCAAGCCGCGCCAGATGACAACGACACGTCCGAGTCCGCCTAAACGAGGTGCCCTCCGGTCAGCTTGGCGTGGGCGAGCTGCAATTTACGGGCCACGTCGATCCCATACGGGCACCCATGCCGATGGCCGGCCGCCAGGCAGGCGTCGGCCTGCACCGGCAGGTCCGCGTAGGCTTGGCGCGCCCGCACCTGGTTGCCGAACCAGTGCTTCAGTCGCTCGCGCAGCGCGTAGTCGGCGGCGTCGTGAGGACGTCCGTCGGCCATCTGCTGGTCGAACTTGCCTTCCAGCTCGAACACCCGCGGGATGTCTACCCCGGCCGAGCAGGATTCACAGCGTTCGCATTGACGGCAAATGTAGTCACCCAGCTCGGGCGCGTTCGCCAGAATTCGCTCGATCCGGCTCTCGTCCGGCGCCTGGTAGCTTCGAACGGCGGCCAGGTCCCGTTCGAGCATTTCGACACTGTTGAACCCGCAGGCCAGCACATCGACGTCGCGGCTGAGGGCATAGGTGATGCCCTCATCAACCGAGCGATAAAGATATCCGTCGCCCAGCGGCTTCATGCAGATCACGCCGAGGCCGCGCTGACGAGCGGCCGGGATGAGCTCTCGTTCGATTTCGGGATAGTTGCACCAGGCCAGATAGCTCACCCACACCATGATCGCGTCAAGCGGAAGGCGGCGCATCGCCTCGATCAGAACCATCGGCCAATGTGTCGAAATCCCGATGTGTCGCACTACACCCTCGTCGCGTGCCTGCACGAAAGCCTCGACCGCGCCGCCGGCAGCCGTAAGGGCATCGAGAGTCGCCACATCGTTCACGCAGTGAAACAGCAGCAGGTCGAGCCGATCGGTCCGCAGTCGCTCCAATGAGCCGGCCAAGTCGCGGCGGACCTCTTCCGCCGTCTTGGCGGGGGTCTTCGAGGTCAGGATGACCTGGTCGCGCCGCCCCGCCAACGCCCGACCGATTTTTGCCTCGGATGCGCCCCCACCATAACTGCGGGCCGTCTCCACGTAGTTGCCGCCTGCGCCCAGGTAGCGGTCGGTGACCGCATCAACCACATCCTGGGTTACCTCGACCTGATGAAACCCGCCCAGGCCCAGCACAGATACCTCTAACCCCGTGCGCCCCAGCGCCCGACGCGGCAGCTTCCACTCCTCTGACTTCACGGCATATCTCCAAAGCGGCAAGGGTTGCCCGCAACGCAATCACGGATCCGGTCGGCCCGGTCCAATCGCCCACTCAAGGTAGCCGCCGTGTTCGTCCAAGGCAATCTGCTCACCGGTGTACCATCCGACGTGTGAGATTGGCCGGCTGATGCGGCACGTTCGTCGGCCCTCGTCCGAGGTGGACCGACGGAATGAACGCACGGCAAGAGACTTGCGGGCGATCAGCCCTGCGGTATCATCTCCGTGCGAAGCTAGCCGAGTCGGCGTTGACCAACTCGCGTGTCCGATATGCTGGTGTCAACTCCGCAGATGTTCTGTCTGGTGCGTGTCGTCGGGGCCCATGCTGCATAGGCGTGTGAACGGCCGGACAATTTCGTGGGAGGCTTTGCCTGAACTCCCGGCGATGATGACCACGCTAACCGGAGTTGGGCGGGGCCGCCTGCGACGGATGGCAGTGCTCCGTACTGCGCACGTCAGCGGGACGTGTCAGGTATCTTTGGCCCGCGCCTCTGCGCGGGCAACATCTCTCATGAGGCAAGCTCGGGGCCGGCTCGCCCAAGCGAAGGGAGGATGGTTTATGACTAAACGAAACCGTAAATGGGCCACCTCGATTCTGACGGCCGGCACGGTCTTCGGAATCGTTGCAACGGGCTGGGCGGCCGACATCGTCGTGACGGACTACGACGAGCTGAAGAATGCCATCCAGAACGTAGCCCAGCCGGGTGACGTGATCCTGGTACAGCCGGGCACCTACTATTGCGACGATGATCGGCTGGATATCCACAACTGCGGCACACCGGAGAACCCGATCACGATTCGGGGCGTGCTGGACGGGCAGGGCAATCGCCCGGTGATCACCATTGTGCCGGGCACACGACTCAATCGGGGCGTCCTCTACTTTTGGAACGACTCGCACGATTGGGTAGTCGAGAATCTCGAGTACTACGAGTGCCGCGGTCCCAAAAACGCTGCCAATGCCGGGGGCGCTTACATCCACGGCGACCGGATCACTCACCGCAACATCTACGCCCATCACTGCGACAACGGCTTCTTCGCCACGTCCGATTCCGAGGATATCCTAATCGAAGACTGCATCGTAGCTTACAATGGGTCGATCGAGCCCAAGATGATGGGCTACACGCACAACTTCTACATGCACTCACAGCAACTGACGGTACGCGGATGCTACATCCACAGTAGTGATTCCGGGCAGAACTTCAAGAGTCGGTGCGAACACCTCATCTTCGAGTACAACTGGGTCGAGAACGACGCGCAGTACTCAACGGAGATCGCTTCCGAGAACCTCAACAACACCCTTTGGCTGGGCAACGTGTTGATCAAACGAACCGATC
>CBFCZG010000060.1:0-16460 GCA_965602375.1 uncultured Phycisphaerae bacterium | reverse complement strand
GGTTTCGATGATGGCGATCCGCTGTTGGAAGACGCGCATGACGTCGGGATTGGCGAACAGATCGACGTATCGCTGCCGGTAGCGGAGTTCGACGTCCTGGAGCCCATGCCACTTTTCGGGCAGGGGACGGAGCGACTTACACAACACTTCGAGAGCGTCGACCCACAGGGTGATTTCGCCGGTCTTGGTTCGGCCCAGTCGGCCCGCGGCGCCGACGAGATCGCCCAGATCGAGCAGCTTGACCGCCTGCCAGGCGTCGGAGCCGACGGCCTTTTGAGAGATACCCAACTGGAGGTCGCCGCTTGAGTCGCGAACGGTCACAAAGCAGAGTCGGCCCATGTCGCGGAGCAGGACGATGCGTCCGGCGGCGCGGGCGCGATCGGCGTCGGAAGATTGTCCGGGCTCCAGACGAAGTCGCTCGACCTTGTTGCGGACGTACTGGTTCGGCAAGACCTGGCCAAAGCGCGCCCCGTAGGGATCGATCCCCAGATCGCGGAGGCCTTGGAGCTTTCGACGGCGTTGGTCAACGTACTGGTCGGACATCAGCCACCTGGTCACTGGTTGCGTGGAGCCATGCGGGCCTGCGATGAGGCCAAACATCGGCATATCGCTTGAGATCGGCAAGATCTCGAGGCACCGGTGAGCGAATGCTAGCAGTAGCGGGTCGGGGCATCAACTGCCGGGATTGCCACGGGCCGTTGCCCGATTTGGCGGACGGGTTGTCGCAGGGCCGAATGGCAAGCCGTTGACAGTGGCTGGGGGATGGCGTTGGATAGCGTTGAGTGTCGGGTTGATAGAAGGAGTTTTGCCATGGCGCGGTTCTGTCCGCCGTTCGAGTCGGTTGAGCAGTTTGAACAGGTGCAGGAGGAGTTGGTGTCGGCGTATCGCGCGAGTCTAGGCAGCATGCCCGAGCCGTGCGCCCTGCAACCGCGGACGTTGGAGCGTGAGGATCGAGGCGATTACATCCGGGAGAAAGTCGAATACAAGGTGGAGCCGGGCGAAGCCGTGGTGCCGGCGTATCTACTGATCCCCAAGGGGGTAAAGCTGCCCCGGCCCGGGGTGGTTTGCCTGCACCAGCACGGCGGGCAGTTTGCGCTGGGCAAGAGCGAGCAGGTGGGTCGGATCGGATCGCCTCTGCAACACGTGGCGTTGGAACTGGTGCGGCTGGGGTACGTGACGATCGCCGCCGACTCGCGATGCTTCGAGCAGCGTGGCAAGTATTGGGACGGCGACGGGATCTACGCCCACAGTTTGCTGATTCAGGGTCGAACGCTGGCGGGGGCGTTCGTGTGGGATATTCAGCGAGAGATCGACTATTTCTGCTCGCGCGAGGAGGTCGACAGCGAGCGAATCGGCGTGATCGGGCACTCGATGGGGTCGATGCAGACGGCGTTGATGCTGCCTATCGAGGGTCGGATCAAAGTGGCGGTCGCCAGCCAGGGGGCCAAGCTGTACGAGAAGATGATCGAGCGGGGCGATAATTTCCCATGGGCGTATCAGTTGCCGGGTTTCTGCAACTACGCGGATTTGGATGCGCTGTACTGGCTGAGCGCGCCGCGCCCGCTGATGCTGACGGGGCGTAGGCAGGACTCGGTGAGTCACCTGACCGACCAGGAGGAGGTCGAGCGTCGGGTCGGCAGCGTGTATGCTCTGGTAGGGGCGGAGGAAAAGTTCACGTACGTTCGGGAGGACGGGGGGCACGGTTTTGGGGATGACCTGCGGCGGCAGGCGTATGCGTGGCTGAACCGGTGGTTGTAGTTGGCGAGCAGGGGGAGCAAGACGCTCTCTGCTGAACGTGCTCCCCTTCGGGTCGCCGCTAAACGTGCCGTTCCACCGGAGGGAGTACGCCAAACGCGCTCGCCTGCGGGTCGCCGCTAGACGTGGCATCGCGCTCGCCGCCAAACGGGTGTGCTGATCGCCGCTGAAGTGCTTGCAGGAACCCGCACTTGGCATTATCTTCGTCCGCCACGCGCCCAGACGGTCCGCTCAGGGTAGCGGACCGACGGCGGATTAGGCTGAAGCAAGCGACCGACCCAGGCATAAGGCAAGGAAAGGGACTATGTTCGACACATTGGAGATGGCCCCGGCAGATCCGATTCTTGGCTTGACCGAGGCGTTCAAGGCGGATCCGAACCCGGACAAGATCAACCTGAGTGTAGGGGTATACCTGGACGGCGACGGCCGGACGCCGATTCTGTCATCGGTCAAGAAAGCGGAGGAGAGACTGCTGGCGACGGAGAAGTCGAAGTCGTACCTGCCGATGACCGGCTCGCCGGAGTTCGCGTCAGCGGTGCAGGAGTTGCTGTTCGGTGCGGGCAGCGAGGTGATTTCATCCAAGCGTGCGGTAACGGCTCAGTCGCCCGGGGGCACGGGCGGGCTTCGCGTGGCGGGCGATCTGTTCAAGGCCGTCTATCCGGGCGCCAGGATTTGGCTGAGCGACCCGACGTGGGCGAATCATAACGGGATCTTCACGGCGGCGGGGCTGGAGTTGGGCACCTATCCGTATTACGACGCGGAGCAGAAGTGCCTGGCCTTCGACAAGATGATGGCTGCGATTAACCAGATTCCCGCAGGCGACATCGTGCTGCTGCACGGCTGCTGCCACAATCCCACGGGGATGGACCCGACGATTGATCAGTGGACGCAGATCGCGGCGGTGCTGGCGAAGCGCAAGCTGGTGGCGATGGTGGACTTCGCTTACCAGGGCCTGGCTGAGGGGCTCGAAGAGGACGCAGCCAGCGTGCGGGTGCTGTGCGAGCCCGGTCGCGAGGTCGTTATCGCCAGTTCGTTCTCGAAGAACTTCGGGCTGTACAGGGAGCGGGTCGGGGCGGTGACGATCGTGTGCGGCTCGGCGGAGACGGCGGAGAAGGCGGCGAGCCATCTGAAGTTGTCGATCCGGCGCAAATACTCGAACCCGCCGTCGCACGGTGGGGCCATCGTGGCCACGGTGCTGAGCGATCCGCAGTTGCGCAAGGAATGGGAAGGCGAGGTGGCGGTCATCCGGGATCGGATCCACGAGATGCGCCGTCTGGTGGTGGACACGCTCAAGGCCAAGGGAGTCAAGCAGGACTTCTCGTTCATTGTGGGGCAGAACGGGATGTTCTCATTCTCGGGTCTGACCAAGGATCAGGTCGACACGCTGCGGAAAAAGAACGCGATCTATATTGTCGGCTCGGGCCGCATCAACGTAGCCGGCC
The DNA here is from genome assembly GCA_965602375.1 of uncultured Phycisphaerae bacterium. GTDB lineage: Bacteria > Planctomycetota > Phycisphaerae > UBA1845 > DATKUK01 > DATKUK01. The sequence goes on along the minus strand of CBFCZG010000060.1, from coordinate 13,263 downwards.
TGACCAAGGGCAGCATGGACCGGTTCTGCGAGGCCGTGGCTGCGGTTCTGTAGGGTTGATCCGCGGACGATCAACAGTAACTACCGACGCCTGCGATACGGAGTCGCGGGCGTCTTTTTTTGGCTGTTCGGCGGGACTATTGAGGATTTTCGGAAACAGGATTTGTCGACAGGAGCGGTCTCAGGCGACCAGCGCTCGCCGCCAGAAGTGTTCAGCCAGGCCGGGCGGGAAGCGGCCTGAACCGGCCGGGATGACGGGGATCACCTCGGCGAACTCCGGGCGCTGGAGGCAGAGGCTGATGTATTGCTCGGTCTCGGCGAGGATGCGACGGCGGGTGGTCACCCAGCGATCTTCGTTGCGTTGTGCGGAACTCATGACAGGACCGAACGACCGACATGCACGGGGAAGTGCTTGGAGCTGTTCTTCCCACAAGTTATCTGGCACAAACATGTTACGAACGCGCGCCGCGCTTCGCTTTCGTGTCATTATTGCCTGTGGACGAGCGAGGATCAAGCCCGCGGGGATCGACGACGCGGCTGCGGTGGGGTCTGCGGGCGTCGATGGGCGTACGTGGAGAGTTGGTCCCCGAAGACGCCGACACGATCAGTCGGCGGAGGCCGAGGCCATGCGCGAGCCGGTCCAGGTTCCGGCGATGGCGCCGGCCACGCCGGCGGAGAGGTATTCGACGGGCATGGCTCGACAGACGAAGTTGGGCATGATGTGGGCGAGTTGCCGGTAGTCGTCGGCCACGGCAGGGGTGGGCCACTGCCCGCCGGCGAGATACCCAAGCAGTGAAACGATCAGGACAGCCAGCAGCGGCCAGACGACCGGCCGCGTCCGGGTGACGATCACGCCGAGCAGGGTGGCCAGATAGAACCCGGCTGCCAGCGAGAAATAGACCTGTCCCTTGTGTACGGCGGTCACCAGCGGGCCGCCGGTTGTGCGAACCAGCAGGGCGCCGCAGACGGCGCAGAGAAGCAGGCACAGCGGCCCGGCGCCGCGTACCCCCTTTTTCCCTTCCTTAGCGTCCGGCTTTGAGGTGTCGCGGCGCGGATCGGCCGGGCCCAGCCACGTGTCGACGGTTCGGGCAACTGCCACGGCGACGGCGATCACGACCGCCCATGCGACCACCTCTGCGGCCAGCAGCGTGAAGACGGCGCCGCGGGACGTGCCCGTTGGGGGAAAGCGGACCATGTAGTCGGCTGAGGAGCCCCGGGCGGCCATTACAGCCAAGCCGACGGCCACAACAAACGTGCCGGCGTAAGGGAGTCGCCCGCGCAGCAAGACGGTTGCCAGGCCGGCGACGACGGCCGCCAGCCCGCAGAGCTCCGCCATCGCGATGACAGGCGAGGCGGTATTGAGCAGCGAGACGGCGCCGAAGGGATCGACCGATCGGACGACCATCCAGCCGACGCTGTAGAACAGGCCGGCAGAAACGCCACAGAGCAGGAGAAGAACGAACTTGTCGAACGAGCCTTGGTGGGTGCTGGGTGCATCGGTTGTGGCCATGGCGGCAAGCTAGCAGAGGCGTGCGACAGCGTCAATCAAGCAGACGAAGTGGGGTGCCAGGGCGCGTGATGATCAGCGGCGCGATTCGAGTCGTTTCTGCGCTTCGGCCATTTGCTCGGCGGTGGGTGCCCTGCCGCCGGTCATCATGTCCACGAAGCAGTCGAACAAGTAGGTCGCGTCGTGCGGGCCGGGCGAGGCCTCGGGGTGGTACTGGACGCTGAACAGGGGCACGTCGGGATGCGTAAACCCTTCCAGCGTCTGGTCGTTGAGATTGACGTGGGTCGGGACGCCGCCGACCTTGCGGAGCGAGTCGGTATCGACGGCATAGCAGTGGTTCTGGGCGGTGATCTCGACGCGTCCGGTGGCCAGGTTCTTGACCGGCTGATTGCCGCCGTGGTGCCCGAATTTGAGCTTGTAGCGATCGGCGCCGAGGGCCATGCCGAGTAACTGGTGTCCCAGGCAGATGCCGAAAATGGGCACTTTGCCGACAAGGCGGGCGATGGTTTCGCGTGCGTATCGGACGGGCTCCGGGTCGCCGGGTCCGTTGCTGAGGAAGATTCCGTGGGGCTTGCGTTCCAGTATGGCCTCAGCCGGTTCGGTAGGCGGCACGACGAGCGCGCGGCAACCGGCCTCGATGAGGTTGCGCAGGATGTTCTGCTTGATGCCGAAGTCAAGCGCGATCACGTCGAACCGGGTGCGGGCACCTCTTGGCTGCATGGCGAACGGGCTTTCGAAGCCCTGCTTCCAGTCATAGGCGTGGTCGGGCGCGACCGACCGGACGAGGTCCTTTCCGACGGTACCTTCCGCCTCGACAGCCATGCGGACCAACTCGACTTCGTCGTAGGGCTCGGTCGAGATCACGCCGTTGAGCGAGCCCTTGATCCGCAGGCGACGCGTGAGCGCGCGGGTGTCGATGCCTTCGATGCTGATCACGCCGTGGCGGGTGAGGTAGTCTTCGAGGGGCTGACCGGCGCGGAAGTTGGAGTGTCGGCGTGCCAGTTCCTTGACGGCGAAGCCCTCGACCCATGGCTTCTTGCTTTCGACGTCTTCGTCGGTGACGCCGTAGTTACCGATCTGTGGGCAGGTCATGACCACGATTTGCCCACGATAGGATGGATCCGTGAGGATTTCCTGGTAGCCCATCATGGAGGTGTTGAAGACGACTTCGCCGAAGCGCGTGCCCGTTCCGCCAAAGGACGTTCCGACAAAGACGGTTCCGTCCTCGAGAGCGAGCTTGCAGACAGGTTTGTCCGAGGTAGTCATGGCCCGATAATCCCGTCGCGTTCGGTAAACCGGTGCCCGTATGCGCGGCACAACCGACACGTTAAAGCGATCGGTGATTCCTGACGATATAAAGGGCGAGGCTGTGGGTCTCCGCTCGCTAGAGCGGACAGCCTGGCTTGGAGGGTCCGGGTAACGGCGAGCTCGGATCCTCTTTTTTGCGCCCAATACGGGCTGCGATCCGCACACTCCAGCCGGGCCTTTGCCTCGCCCACGCGAAGTCTACTGGGCACGCCCGGTAAAATCAACGCAAAAGTTGCGCTTTCGGGCGGGATGTGCGCGAAAGGGGGCGCAGTCTGCGGGCGATGCCTCAGCCGTGCAGGTGCAGGAGGGTGATTTCGGGCGGACAGTTGATCCGCACATCAAACGGGCCCGTCGTGCCGACGCCGGCGGTCACATGGAGCCACACGCCTTTGACGTTGTTCAGTCCGTAGGCCTGGGTGGGATGGATGGCGTCGTGCGGAAAGACGCAGCCCAGCCAGGGGAAACGCACCTGTCCACCGTGTGTGTGGCCTGCCAGAACCAGATCGGGCCGGTAGGGACGAACGTGTCGGACGGTGGAGGGGTAGTGGGTCAGCACGATAGTAGGAGCGTTGGGATCGCGTCGGCCCATGGTCTTGTCCAGGCGCTCGGCGGGTCTCCTGCCGTGGATGCCCACGCCGACGAGATTGAGGGGGGCACCGTTCGGCCGCAGGACGCACGTCCGCTCGTCGATCAGGCGAAGCGGTGTATCGGCCAGGTGCACTGCCATGCACGGCGGGTCGTGGTTGCCGCGGACGCCGAAGATTCCCAACGGGGCGTGCAGGGGCATGAAGAAACGTCTGACCAGCTCGATCGAGATCTTGAACGACCGAGGTGACATACAAAAATCGCCGGTCGCGGCGATCAGATCGCAGGGCAAGTGGGCGAGCGTGTACTGCGCCTGCTCGACGGCCGAACTCCACCTAAGGAAGTGCAGATCGGAGACATGGGCGATCCGCAGCCCGTCCAGCGGATCGGGCCAGTTGGGCAGGCAGACCCGACGCTCGCGGACGATCAAACCGCCGTTGACGCTCTGCTGTATTCGCTTCAGCCAGGAGGGCATCGTTGAAGTCAGCCGTGTCTCCCTAACGCGCGCCGGGTAATTAGGTCAATGGATCAGGCTTTGCATCGGCCCGCCGGTGGCCCACTGCCGTCATCGTTTGCGAGCGTCGGTTCGGCTTGACACTCGGCCGCACGGACCGACGCGCTATGCTCCGAGTCATGCCACACAAGGGCGAGCGATTGTATTCGGTGGTCCTGAGCCGGGCAATGTGTTCCGCGCAGTGTGACGCTCGACGCGAGGCGGGTGCCGTTGCCGGGCCGACGTATTGGTGTGCCGTCGACGCCGGGGCCGAGGCCACCGGTTGCTTTGGCCGGCAGACGCGGCTACATACACGGTGTAGAAGCCGCTTGTCTGCGGTTGGGGCGGCGGTTGCCGTCTGCGTCGGAGGACTTCTTTCTGCGTTGTGGAGGTGGACCATGAACGTCTTGCGACTTTGTTTGGCGTTGGTCGTGACCGGTTCGGCGGTGTATGCAGACGTTTCGTCGATGACGGTGATCAAGGTGTTGGCTCCGAAACAGCTGGCGGCCGGCGAGGGCTTTTCCGGATCGGTGGTACTGGCAGGTGCCGCTGCGGATGATCGCGAGGTGGTGGTGCAGTGGCGCGACACCTACGGACGGATCGGCGATCAACGGCGCTACACCGTACCGGCCGGCGGGGATCGCCTGACGTACGAGTTGACGCTGTCGGACCCGATCGCCCGGCGCGGGCGAATCGAGGCGGTCGTGGACGGGGTGCTCCAGGTTGAGCACGTGAAGTTCGACGTGGTGATGCCGCCTCCGACGTGGGATGACTACGTTGCTTTCGTCTGGGCGCACTACCCGCACGGGTACTATGAGAAGCTGCGCGACTATGGCATCACCGGCGGGATGCTGTATCGGTCGAACGACGGCGAGCACTACCACGACAGTAACTTCCCGGTGTACATCGATCAGATGGGCTGGGAGATCTTCGCGTATTACCACAAGCGCAGGAGCATATGGGACCACACGATCGAGGACTACGGGCGCAACCCGCGCGACTGGAGTCTGGTGATGCGTCGGCCGTGCCTGGCCGACGAGCGTAGCTTTCTGAAGCTGCGGCAGCTTTACGGGAACATGGTCAACAAGCAGCGTTTCTGCCGGCCTTTGTTCTACAACTTGGCCGACGAGATCGGTCTGGGCGACCAGAGCGGCGCGAACGACTTCTGCTGGGACTACGTTTCGCGCGACGGCTTCCGCGACTTTTTGATGGAGACATACGGTCACAGCGTCGCCCGTCTCAACGAGCAGTGGGGCAGCGATTACCGCTCGTGGTCCCACGTGCGGACGTTCCATCCGACGACCTACTCTCAATACGACAAGCTGCACCGGGAGATCTATCTTCCGCGGGACTTCGGATCGGCCGATAGCGAGACGTTCGTCGAAACGTTCGGGTCGAGCTTTCCGTCATTTGAGAAGGCGGTTGGACTGTATGCAGCCATTCGGACGAGCGATCCGGTTGATGAAGCCTATCTGCTGAAGCTGTTTGCGCCCCGGTCAAGGGAGCCGGAGAAGGAGAAGGACAGGATCGTCCGGCAGCTCAACAAGACCTACGGATGTGCGTTTGAGTCGCTGGCGGACGTGGCCGCGTTCAACAAAGCGTACGACGAGTGGTCGTTCGGCCTGACGGTGGATCGGGATCGGCCCGAAGACATGAAGGGGTGGAATCTGTCGCCGTGGGTGGATTTCCGTACCTACATGGACCACCAGATGGCTGAGGCCATGCGCCGGGCGGTGGTGATCGGCAAGGAGTTTGATCCGGACGGGCGGTTCGGCTTTACGGGCTCGCATCATCCCGGCGCGTTCAACGCGCACAACTACGCACTGCTGTGCCCGATCGTGGGTCTGATCGTTCCGTATAACATCGGGGGCGCGCCGGAGATCATTCGCTCGCTGAACCCCGAGACGTGCTATCAGATCCTGCCGTCCTGGAAGACGGGCGACGTGGGCGTTCGCGACATATGGACGCGCCTGTTGCACGGCGATCGTGGCATTATCTTCTGGGACAACGACGAGCCGAAGAACAAGTTCCTCAGCCAGCCGGACAAAACGCCGACCGAGCGGGCTACGAGCTTGGGACCGACGCTGGTGGAGATCGAGTCGGGCGTTGCCAAGCAGTTGATCGCGTCTCGGCGCGACAACAACGGGATCGCGATCTACTACTCGCATCCGACGATCCGCGTGGACTACTGGCGGAGCAACATGCACCAGGGACGGCGCTGGGTGGGTCTGCGGAGTTGGAATCTGTATCCGACGAATCGCCGCAACCTGTTGCGGACGACGTGGTTTCGGGTCATCGAAGATCTGAACTTACAGTACGACGTCATCTCGGCTGAGAAGGCCCTTCAGGGGCACCTGGCAACGGGCGAGTACAAGGTGCTGATCCTGCCGGAGGTAATCGCGATCAGCGAGGCGGAGGCCGACGCGATTCGCCGCTTCGTCGAGGCGGGCGGGGTGGTGATAGCCGACCGGTTCTGCGGTCTGACCGACGAACACGGCAAGTGGCTCGCCCAGCCGCGGCTGGCGGATCTGTGGGCGCATGGCAACGCGCACGTGCTGAACGTCAACGTCGAGCCGTACATGGCCGAACGCACCGAGCCCGGGGCGAAGCTGGAGCTTGGCGAGCGTGTCGGCGCGATCCTGGCCGATGCGGGGCTCAGGCCGGCGGTCCGCGTGAAGTCGAGCCAGATCGGCGCGCCGCTGCCTGCGGCGGAGACACACGTGTTCCACGCCGGAGGCGGTGTGCGGGTGGTGGGGATTACGCGCAACATCAGTCTGGCGCACCGGGGGATTGGCGGGACGGAGGAGGTAGACAATTCGGTCTTCGAGAAGACCGAGCAGGTGAACCTGGAGTTCGACCGGCCGGTGCACGTTTACGATCAGCGTGCGGGTAAGTCGCTGGGGCAGATGGAAAGCCACTCGATGAACTTGGATGCGTGGTCGGCGCCCGTGCTGGTGCTGGCCGACGAGCCGCTGCCACCGATCGAGGCGGAGGCCCACCGGGATGGTCCACACGTGAGGATCAGGTTGAGCAGTCCCACGTCGGAGGTGGTGCGGGCGGTGCACGTGGAGGTTCGTGATCCGCAAGGCCGGCCGTTGCGGCATTACGGTGGCAACACGCTGATTCGGGCGGGTTCGGGCGAATGGCTTGTTCCGCTGGCGGCGAACGACCCGGCCGGCGTGTACGTGGTTTCGTGCCGAGACGTGCTGACCGGCCAGGTCGTTGAGGTGCAAGTGCAGCGGGGCGAGGGCTAGGCCGCCGGGCACCCGCAGCAGCGCTGCCAGGCGGCGAACGCCGCCGAGATACCGTTTTCGTCTACATCGGTGCCGGTGGCCTGCCGCTGAGGCTGAGGCGTGGTATCGGGCTCAAGCTCGAACTGCAGGCCGTAGATGAAACCGTTGAGCGTCCTGGCCCGGGTGATGACCTTGGCCGGCACGCCGACGTTCTGACCGGACAGGCACACGACGACGCGCGTGCGGACCTGAAGCCGCTGGCGGCAGTGGAGCGTCAGGTCGGTATGGCTGATATCACAGGCGGTAGCTGCGACCAGGCAGGAGTCGAGGTGGAGGTCCAACGGTGCCGTCCAGTAATATCGCGGCCCCGTCGAGCGTAGGCCTCGACCCGCAGACGGCCCGAAGGCGGTGGCCTCTTTCAACCACTGGTCGATCAGCTCCCTTCCGGCAAGTCTATTGTTCTTTGGCGCCTGCATTGCTCTTCTCCCCTTCCCGTTCTTCGGCGAATGATCTGGCGACGGCATCTGGAGTCCTTGAGCAAAGGGTGTGCCAGTCTGATGGCGGTGCGAATAAGCGCGGGGACGTAGCAGTATTGCCCAAACGCGGCCTAGGGCGTGCGGCATTACCCACTTATAGAGTCCTATAACCAGCAAATGGGTAGATGTTCCACACGAACGGACGCCGCAGCACCCGATGGGTGGCTGGAATGGTGCTCGTGGCCGTAGTCCACGGGAGGAGGAGACACCTGCTATAATGGCCGCTCGCGGTAACGGACCCGGCAAATCGAGGCGCTCGATGGAGTGGTTGGGAGGTAGCCTACATGAGCATGATGCGAAGCTTCCGGCTGGCGGTGGCGCAGTTTGAGCCCGTGGTTGCGGACACGAAAGCCAATCTGGCCAAGATTGCCGAACTGGCGGCGCAGGCGGCCAAGCAGGGGGCACACGTGGTGTGTTTCCAGGAGCAGGCGGTGTGCGGGTATCGGTTCCGCGATCCGGACCGCGAGAAGATCGAGCCGATCAAGGGCGACGGCGGGCGCGTCTCCCCGGCATGGGGGGTCGTAGCCGACTGGCAGTACGAGATGGCTGAGCCCGTGCCGGAGGGCCCGACGACGCAGGAGTTGGTGCGGATCGCGCGAGAGAACAACGTGGTGGTCACGGCCGGGATGCACGAGCTTGCCGAAAGCAACGACGTCTTCAACGCGTACCTGTTGGTGGGGCCGAACGGGCTGATCGGGCGCTATCACAAGGTGCACTTGGTTCCCGGGGGGGAACACGTGTACTTCAAGGCGGGGCAGGGGTTTCCGGTGCACGATATCGGTCCGTGCATGGCGGGGACGTTGATCTGCTACGACAACCACCATCCGGAAGCGCATCGGATTCTGGCGCTGCGGGGCGCTCATCTGATTCTCATGCCGCACGTGACGACCGGACGGAACCTCTGGAAGGAGATGAGCATTCCCGACGCGCAGCAGCAGGCGCGCAACTGGATCCTGACGTGGCTGCGGGCGCGGGCGTTCGATAATGCGGTCTACTGCGCGTTCATCAATCAGGGCAGCAACAGCGGCGAGGATGCTTTGGGTTGCTCGATGGTGGTCAATCCGGACGGCCATGTGATCGCCCAGACGGCGAAGACCGGCGAGGACCTGGCCGTGGCGGATATCGACGCCGACCTGTTCTACACGGTGCGGCGTCGGACCCATCACTATCAGCGTTATCGCCGGCCGGAGTTGTACGGCCCGCTCACCGACCCGACGTTCGGGGCGAAGTGGGGCGTCTGACCCATTGCGCCTGCGCCGAGAACGGCCCCGTTGATGGGAGTTGGTCCGACAGATAGACTGCGGATTGGAACCATGTCAGCGTCGCAGCAGAATCTTTGGGCCCCGTGGCGAATGGAGTACATCCGTTCGTTGGAGGCGGAGCAGAACGAAGGCTGCTTCCTTTGTCGCTATTGGGCCGAGCCCGGGGGGGACCGGGAGAACCTCGTTTTGTGGCGCGGGGGTGCGACGATGGTCGTGTTGAACCGGTTCCCATATACGAGCGGGCACGTGCTGGTGGCGCCGGCGGCGCATGTCGCGGATCTTGACGGTCTGGACGGGTCTGCGATGATCGAGCTGCTGGCCATGACGCGGGACGTGCAGCAACTGCTGAGCGACGTGGTGAACCCGCAGGGCTTTAACGTGGGGATGAATTTCGGTCGCTGCGCCGGGGCTGGGCTGCCCGATCACATGCACATCCACGTGGTGCCGCGGTGGGAGGGCGACACCAACTTCATGGCGGTGCTGGGACACGTACGGGTGATTCCTGAGGCGCTCGAGAAGCTTTACGGCCTGCTGGTGGAGCGTTCGGGGCAACTGAAGCTTCCGCGGGCGGAACCGCTGCCTGGCCGATGAGCACACCGAATGAGCCATCGGACCGTCGTGGTGACGCAGAACTGGCGGCGTACGCGCTGCGGTCGGCTCGCTGCGGCGCTCGCGAACACCCCGACCCGTGGGCGGACGATGAGGCCGAAGCGGGGCCTTTGGCCGTGGACCGACATCGCGTGATACACAGCGCGGCGTTCCGGCGACTTCAGTACAAGACGCAGGTTTTCCTGACCAGTGAGGGCGATCATTTTCGCACACGTCTGACGCACACGTTGGAGGTGGCTCACGTTGCGCGTCGGCTGTGCCGGCGACTGGGTCTCAACGCCGATCTGGCGGAGGTTGTCGCGCTGGTGCACGACCTGGGGCATTCGCCGTTCGGCCATGCCGGCGAGGCGGCGCTGGACGAGCTGATGGCGGAACACGGGGGGTTTGACCATAACGGTCATTCGCTGCGCGTTGTGGAGTACCTGGAACATCCGTATCCATCGTTTCGGGGTTTGAATCTGACGGTCGAAGTGCGTCAGGCGGTAGCCCGGCACCACAGCCGGTACGATCGGCCCTGCGGTCATCCCTTGGCGGACGGCCGATGCGGATCGCTGGAGGGACAGGCGGCCAGCCTGGCCGACCGGCTGGCGTACGACATGCACGATCTGGAAGACGCGATTGGGGCTGCGTTGATCGGCGGCGATGACCTTGACTCACTCGACCTGTGGCGTGAGGCCGTCGAGCCGCTGCGAGGTGAGTTCGCCGGATTGTCGCCGGCGGCGGTGCGTCGGCCCGTATTGGATCGATTGGTTGATGCCTTACTGGATGACGTCGTGGCGCACACGCGTCGGCAGATCGACGTGTTGGGCATCACGAGGATCGAGGACGTCGAGGCGGCCGTCGAGCCGATCGTGGGCTCGGGCGGCGAGCGGGCGAGGCAATGGGACCAGCTCGAGGCGTTTCTGCGCGAGCGTGTGTATCTACACGATCGCCTTTCGCGGATGGACGCCGAGGCGCGGCGGTGGGTTGGGGGGTTGTTCGAGACGTATGTGAGACGGCCGCAGCTTCTGCCGGAGCGCTTCGCCCGACGCATCGACGATCAGGGCGTTTACCGTGTGGTGTGCGACTACGTCGCCGGCATGACGGATCGGTTCTGCCAGGACGAGTACAGACGGCTGGTCGGCCCTATCGACGGCGCGTGAGCGGCTTTGGGCAGCATTCGGTCAGGGCCGAGCCGAGCACGGTCATGCGTGGTTTCGACTTCGCCGTCGAGGCGGCCTTTCGAGTGGCGAGGCGCCTTCGATTCGCCCGAAGATCATTCGACCCGCTGAGGTTTGCAGCACGCTGGTCACCACAATGTCGACGGTGCTGTTGATCTTGCTGCGGCCCTGTTCGACCACGACCATGGTTCCATCTTCTAGGTAGCCGACGCCCTGGCCGGGCTCTTCGCCCGACTTGATGATTTGCACATTCATGTGTTCGCCGGGCAGCACGACGGGTTTGACGGCATTGGCCAGGTCGTTGATGTTGATGACCTGCACGCCGCGCAGCTGAGCAATCTTGTTGAGGTTGTAATCGTTGGTGACGATGCGGCCGTCCAGCTCCCGTCCCAGAGCGACGAGCTTCTGGTCGACCCCCTCGCCCGGTCGATCGATCATCGGGGAGGGATCGAGCATTTGCACCTCGACATGGGTGGAGTTCTGTAGCTTCTTGAGCATATCGAGGCCCCGCCGTCCGCGGTTGCGTTTGAGCCGGTCGGCCGAATCGGCGATAGTGTGCAACTCCTGGAGGACGAAGCGGGGAACGATGAGAGGTGAGTCGATGATGTGCGTCTCGCAGATGTCTGCGATCCGCCCGTCAATGATGACGGAGGTATCGAGCACCAATGGCCTGGTGCCTTTGACCTGCTTGCTGAACTCGACGTAGGGGATGACGAAACGCACGTCGTCCTTGGTCTGGAGGATGAAGCTGACGACCAGGTAGCACACGATTACGCCCAGAAGAAGCTTCAATGCAGCGATGAACGATGTGTCTCGATAACCGACGATCTCGTCCTGAAGCTCCTTGGTTACCTTTCCGAAGGGCCCTTCCACCTGGGTGACGACTTCCTGGACGATGGGCTGTCTGAGCCTCGGGGCAAACGAGTCGATCATGAGGTTGACGATCAGGCAGAGGGCGTAGGTCACCACGAGCCCGACAATCAGGCCGAAGAACAGCCCCGAGATGGCCATGAGAGATTTGCGTGGAATCAGAATGTCCACCGCCAGGACTGCCAGGGCCAGCCCCATGGCGCCCAGAAGTACGGCATCACGGTGGTAGAAGAGAAGCTTTGATTCGGACGGCTGGTCGGTGCCCCCGGTGATATAGATCATGGCGACCGCCAGCACGAGCAGGATGAAGACGGTACGCAGAATGTGCAGCAGCATGGAAGACTCCTTACGAAGCTATGATGACGAAGACAATCTGATCTGGCCCCCAGGATACCGGTTCGAGACGGTCAGGCTGCCCGACGCTGGGACCCGGGGCATCTAATAACGTCTCCAGGATACCGCGTGGAGGCGGCTTCGCCAAGCGTCGTGCGCGGCACCGAGAGGCTGGCTGGTGGGCGTGCGGCATATTCCTATAATAGGGCCCGTCAGATGGTTCCAAGCGAGAAGGGGTCAGCCGTATGCCTGTCGGTGAGTTGTCATTGCTGCCACGCCCGCAACGTATTCGCTCGGGGCGGGGCCACGTGCGACGAAAAACTGGTTGGTCCTTGCGGATCTCGAGCGACGTGGGGAACGCGACTCGACGCGTGGCTGCCTCGCTGGCCAAGGAACTCGGCGCGAGGCTGATAGAGGTCGCGGAGCCCGGTGTGGAGCCGTTCCATCTGGTGTGGGGGCCAGCGGACACGAAGCGAAAGGCCAAACTCGAACGCCCCGTCCGCCGACCCGAAGGTTACAGCCTGCGGATCGCCGGGGACGGCGTGACTGTTTGCGGCGCCGACGAGGCAGGTCTGTTCTACGGCAGCCGCACGCTTCTGCAATTGGCCAGACAGCAGGAAAGGCTGCCGCTGCTTCGGATCGACGATTGGCCTGCGACGCGGCTGCGGGCGGTCCACCTCGACCTGAAAGGTCTGATGCCTACGTGGCCGAACCTGCGACGGCTGATCGATCGTCTGGCGGATTTGAAGTTCAACACCGTGGTAGTGGAATGGGAAGACAAGCTCGCCTTCGACAAGCACGCGGCAGTAGCGTCGCGATTGGCGTTAAGCAAGCGGCAGGTTCGGTCGCTCGTACGGTATGCGGCGGATCGTTACGTCCGCGTGATTCCACTCCAGCAGACGCTGGGGCACCTGGAGTACGTACTGAAGCATCCGCGGTACGCGCGGTTTCGCGAGGCGGGGCTGGTCAATGAGATCGATCCGCTGGACCCACGTGCTGTGGCGCTGATCACCGACCTGATTGATGAGATGGTCGCTGTGCATCCGGACCGTGACTTCCACATCGGTGCCGACGAGGCATGGGGGTTGGGAAGCGGGAAGCGGGGTCGGCGGTTCGTCGCCCGGCACGGCAAGGACGAGTTGCTACTGCGGCACATCGAGACCGTCAGCGGGCACGTGCGGAGGCACGGTCGCCGGCCTCTGATGTGGGATGACATGTTTCGCCGACAGAGCCGTTCGGATCTTCGTCGCGTCCGCGAGTTGGGGGCGCTAGTGTGCTGGCTGTACGGGTACGACGATCCGCGTCGTGTGGCCGAGCAGGCGCCGATGCTGGCCCGCTACCGTGACGCGGGGATTCAGGTAATCGGTG
>CBFCZG010000059.1:0-16529 GCA_965602375.1 uncultured Phycisphaerae bacterium | reverse complement strand
CAGGAGGGGCACGAGCAGCACCAGCAGGACTTGCCGAAGCCCGAAAAAGAGAAAATGGCAACGCAGACACCGCCCGGGTGTGACGTGTGCGCGATGCAGATGAAGCACATGGCAACGATGGCCAAGCTCAAGGCGGTGCTGGTCGAGGCCAAGGCTGCCGCCGAGGCCGACGAGTCCCAGCTGGCCGTTGCGAAGATCGCCGAGGCCGAGCAACTGCTCGAACATCAGCACCAAAGCATGCACAAACAGATGAAACATCACATGCACGCGATGCACAAGGACATGATGCAGAAGCTAACGATGGGCGAAGGCAAAAAGCACCCTGCGATGAAGTGCCCGATGTGCGCGAAGCCGGCAACGGAGAAGGAAGAGAAGGAAGAAACTGAACCGTAATACGGAGTCCACCACGGCTGCCCGGTCGGGCCGGGGCTGAGACCGTCGAGAAAGCTGCGAAACCGTGCACCGATCCAGCCACCGCCTGCTGCTGCACAGGGCGGGCGGACCGCCAGCAAGCAGGAGGGGGTCAGGGTTTGCGCAGCGCAGGTTTCGACAGAGGCAGTGGCCCACCTTTTCCAGGGCGGCTGACACGACGAGGGCATCGATCTGTCGCATTGGTCGGACGAGCGATCAAGTGGTAGCTGAATCATCGCGTACGCCACCCCTGAAGGTATGCACCACTCGACAAGCAAATGATGGCGGGTGGTCTTCGACAAGCTCAGACCAAGGAACCCGCCCTACGAAGTCATAGATCGATGGCGTCGACGAACACGGGGTTTGCGGCCAGCGAGACATCGCCAAGAGGCTTGATGTAGAGACGCATGGCCACGTCCGTGCGGAAAAATCCCTTCAAACAGCGCAGCAGAGGGTGGCCCGGCTCCCACAGCCACAACAGTTGCTCGACGCCTCGGGCCAGCGCGCGGTTGTTCACGCAGCGCAGCAGCGGGACCAACTGCTCGACGGCTGCAAAGCCGATGGGCGTGAGGCAGCCTTGCCTGAGCGTCGCCCCGATTCGCGGGACCTTCGGCGTGGGCCGAAACCAGCGCATGGCGTCAGTCATCACGCGCGTCATGCGCAGCTTCCAGTTCAAGGCTTCCACGCTGACACGGATGATCGTACTCCAATCCCAGCAGCCCAGGCAGGCCGCGATCACCCCTCCCGACTCCAGAACCAGCAGGTCGTCGAGGGTGTAGGCAGGCGTTCGCTCGATGAAGGCAGCCAAACGCTCGGCTGACGTCGGCTCATGCAGATCGCAGCCCTGCCAGGTATGGTTCATCAACTCAGCCACGGCGGGCAGGTCGCTGCGCTGGGCCGATCTGATCTTCGCGGCAGCCGGCACGCTCATCTGGCGGTAAACGTGCAGGATCGGCATGACCAGGGTGCGGTGCGGGGCGAAGCCCTCATATTCCAGGTGCGCCATTGCCGGCGAGTTGCCCTCGAGCGTCATGGCGTACGACATGGCCGCGCCCTGCTCGATGAGGTATTGCTCGCGGCAGCGATGCAGCGCGCCGGCTACCCCTTTGCGGCGCGCCTCGGGCGCGACGAAGGCCTGGAACTCGTAGCCGACGCGACAAGGCCGACCGTCGATCACGCCGTCTCGGATCGCTACAGCACCCGAGCCGATGATCCTGTTACCTTCGCACGCCACGTACACCCGGTAGGCCGGATAGGCCTTGACCCGAGCGAAGAAGTCGGGCGTGTTGACGAGCGAGACGACCAGCGTCGTGCCCTGCGGGCATCGGGCCTGTAGGTCCTGCAACGGCTGGTTGTCGTCGGGCGACGCCTTGCGTATGTCCATGCGACACACCTCGGTAGGGTGAACTGCTCAATCCCCACCCGCGCCCGCCGTCCTGACAATAGAGACACAGGAAGGCGGGTTGAACGCGCCCCACGTTTGCCCGCCCATCTCGGCCCGCCGTTTCAGTCCCAGCCTTCGTTACCGATCAGCTTGACGAAGCGGCACGCGATTGACGGCTTCTCGATCTTCCGATCGCCCTGACGCTGCACGACGGTAAGCACCTGCTCGTCGGGTGCGCCCACCGGCACGACCAGCAGCCCGCCGTCGACGAGCTGATCGACCAGCGCCTGCCCCACAGCCGGCGCCCCGGCCGTGACCAATATGCGGTCGTACGGCGCGTGGTCGGCCCAGCCCAGCGTGCCGTCGCCCACACGGAAGCTGACGTTGGCAATCTTTAATGTGGAAAGGTGCGCCTGTGCTTGCTTTGACAAGTGCTCAATCCGCTCCACCGTGTAGACGTGGGTGGCCAGCTTCGCCAGCACGGCCGTCTGATAGCCCGAGCCCGTGCCGATCTCCAGCACCCGATGCGTGGGCGCCATCTCGAGGCACTGGGTCATGACGGCCACCATGTACGGCTGTGAAATCGTCTGCCCGCAGTCGATCGGCAGTGCCCGATCGTCGTAGGCTTCGCAGAGCATCGAGTCACCGATGAATCGCTCGCGCGGCAGTTCGGCCATCGCCGACAGCACGCGCTGATCGGTAATGTGACGGCGGCGCAACTGATGCTCGACCATATCGCGTCGCGCCCGGCCGACCCACTCACCTTCCTGCTGGTCCATCGTGCCACACCAATCGAAATGAGGCGAATGCATCTTATTTGCCCGACGCCTCGCTGTCCATGCCCGGACCGGGTGTTACGCGCGGCGATACGGATCGGACGGAGTCGCAACAACGGGCCGGATTGACAGCTTGGCCATGCGACTCATACATTGGGTTTGCGGATTACGGTCGGCTGGGTGTGGGGATTATGTATGGCTGTTGTTACGCTGACGACAGATTTCGGCCGGCGCGACCATTACGTCGCCGCCATGAAGGGCGTGATCCTTCAGATCGACCCAACCGCCGTCATCGTCGACATCAGCCACGAGATCGCGCCGCAGCAGGTGACTGAGGCGGCGTTCGTGCTGCGAAGCGTCTGGCCGGCGTTTGGCGAGGGAACCATTCACGTCGCGGTGGTCGATCCTCAGGTGGGTACCGATCGCCGCATCCTGGCCGCCTGCTACGAGGGTCGGATCGTCCTGGTGCCCGACAACGGCGCGATCAGCCTGGTTCATCGCGACTGCCGGCTCCAGGAACTCTACGTGGTGCAGAACCATCAGCTTTTCGTGCAGCCGGTCTCGGCGACTTTCCACGGACGCGATATCTTCGCGCCGGTGGCAGCCCATCTGTCGCGCGGGCTGCCGCTGGCCAACGTCGGCCCGCCCACAAACAGACTCGAGCTGCTGAACCTGCCGGTCGCCCATAGCTCCGCCGCCGACGGGCTCGTCGGACAGGTCATCTACATCGACCGATTCGGCAACCTGGTGACCAACATCTCGCGTGGGCAGCTTGCCCACGCCGCACAGGGCCACAGCGGCCTGCGCGTCTGGATCGATCGGCGCGACCTTGGGCCTCTTCGATCGAGCTACGCCAACGTTGCGCCTGGCGAGGCATTGGCCTTGATCGGCAGCGCGGACCTGCTCGAGGTGGCCGTCAATCAAGGCAGCGCCGCCGAGCAACTGGGGGCGCGGGTCGGAACTACCGTCCGGGTGAAGTAGCATGTCTGGCCAAACCCCCAAGGCCGCACCGAGCGACACCCGCCGGATCCAGCAATGGGACCGCCAGCACCTTTGGCACCCGTTTACGCAGCACAAACTATGGAATCAGACCGACCCGCTGGTAATCGTCGCCGGACAGGGCGACATGCTCGTCGACGCCGACGGCCGCGAATACATCGACGGGGTCGCCAGCATCTGGTGCAACGTCCACGGTCACAACCATGCGCACATCAATCAGGCGATTGCCGATCAGCTTGGGCGCATCGCCCATTGCACACTGTTGGGGCTGACCACGCCCAACGCCGTCGAGTTGGCGCGGCGCCTGGTCGAGCTGACGCCCGAAGGGCTAACCAAGGTGTTTTTCTCCGACGACGGCAGCACAGCCGTCGAGGTGGCCTGCAAGATGGCGTTTGCGTACTGGCACCACGGGGGTCACCCGCAGCGCAGCGCGTTCGTCGCGGTGCACGAAGCCTACCACGGAGATACGATCGGCTCGGTCAGCGTGGGCGGCATCGAGACCTTCCACTCGCTGTTTCACCCGCTGCTGTTCGAGACGCACCGCGCGCCCGCGCCGTATTGCTATCGCTGCACGCTGGGGCGCCGGCCCGACGAGTGCAACCTCGCCTGCGCCGACAAGCTCGGCGAGTTTCTCGCCCGGCATCGCGGACAGATCGCAGCCGTGGTCGTCGAGCCGCTCGTCCAATGCGCCGCCGGCATGATCGTTCACCCGAAAGGCTACCTTCGTCGTGTTCGCCGACTGTGCCACGAGCACGACGTGCTGCTGATTGCCGACGAGGTGGCTACCGGCTTCGGCCGAACCGGTACGATGTTCGCGTGCGAGCAGGAAGACGTCGTACCGGATCTGATGTGCCTGTCGAAGGGACTTACCGGCGGCTATCTGCCATTGGCTGCGACGCTGACCACCGACCGAATCTACAACGCGTTCCTCGGCGACATGGACGAGCAGAAGACCTTCTATCACGGACATACGTACACCGGCAACGCTCTGGGCTGCGCGGCCGCTCTGGCCAACATCGAGCTGTTCCAGCGCGAGCAGACGCTTGCCCAATTGCCTGCTAAGATCGACTGCATGCAACGGCATCTGGCAAGAATTGCTCAGCACGAAAACGTTGGCGACGTTCGTCAGTGTGGCCTGATCGCGGGCATCGAGCTGGTGGCCGACCGGCCAGGCAGGAAGACGTTTCCCTATGGGCAACAGGTCGGCGCCAAAGTGTGCATGCACGCGCGGCGGTACGAGGTAATCATTCGCCCGCTGGCCGACGTGATCGTGCTGTTTCCGCCGCTGTCGATCTCGATGGAACATCTGGATAAGCTCATGAGCGTGACGGCCCGATGTATCGACGAGGTGCTGGCCGACCTGCCCGCCGGTCGGGCTGACGGATATGAGGGGTAACTGCCGCATGGCCCAGAAAGATCGCCGCAACATTCCCGGCCTGTTCGTCACCGCCACCGACACCGAGGTGGGCAAGACGGTGGTGACGGCCGCGCTGACCGTGCTGTTGCAGCGGCGAGGGCTGCGCGTAGGGGTGTTCAAGCCGGTGGCCACCGGATGCGTGCGCCGCGTTCGTCTCGGCCTGGTCAGCGAGGACACCGATTACCTGGCCTACTTCGCCGATTCGCCCGATCCGCTCGATGTGATCACCCCGGTGCGGTACGGCCCGGCGCTGGCGCCGGCGGCGGCGGCGAGACGGGCGCGTCGACCGGTCGATTTTGACGCCATCCGCGACGCCTACGCTCGCGTATGCAGCCACAGCGACGTGGTGCTGGTGGAGGGCGTGGGCGGTCTGCTCGTGCCGCTGGCCGACAAGGTGTCCGTAGCCGACCTGGCCAAGGAGTTTGCCCTGCCGCTGGTGATCGTGGCCCGCGCGACGCTCGGCACGGTCAACCATACGCTGCTCACCCTCGAAGTCGCCCGCGCCCGCGATCTAAAGATCGCCGCCGTCGTGCTGAATCGCTACATGCCCAAGCAGGCGACCCTCGCCGAGGAGACCAACCCCGAAACCATCGCCCGCCACGGCCACGTGCCCATCCCCGTCGTCATACCCGAGGACGATCAGACCAGCATCGCCGACGTCAAGCTCGGCCCCGACGTGCTGGCTGCCATGGAACACTTCCCCTGGCCCACACCCATCAGCGCCCTGCGGGCCAATCCGCACGTTTCGTGAGGCGTAGTTTCGAGCGATGCTTCGTGTGCGTCGGGCTCTGGCGTGCGGCTTGTCGCTCACACCTGACGCGACAAGAAAACAAGCAACAGCGATCAAAGCTCCTTTTTGCGTCCGATAACTTATGTTGTGGTTATTGCGCATAGTTGGTCTGCCGATATCCTCGTTGAGGCAAACCATGCGTTTGCCGATATGTTGCGACAAAATAAGGATGGTATCTTAAGGCCTGCCGACCAGAGACTGACCATGGCTGGACAAGACACGAAAACGTTGCCGGATGCCACCCGAACCGTGGCGGCCTGGGTCGCCGATGCGGCCGCTCAGGGGCGGGGCGAAGCCGCCCGGGGAAGACGCCGATACCTGCGCTTCGTCTGGCCGGCCGCGATCGAGGTACTGCTCAACCAGGGTACGCCTTCCGAACAGCAGATCTTCGCTACAGGTCTGGACGTCAGCGAGGGCGGCATGGGGCTGGTGGTCCGTCGCGTGCTGCCGCTTGGGGCCAAAGTCGTTCTGCGCTATGCCGATGACGGCGAGGCGTGCCCGTGGGTGCCCGCCCACGTTGTTCACACGGCCCCCGCGGCGGGAGGCTACCGCGTGGGCGTCGAGTTTGAGCTTCGTCCGGCGTGATAGCGCACAGCAATAAGGGGCGGCTCCCCATGTTTTGTCATGAGTGACGACGGGGCTGTCCCCCCTCCTACTCCGCCCTCACCAACACCTGCTCCAATACGCGCCGGCAGTACTGGCATCGATCGCACCGACCGTCACACGTCGAGATGTGCTCGAAGAAGTCTGCCGGGAACCGTCGGTTGTCGATCACATACGGGGCAAAGATCGGCCCGAACCCCGGCTCGAGCAGATCGAGAAGGTTCCCCTCGTGCTGGCAGTTCGCGTATGCGTGCAGCACCATTCGCGGATGGCTGTGCATGCGCGTAGCCAGCTTCGCCACGTCGATGAGTCCCTCGTAGTGATGTAGATCCTCGGGCCTGACCCACGTGGCCTGCAGGATCGCCGGCCACCGCGCCCGATCCTGGTAGACATTCCAGCACACGTGCGGCGTCCAGCCCTCGATATTCACCGTTTCGTCGATCTCGGCGTCGTGGGCCACCATGTTGTCGTGAAACGTCTGACCGGGGCAGAACTGCAGACACCCACTGTTGGCCAGCATCAGCAATCCCTTGCCGTTGTCCTGACACCAGGCGCTCACGTCGCGCACGTAGGCGAGGTCCCGCTGCACGTCGCGCTGGAGGTAGAACGCGTCGAACAGGTCCGACACGTATCGCATCGCCTCGACCGTGCCGATCCGCATATTGACCGATGCGCGGACTTCGACGTCCGGGAAGTGCTTCTTTACGGTGCGGGCCACCGTGAGCGACGTTGTGGTCACCGCCTCGACGCCGCCGACCGTCTCGCCCAGGTGCTCGATGACCGATGCGACCCGCCCGGCCAGGTGCCGGCTGACCGCCAGCCCGCCATAGCAGTTGGCGTTGAACAACACGTCGAGCTTCAGGCCCATCTGCCGCAACGTCCGCAGGTCGTCCTCCAGACGCTGCTGCGCGGTCCAGTCGACGTATCCCCGCTGCACGCCCACCGCCGCCCGGCCCGACGCCTGCCCCACCCACGCAAAGTAGACCTCGCCCACATGGTCCACGTAGTCGCGCACCACGTCGACGAACGACTCGTGCCCCCCCTCCGACAACTGATACCCCACCGCAAACTTCATCGCCTCTCCCGAACCGACTGCCGTAGCGACAATGGCCCCTGATCCCAACGAGCCGCGACCTGGCAGCTCTCATAGCATGGCGTCGAGCCACCCGTCCTCCTGACGCAGAAGCTAACCCGCATCGCGCCCAGCGTCCACGCCTGGGCTTACCATCAACGGATGGTATGGTCCTGCGCAGCAGGGCCGTGGTTGCATCTGGAGCACGATTGTAAGTGCGACCCACCAGCCGTATCCTTATTGCCTGGAGGCCAGTGCCGTGGTTCGACGACGGGTGCCACTGGCTGCTTGTCAGCCAGTGTCTTTATCTTCGCGCAACGCAAGGGTGGCACGCCCACGTCCCGACGTACGTCGGGATTGCGTGGGCATGAATTCACCCGCGCCATCGACAGCACATGAGGTAGTGGGTCAAAGATCCACCCTACGTGGCTACACCGAAACATGCCCGCGCCCGCGACGGGCTTGGGCATGCCACCCCGCGTGGCGGGGCATGACACTGGTCGAAACCGCGATTGCCCTGCTGCTGCTCGGCGCGATCCTTTTCCTGCTGGCCGGCTCGGCAAAGTGGACCCGCCAGCGAGCCAAGGACCAACTCGCCTGGGACATGCTGGCCGCGCTGAACAAGGCGTTGGCCGCCTACGTGCAGGATCAGGGCGACTACCCCCCCGGCCGCGCCGATCGACAGCCGCACGAAGCCATTGCCGCCCTGCTGGTCTACGAAGCTTCGGCTGGCTACCTCCTCTCGCTTCCGCCTGCCCTGCACGCCCGCCACGACGAGAAGCCCACGCTGCTCGACCCGTGGGCCAAGCCCCTGCGCTACCTGACGGCCGACTGCGATGACGCCGGCCGCGTCGAGGCCAACGACGGCCGCCCCGTTTTTCTCCTGCAAGACGGCCGCGGCTGCGACGACATCGCCAAGGGCGACTGAAGCGGTGGCAAGAGTCGCTCTGCTACGTGAGTAAGGGGCGGGCGTGCCTGTGTGCCTTGCTCTTGCACGTGGCAACTGAGTATGCTGAGCATGCCAATCGCAGTCTCGGTCTGGGGCCGAATGATTCGATCTTGCTGCGAAGCGTGCTGACATGCGCCGTCCGCTGCAAAACAACTCCGATCCTCAAGCGTCGCCAACAACGCGCCGGTGGCATGTGCTGGTTCTGGCGGCGATCCTGCTGGTCGGCGCGTCGCTGCGGATTGCGTACCTGCTGGAACTGCGCAAGTCGCCGGAGTTCACCTACCATTCAGTCGATGCGGCCTTCCACGATTACTGGGCTCGCGGGCTGGCTACGGGCGATTGGACGGTGCCCGACGGTTACGCCGATCCGCAGATACGCACCACGGCTTACCTGCGTCCGCCCGGCTATCCGTTCTTCCTTGCGGCGGTGTACTACGTGTGCGGGACCGGCCCCTGGGCGCCGCGGATCGTCCAGATGGCGCTCGGGCTGGTCAACTGCGTTCTAGTCTATCTGCTGGGCCGGAAATGGATCGGATCGACGGTGGGGCTTGTCGCCGCCGCCTTGATGGCCGTCTACTGGGTGTTCATCTACTTCGAGGGTAAGCTGCACGCGCCCACGCTCTTGATCAGCCTCACGTTGTGTATGATGTATGCGCTTGCCACATGGGTGAGCAGACTGACCTGGCTACGAGCTCTGGTCACGGGCGTCCTGCTTGGGCTGGTCGCCGTGGTGAGGCCCACGATCCTCCCATTCGGCGCGGTGGTGATTCTGTGGGCACTCTGGGTGATCGGTCGGGAATCGGGCTTGCGCCACGTTGTGGCCTGCGTTGCTTTCTTTGCACTGGGCGTGGTTCTTGCCGTATCCCCGGTGGCGATTCGGAATTACCTTGTGGCTCGCGACTTCGTCCTGATCTCTTCCAACGCAGGCATCAATCTCTACATCGGGAATAACGAGCGCGCAAACGGTCTGTTTGTCAGCACGATAGAACCCTTCGGTGATTTCGGCACATGCTTCGAATACCGCGGGCTTGTCAGAGCGATCCAGCGCAAAACGGGCACGTCGCTGAGTGATTCGGAGGTATCGGCCTACTTCGCGGCTCGCGCCTGGGATTATGTGGCCGCCCATCCGATGAGAACAATCAAGCTTGGATTGAAGAAGTTCCTGCTTTGGTGGGGCCCCAATGAGATCTCCCACAACGAAATACCTGATTTCGACCGCAGGCATTCGGGCGTTCTGCATTGGCTGGTCGGCAATTTCACGATGGTGGTGTCGCTGGGTCTGCTCGGTGTCCTGGTCTTCTTTTTGGACGTTCGAAACCAGCGGCGCGCGCACCGAACTCTAACTGTTCCGGTGCGCAATCGGCGCACTCTCGCGTTGGGATTCCTAGCGTTTGTCGTCGTGTACTCGGCAAGCTTCCTGCCGTTTTTCGTGACCTCGCTGTACCGGGTTCCCATCATTCCATTGCTGCTCCTGTTTGCGGCGTACGGTGTATGCAGATGCGTCGAACTCGTGCGTGCCGGCAACTGGCGTTGGGCAGGCGCTTTAGCCGCGTTGGGGGGCATCTTATACGTGGTGGCTGGACGCAACTACAGCGACTATCAGCCCGATCCTGCGCGACCTCATTACCACTTGGGAGTGGTATATGAGCGGGCCGGACAACTCGAACAAGCCGAGCAGGAATACGGAGCGGCCCTGCGGATCGAGCCTGATTACTATCTCGCTCACTACAATCTCGGCGTGCTTCTGGGCGAGCGCGGGGAGCTGGGGCAAGCAATCGCTCACTATCAAGCCGCCCTGCGTTCTCGTCCCAACCACGCAGGCGCGCGCAACAACCTGGCGCTGACCCTGGCGGCTGAGGGAGACATCGACGAGGCCATCAGGCATTGCCGCCTCGCCGTCGAATCTCGTCCGGACGATGCCGATCTGCACAACAACCTGGCCGCACTACTCAGCAAGGCCGGCAGGACGCCGGAGGCGGTCGAGCAGTACCAAACCGCCGTTCGCCTCAACCCCGACGACGCCGAGATTCGCAGGAACCTTGCTGCTGCGCTCGAAAGCGTCGGCCGCGACGAACAGGCCCTTCTCCAGTACACCGAAGCGGTCAGGATCGCCCCACACGACGCCGACGCTCACATCCGTCTTGGATTGGCCCTCGCCCGACGTGGCAGACTGGCGGAAGCGATCGACCACTATCGCCGAGTGATCGAAGCTCGGCCCGATCATGCATTGGCTCACTACAATCTGGGCAATGCCCTCGCGCAGCAGGGCCGAGACCGCGACGCCCTGGACCATTTCCGGCAGGCTGTGCAACTGCGCCCGGAATACCACGTGATGCTCGACAGCCTGGCATGGCTGTTGGCCACAAGTCGCGACGATCAGGTCCGCAACGGCCTGGAGTCGGTACGACTGGCCGAGCGGGCCTGTCAGCTCGTCGGTCGGGACGATCCCAAGCTGCTCGATACACTCGCAGCGGCCTACGCCGCCGCCGGGCGCTTCGATGACGCCGTCACCACTGCCGATCGCGCAATTCAGGCCGCGCTGTCGCGCGGAGACGCCCACTACGCCACCGAGATCCGATCTCGGCTAAAGCGCTACCGATCCGGCAAGTCGCTGCCCCAATACCCACCCACGAATCCCGCACAGTAATCGAACGGGGGAAGAAAAAGCCGCCGTCGGCTTTGCAGGCAAGCGGCGGCGATTCTTGTCCTACAGGGGGCAGGCCATGCGCGAGTCGCGCCTTACCCGCCCGTCGTTATCCGCCAAAGTACTCAGCCAGGATCGCGTAGTCGGCTACATCCACGTCGCCGTCACCGTCGAGGTCGCCCGGCTGATACCCGCCCGGCGTCGCCCTTGGGCTGGCTACCGGTCCGCCATCGTCTGGTCTGTAGTCGGCATCGAACGTCAGCAGAACGCGGTCGATCCGTACGCCGTCGTCTCGCATCCAGAAGTCGAGCGAGTGAACGCCCGGCGACGCTATGGTGATCGTCGCCAGCGCACCCGAGCCCAGACGATAGCCCCACGCAAACGGCTTAGTGAACGTAAGCCACACGGCCGATGTCCAGTCCTGACTGATGGGCGTGCCGTCCAGGCCGAAATGGACGCTGCGGTTGTTCGAGTCGGGCCCGGAGCCGCGAATCCGCAGGTAGTAGGTACCCGCGTCGGCAAAATGCACGTTGAAGCCGAACCGCGGGCTGTCGGTCTCGATGCTTGCCCCGTCGATCAACGTGCCGTCGTCCGGCAGGGCCTCGAGGTACTCGCCGCCCACGGCGTCGCTGCTCGATTGCAGGGTCCAAGAGTCGTTCGAGGTCCCCGACCCGGCGGTCAGGATGTCGTAGTCCTCGGCGTCGAGCACTACGATGCCGCCCGACTCGAGGTAGACCGGCCCACTACCGGCCTGCGGACCCGTGAGGTTGTCGATGAGTACCGCGAAATCATCCAGATCGCAGTCGCCGTCGTAGTCGAGGTCACCGTCCTGATCGATCGTGGCCGCCACGTCCGCCCGAAGCCAGAATGCGTCCTCCTCCATGAGGTCGTCAAAGCTTTCGCTGCCGTAGTCGCCGTAGATCAGGTGAAGAGCACGCGCGACCGACCCTCGGTTCCAACCGTTCACGTTGTTGGCCAGGTGGGCCAGGTATTCCAGATCCTGCTGCGCGCGGCGCATGGTCTTCATCCGCACGCTGGCGACCGCGCCGTAGTAATCGCCCACGCCCGGCACGTCATCGCCCGAGTACACGATCGACAACTGATCGGCTGTGTACCAATTGGTCTGGAAGCAATCCCAATAGGGCACGGCGCCGTCGATGTCCCACGCCCATACCTGAAGGAACCGGCGAAGGTGGTTCACGCCGTTGCCGGCCGGATCGTGGCCGCCGCCGTAATACCACCACTCATCGCCCGGAAACGAAAGCTCGCGGGCCGGAATCATGCCGTGATAGCCGTTGACCGTGCTGCACACCCACAGGTCGATGGCATCGTCCAACGCGCCGCGATGCATACCCGTCCGCGTCGAGATGTCCACACGGAACTGGCTCTTGGCATCCGGGGCGTTGGCGTCGGCCACCCCCTGCCTGTACAACTTGTGGAAGTACCCCAGCGCCAGCATGTCATCGCCCTGGGTCGGTTCGTCCAGATCCCAGAACGACGAGTGCAGACTCGAGAAACCGCCGCCGCCCCAACTCCACTTGTTGTTCAGGTAAAACTGCTGATACGTCTGATGCCAGCCCTGCTGTTGGGCGTGCTCCATCCAGTCGGCCACCACGTTCCTGACGCCGGTTTCGTAATCGGCTGGAAATGCCACGTCGGGCCCCGGCGCGCCTTCGAGAAACTCGATCGGAGGCGAGTTCGGTCCCGGCCAGATGCCGAACCAGTAGTTGCCCTCGTCCGGGCCGTACGAGGGGTAGGTCGGGATGGGCCACGACTCGAACACCGTGGTGTAGAACGCCGAGATGGGCGTGAGAGTGCCCGGCCCGGCGTAGCCCGCCTCGGGTCGGAAGGCCGATCCGTCCATGTATCGCCCGAACTCCTCGTCGAAATCGGTCCAGCCGGTTGGCGAAATGTGAACCGTCTCCATCGAGCCGGTCAAAGCAAGCGTCCGGTTGGATTGAATATTGGGGTTTTGGTTGGCGTCTAATGAGTGGCCGTAAGGAACCGTATTGACGTTCGCCCGGTGCTTGTGACCCAACTGGAAGTAGCGCAACGAGGTGACCAGGAATCGACTTCGGTCGGTCGTGCCAACCCAGTCCCACGGGGTGCCGTAGCCGTTCATATCGACGATAAACGTCGGGAACTCCGGCAGCGCCCACGACCGCACGCGCACCTCCAGGCCGATCTCGAGCGTCGAGCTCAGCTCATCCGCCCCCACCGAGATCGTGCCCGTGTACGTTCCCGGCGCCGCCCAGGTGGGCACATACACATCGACCCAGACCGACTGATTGGTCTGGCCTGATATCGCGTTGGTCGGCTCAGGAACCGCGAACGTGGACGGGAAAGGCGACTGCAACAACGGCAGACACGCGTCGGCGTAGTAGACCGAGTACTTCGGCACGTACCAGCAGCGGAACGTCTCGATGTACGGGGTCGAGGGAATGGCCTTGCCGGTCGGGCTGATCAGATTGTCCACGGTGACCGACACGTTACTGAGGCTGGCGACAAGCTTCTCCAGGATCAACTGAAACGCCACCGTCTCGTTGCGCGACGTTTCCAGCACCACCTTGTTGTGGGCGGCGTCCCAGACCATATTGCCCTTCTTGTAACCGTCGCTGCCCGAGCCGGTATACCCGTCTTCCATACGGTTGCCGGTAACGGGGTTGACCTTCGTGTAGTCGGGCGCGGCCCAATACCGCACCACGCCCTCGGCCGATGGCACCGAAGAGGCCGGAATCGGCTCGAAGGCCAAGCCGAAGTCGAACTGCTTAACCGTTCGTGCCGGCAGCGCTGCCGAGTCGGTGGCAATGGCCGTCGTGTTCCCCGCCTGGTCGTATGCCCGAATGGCCAGATAGTACGTCGAGCCCGGTGTCAGATCTTCAACCAGCATGCTCTGCGACAGTCCCGCCTCGATCGGGCGCGGGATGCGCCACCGCGCCACCGGTGTGGCGGCGGCGAAGTTGCCCTCGGTAATCGCACTGAGCGAGTAGCGCACGTCGTAGCCCAGGGCGCGGCCGGTGGCGCCGCCGTCGGTGGGCGCCGTCCAACTCAGCAGCACTTCGCCGTTCCAGTCACCCGCCTCGGCCTGAAAATCGTTCACCGCGCCGGGCGGGTCGGTATCGGTCACGCCGCCGACCACGTACAGCTTCGGTGCCACCGGACCGGGACTGCCCCACTGATTGCGCGTGTAGTTCAGATTGTTCTGAAGGCGATAGCCCCGCGTGTCTGACAGCGTAAGTCCGTGCTGGTCGTACACCATGGCGCTGACCACCTCGGGATCGACCCTGATGCGGTACCAGGTTCGCCCGACCCCGTCGGTGTAGGTCGTAAACCCCAGGTCGGCCGGATAGGCCCAAGACACGAGCGAACCGTTGTTGCCGTACGTCGCCGACGCGAAGTCGCTGCCCGGATACGTCCACCAGTCGTTTGGACCGGGCGAGCCGATGCTGACCGGCCTGGCGCGGTACGCCCAACAGGGCTCGCCGGCCAGTGCCGTCGTGTTGTAGCGGGTGCCCTCGATCCAGGGTGCGTTGATGGTGCACACGTCGGCCGCGTAGAGTAGCGAGCTGGAGGCCGAACACACGTGCAGCTCCGCATCGGTGACCGTCTGCCCGTTCAGTGCGGACAGATTGAACTTGATCACCATCATCTCCTGGTTTCCCTTGCACCGAAGAGACCCCGAAGCGCCTCGATTCACCAGCGTCTCGCCGCCCACCTTGGAAAAGCCGCCATCGGCGGTGGCGATGAAGACCTGCACGTTCGGATCGCTGGGATCGAGAAACTGCCCGCAAGCGGCCGGAGCAGCCACCACGACGACCGACACACACAGCAACACACTAATGCTTCGCATCCTTTGCTCTCCAATGCTAACTGAACGGGAGCGCACCTTTGCCCCTCCAAGGCCGTCCCCAAAGCCACTAACCCATCGTATTATACGCAGTTACATACATCAACCCCCCCCGGCGCGAGCGTCCTGAAACGCTCGCCGCCTCGCGCCGCCCGCGTTGACGCCCGGACTCCAGGCAACTAGCATGCCCGCAGGCTCGCCAAACGGTCTGTCGGCATGAAGCTCATCATCCAAATACCGTGCTACAACGAGGAAACAACGCTGCCGGCCACGCTGGCCGACCTGCCCCGCGAGTTGGATGGTATCGATTGTATCGAATATGTGGTTATTGACGATGGTAGTACCGACCACACGAGCGACGTGGCTCGCCAGCACGGCGCGCACCATGTGGTCCGCTTTACCAACAACAAGGGTTTGGCGGCCGCCTTCAAAGCCGGGCTCGACGCGGCCCTGGCTCTGGGGGCCGACATCATCGTCAACACCGACGCCGACAACCAGTATCAGGCCACTGGCATCGCCGATCTGGTCGGGCCCATCCTGCGAGGCGAGGCCGACATGGTCATCGGCGTCCGCCCCATCGAGCAGATCGAGGAGTTCTCCGCCCTCAAGAAGAAGCTTCAGCGGCTCGGCAGTTGGGTGGTCCGACGTGTCAGCCGGACCGACATCCCCGACGTCACCAGCGGCTTCCGCGCCTACAGCCGGCAGGCGGCGTTGGCGCTGAACATCGTCAGCGAGTTTACCTACACGCTCGAAACGGTGATCCAGGCCGGTCAGCAGAACCTGGCGATTACCCACGTGCCGATTCGCACCAATCCCAAGACACGCCCGTCGCGGCTGTTCAAATCGATCGGCTCCTACGTCCGCCGCAGCCTGGGCACGATCTTCCGCATCTACACGATGTACCGACCGCTGCGCGTGTTCTCGCTGATCGGGGGTGTGCTGCTGACTGTCGGGTTGATTCTGGCGGTGCGCTACCTGGTGTACGTGGCGTTGGGAGAGGGCAAGGGGCACGTGCAGTCGGTGATCATCTCCGGGGTGCTGCTGAACCTGGGGTTCGTGGTGATGATGATCGGCATCCTGGCCGACCTGGCCAGCGCCAACCGTCGGCTCATCGAAGAGGTGCTGCTGCGCGTCCGCCGTCTGGAACTCGGCGCCCGGCGCGAGCCGTCCACCCACGCCGATCGGGGCAACGCGGCCGCTCCAGCAGACGGCGACACATCGGCATCGGACCGCCCTGAGTGAGCAAGCCAGTCAACAAGACCGTGCTGCGCTGGATCGCGACGATCGTGCTGCTGGGCGTCGTGGCCTGGCTGATCGCCCGTCAGGTGGTCGCCAGCTGGCAGCGGCTGGCGGCGTACGAGTTCAGCCTGGCGTGGCCGCTTGTGGCGCTGTCGGTCGTTTTGGGGGCGGGATACTACTTCTTCAACTCGCAGGCGTGGCGCTACGCCGTGAAGCGAAGCGGCCAGCGCGTGTCGGTCGCGCAGGCGTATCGGCTGTATGCGCTGTCGGTATTCGGGCGATACGTGCCGGGCAAGGCCTGGCTGGCGCTGATACGCATGGAACTGGGCGCCCGGTTGGGCATCTCGCGGACGGCCACCACCGTGGCGCTGCTATACGAGAACGGCCTGCAACTGACC
>CBFCZG010000058.1:0-16627 GCA_965602375.1 uncultured Phycisphaerae bacterium | reverse complement strand
TTGTACGATCTGCGGGCCGATCCGTTCGAGAGGCGGAACCTGATCGACGATTCGACCCGCCACGACCGGCTCACCGAGCTGCGCGGCGTGCTGGCCGACTATCTTCACGACCAAGGCGACCCGGTTCTGCGATTCTACCTCGGCACGCGGTTCGACTAGCCGGGTGGCATGTCCACGTCCCGACGTACGTCGGGATTGCGTGGGCATGTTTTCTTATGGTGATAGGACGGGTGGCCAACTCTTTCAGGAGGAATGCGTAGGGCGTGTCCCGGCGCGCCGGGACTTACACGCGTAAGAGTTTTCGTGTGCCACGGCCTTCAGGCAGTGAGCCCTGTCGAACTGTTCTCGAACAGTGTCTTCCCTCATGTGAACGGGGTGTCTGGGCGGACGTCCCACTCCGGGTATTACCATTCTCTTTCGGATCAGTCATAATTACGGTGTCCGCTGAGGCCGTATCGCAGTTTGGGGCAGGGCCCGGCGAAGTCCATGGCGCGGCATTAAGGGGTGCTATGCTGCGCTGCCACCCATAGGTGTTACTGAGGAACCATATGCCATGTAACTGGACGGCGTTCCAGCGGCAGCCACTGAGGACATGGGCCTGAAGGATGATACCATCCGACGATGTCAAACGGGCAGTCCACACTCTGCACCGGTACTTCATCTGGGCAAATCGGCTGTGGATTCATCTCGACGACCAGTTGGCAAGCAATAGGCAACAGGGCAAGCGTGACGAGATCCAGACCTTCCTCTACATGAGCTACTGGTACGCTGCACTCTACGTGGTTGTCGAAGGATGGAAGAAACTGCACCTTCACGATAAAGCAATTGACGGACTCCTTTCGTCCCCGAATGTCGGTCTGCTTCGTCGGTACCGGAATGGTGTGTTTCACTTTCACGCGGAATACTATGACCAACGCTTCATCCAGTTCATTTCCGAAGGCGAAAACACGGTCGAGTGGGTGAGGACTTTGAGCCGCCAGTTTGGTCGGTTCTTCCTCGATTGGTTCAAGCGGACCAAAGAAGCGTCGAACGCCAAAGGCAGCTGATGGACGCTATCTGCGGGAGGTGACTCAGTCGTGCGGCAGGAAAAGGGGGGAATGCGTACTTCAATGAGGGATGGCAGTGATAGGTGTGCCTATCGGGTGCGAAAGTCGTACGGGTGCCACTGGCGGCTCGCCCGCCAGTGCGCTGCACGCCGTTCCCGTCAATGCGCCGTTACTCCCTCGGCAAGCGCCCCGCGCTTCGCCCGCAGCCGCCGAAACGCACGCGCCTGGTGCACGAACGCCTCCAAACGCGTGTGCAGCGTCGGGTCCTGCTGGCCGTCGTAGCTGATCGACAGCGTCGGCATCCCCCCCAGATCGGCGCTGACCTTCTTGAGCACCCCGCTGACGATCGTCGACGGCATGCACGTGAACGGCATCACGTTCACCACGCCGTCGCAGCCCTCGTGGCAGAACTCGATCGTCTTGCCCACCGACAGCACCGCCTCGCCCTCGAAGCTCTCGTGAATGTAAGGCCTCGCAAGCTCCAGCACGTGCCAGACCGACACCTCCGCCAGCGGGCCGAACAGCCGCTCGAACGGCTGGGCCAAGCGCCGCTCGATCTTGTGCTGTACGCGGTCCTTCAGGCTGTTCTGAATCCACTCGCGCCAACTGCCCGACCGCCGCGCCGCCCACTTCCGCGTCACGTTGGTGTAGTACATCCACTCGCTGAAGCTGGCCAGCGCCGCCTCGGCCCCGATGCTCTCCAGCTGCCGCACCACGTTGTTGTTGGCGAAGTCGTGACAGCGGACGTAGATCTCACCCACCACGCCGATCCGCGGCTTGTCCTGCTGCGAGGTTTCGATCTGCCCGAACCGCGGCGCAATGCGCTCCATCAACGCCGCGATCTGGTCCTCCTTCGGGTCGGTCTCGATCAGCCGGCACAGATCGTCCAGACATGCCTGATAGACGCTGTCGGTCTCGCCCGATTCGGCCTCGTAGGCCCGCAGCTTCAGTCGCACCTTCTGGAGCAGGTCGCACGCGGTGATGCCGTTCCATGCCAGCCGCGTCGGATCGCGCCGAAACTGCTTGAAGTCTTCGTAGAAACGATTGTCCTGCGACGGCGCCACCACCGGAATATCGTCCAGTCCCAAATCCTTCAGCACCAACTTCTGCATGCAGTTGTACTGGCCGAACCGACACGGCCCCGACCCGCCCGGCATGAAGAACGCCGCCCGCGAGCGATCGAAGCCCGGTTCCCAAGCCTTCTTAACCATGTCGCCCGTGGTGATGATGCACGGCAGACATTCCTTGCCCGTGGTGAACTGCCTTCCCACCTCCAGCGTCTGGGCGTCGCCCATCGGCAGCACTTCCGCCGGCTGTCCGCACGCCTTAAACGCCGACGCCAGCGCGTACGACGCATCGCCCATCCACGGGATGTACAGCGTCCGCCGGCTGCAATCGACATGCCCGTCGCCGTACAGCGGGCTGGCCTCGCCCTGCATGCGGTCGGCCGCCTCGGCGCCCCGAAGGCTCTCCAAAAACGCCTCCAGCCGCGTAACCACGCCCGCATCGGCCGAGTGCTCGTCGATCTCCAAGACCAGCGCGGGCTTCTCGCCCATCAGCTTCTTGAAGTAACTGATGATGAACGAATCGGGCCCGCAACTGAAGTTCGACAGGAACACCGCGTGCAGCTTCGGGTCCTTGCGCACGCGCGTGGCCGCGCGGAGAATCCGCTGCCCGTACTTCCAGTACATGTTCGAGAACACGCGGTCATGCGGCACGCCCTCCCGATCGAGGTCGAGAAAGTCCATCGGAATCGGCAGCACCGCCAGCTTGCGGAGCTTGGTCGGCAGCTCCAGCGATACGCCCGCGTCGCATCCGTTGTACGGACGGCTGACCACCACCACCGCTCGTTGGATCGGCAGCTCGTCAACCTTGTCCAGAACCTCCGCCCCTCGCCGGCGGCACGCCGCCTCGAACGCGCTCTGCGCCTTTTCCCCTGCCTCAATGCCGCGCTGAAGGTCGCGCTTGGTCACGCCGAATTGTTCGCACAAAGGCTCCAGACACTTCAGCAGCGCCGCCCCACCTTCCTCGAACCGAACGGGCATCTTCAACAGGCGCGTCTCGCGCAAAGGCTCCTCCAGCGCAACCATCACCTGGTAGGGAATCGTCTGCACGTACGGGCAGAGGTGGTTGCGATGCACCTCTTCGTGCTCGCGCGGCATCGACACGATGCTGGGCATCCAGATGTAATCCACACCTTTGTCGATCAGCTTCAGCACGTGCCCGTGCGCAACCTTCACCGGGAAGCACGGCGTCGACAGAACGCTTTCCACCCCGCGGTGGATCACCTGTTTTGTGCTCGGCCCACTCAGCACCACCTTCAGGCCCAGCTCGCCCAGTAGCGTCGCCCAGAACGGCGCGAGTTGGTAGTTGCTCAGGGCCATGGGCAGCCCGATCGTCGGCGCGCCGTCGTCCTGCACCTTCGAAAGGTTGCAGTGCTGCTCCAGCAGCTTCTGCCGCTCCTTGAACAGGTCGGGAATGCCCTCCAGGTCAACCGTGTCCTTCTTGACGTTGTAGCGGTCGCACCGGCTGCCGTAGACCAGTGGATCGCGCCCGGCGACCGTCACTTCCTTGATCTCACAATGATTCGCGCAGTGCTCGCACTCAAAACTGCGGACGCTGTACTCGATGTTTGCCAATTCGAACCCGCGGAAATTGCTCTCGCTGCGACCCTCACGATCCTGCCAGCGCCTCGCCAGCACCGCCGCGCCGATCGCACCGGTCACCTCGTGGTGCGGCGGCACGGTGATCTCATGCCCCAAACGGCTCTCGAAAGCAGCCACCACGGCCTTGTTGAAGGCCGTCCCGCCCTGGAAAAACACCCGCTTGCCGATACGTCGGTGGGCCACCACGCGGTTTAGATAGTTCGTTACGATCGAGTACGCCAGGCCGGCGACCAGATCGTCACGCTCGGCGCCCTGCTGCTGATAGCTCAGCAGATCCGACTCCATGAACACCGTGCAGCGCTCGCCCAGCCGGATCGGCGCGCCGCTTTGCAGCGCCAGATTCCCAAACTGTTCCTTGATGTTAATGCCCAGCCGCTCGGCCTGCTCCTCCAGGAAGCTGCCCGTCCCCGCAGCGCACGCGTGGTTCATCTCGAAGTCGACGACCACGCCGCTGTCGAGGCTGATATACTTGGAGTCCTGCCCGCCGATCTCGAAGATGGTGTCCACCTGTGGGTCGATCATCGCCGCTGCCGTCGCCTGCGCGGTGATCTCATTGATCACCAGGTCCGCGCCGATGAAATCGCCGGTCAGATACCGCCCCGAGCCGGTCGTCGCTGCACCCCGAATGGTTACGTGATCGCCGACCTGTCGACCCACGTCGGCCAGCCCGCGGCGAACCGCCTCCAACGGCTGGCCCGCCGTCATCAGGTATGCCTTGGCCAGCACGCGCTGCTCTGTGTCGAGGAGAACCACGTTCGTGCTGATCGACCCGACATCTACGCCCAGATAGGCGTCGATCTTGTCGCCCGCCTTGAGTCGGCCCACCAGGTGCTCGGCCCAGATTGTGCTCTCGGGCGATCCATTCGATGGCGGCGCAAGCCCGGCCAGACGGTGACCGATGGTTCGCGCTTCCGCCAAATGCTCGCGCAGCCGCGACAGACCCGCCTCCGGAAACTCCACCGCCTTGCCTTCGCCCGCCTGAACCAGCACCGCTCCCAGCGCGCCGGTCACGGCATGACACGCCGGCACGATCAGCCCGCCCGGCTCCAGCTTCAACACCTGCTCGAACGCGCGGACCACGCCCTTGTTGGCCGCCACGCCCCCGCAGAATGCGACTGGTCGCTCCAACTCGCGCCCGCGGGCGAAGTTGCCCACCAGATTCCGCGTCAAGCCCAAACACAGCCCGGCCACGATGTCGTATAGCGGCGTCGCCTGCTGCTGAAGGTGGATCATGTCGCTCTTGGCGAACACGCTGCAACGACCCGCGACACGCGGCGGATTCTTGCTCTTCAGCGCCAGCTCGCCGAACTCGTCCTCGATGCGGATCCCCAGGCGCGACGCCTGCTGATCGAGAAAGCTGCCCGTGCCGGCCGCACAGTTCGTGTTCATGGCGAAGTCGACCATGGGCCGGTCCTTCCCGTCGCCGGCCGGCAAAAACAGCATCTTGCTGTCCTGCCCACCCATCTCGATCAGTGTCCGAACCTCGGGATGAAGCCGCTTGATCGCCACCGCCTGGCAGATCAGCTCGTTGACGAACGGCACCTCCAGCAGCCGGCAGATCAACCGGCCAGCCGAGCCCGTGCCGGCAACCAGTTCGAACCGCTTGGCTCTGACGTGCTGGAACAATCCTTCCAGCACCGACAGGGTCGTTTCCACAGGGCGGCCATGCGTTCGCGTATACGATTGCGCCAGCAGGTTGCCCTGCTGATCGGTAACCACAACGTCCAGGCTGACCGACCCGGCATCGAGCCCCAAAAACAAAGGACCTTCACGGTCTTTCAGGCTCGCGGGCCACGAATCTGTCATCGAAGCCCTCCCTAAACAAAGAAGGTCAGGTGGTTCTATCCGCGGCGATATAAAAACCCTCGGCCCGGCCCCGCACGGCGCCCCACGCCTGGCGCCTGCCCGTCCCTCCGCGTCGACCGCCGCCAATAACTCCTGAAACGATAGCTCGTTATGGCCTCATTGGCAAGCGCCGATCGATTTTTAGACGCCGCTAGCGCGGCACCCGCGGCCAGGCGCCGGCCTCAAGCGCCTGTTTCCAGCCCATGACCAGTGCTTGCGTCCGGAACTTGACACGCCGACGCTGAAGCCGCATGTGCACACCGTTCGCCAAGGCTACACATAACCGTTGACCCCATCCGCATCTCTTCGAGCCGACACGAATCGGCCGACAGCGTGGCCCGCCTACTGGGGGGTTGAGTTCAATGCACGGCCTGCTAGAATGTGCGTTCTTGACGCAGTTGCGGCTCGCCGTTGCGGTAGGCGGGCCAACGCGCCGCTAGCTCAATTTGGCAGAGCAGCTGGCTCTTAACCAGCGGGTTCGGGGTTCGAGTCCCTGGCGGCGCATTTTGTAATTGCAGTGCTGACCGAGAGTTGCAGAAACTCGTTGGTCTATTGCTGCTGCCAGGTGGTGGGTGGCCAGGGCACGAAACGCCTCGCCCCGCGAGCCGTGTACCCCGCCGACAGGTGACCTCGCCGTTGTGTTTTCCGCCTGCAACCAGCCGATGTTTGTTACGGTCGGGGCACCCGCCGGGTACTCCTGCGGGTAGGTCGGCCACGCACTTGCGTAAGGAAAGTTGTGCTCGTGCCTGGCTGTAGTGACGGCCACCCAACAACTACACACGCGTCACGCCCGCTGCCATCGCGGGTCGGTTGGCGGGGCGGACCTGTCGTATTACTGGTCGCAGGCGCTGCCTGCTTGGCCGCCGGCTGTGCGGGCCTGAAGGGCGAGTTGCCCTCGCAGACGGTCGAATCGGCCCTGGCCATGCCCGTTCCCCGCAGCGGCATAGCCGACGCACCCACGCCGACCTCGATGCCGGCCGTCGCTACACAGCCCTCGGACGATGGAGCGCCCACCCCGCCGCCGAGCGCGCACTACGCGCTCGCTCCGGTTCGCGTGATCAACCTGGCCTTCAACAACCAGCCGGCCATCAAACAGCGCTACCAGTCGTTCAAGGCCGAAGAGGCCCGCTACGACTTCTTCTACACCTCGCGCGACAGCCTCACCCCGGGCATGCGGGTGTTCAACAAAGTGGCCGGCGAGCGCGACCCCATCGACGGGCCGTATCGCGACCGCGAGCACGTGGCCGAGATGTTCGTCGAGAAGCGGTTCTTCAACACCAGCCGCCTGAGCTTCAGCACGGGCTACCGCGTGACCGGCGAGCAGTGGACCGGCGAGCAGGCCAACCACCCGTTCGTGGCCGGCTCGCTGCGCTATCCGCTGTCGGCGTCGCGCGAGGCCTTGCAGCGGGCGAGCGAGCAGATCGTCCGGCAGAACGATCTGGATAATGCCAAGCTCAATTATCTCGAAACCGTTCGCACCCGCCTGCAATGGGCGCTGTTCGATTACTTCGGCACGATCGACACGCGAGATCGGCTCGAGATGCCCCGCCGCTGGCTTCACGATCTGCGCAACATGACCGTCGAGATCAGACAGGTAACCGACCGCGACGTCGAGTCGGACCTTCAGCGCGTCCAGGCCGAGGTGGCGTCGGTCGAGGCCGACTGGCGCGACCTCAGCGGGCGGCTCGAGGTGCGCCTGGACGAACTCAAGGCGTCGATCGGCCTGCCCTTCGACTCGACACTCGAACTGCTCGACGAGCCGTTCAATCCGTTCGCCGGCGTGTCGCGCGAGCGGCTGCTCGAGCTGAGCCTGGCCACCGATCCGGAGATCGCCACGCTGCGCAACGGCGTCCGCAACGCGCAGGCCCAGTTGGACCTCGCCCGCCGGGGCAAGTGGGACGCGGCCCTGATCTTCTCGGGCGAGTCGGACCTCGAGGGCGACCAGGGCAACCAAGGCGCGTCGCAGTGGAAGGTGTCGGCGTCGGTCGAGCTTCGGCGGGTGGACGAGCGCGTGACCACCAGCCTCGAGCGCGAGGCGCTGGCCAACATCGAGCGGAATCAGCAGGCCATTCGGGCGCGCGAGAACAACATTCACGTGGGCACGCTCGACCCGATGATCCGCATGAAGACCCTCACCCTCAACATCAAGCACCTGACCAGCAACCTCGACCGCTACCGACGCAACTACGACGAGGGTTTGGCCCGGTATCGCCAGGGCGAGCTGAACATCGACGATCTGCTCTCGCGACGACAAGAGCTGTTCAGTCAGCAGAGGGAGATCATCAACAGCAAGCGCCGGGTGGGTGGCGCCATCGCCCAGCTCTGTTCAGCCACGGGCATGTTCTTCGACCTGATCAACGAACACAACGGTCAGTCCGACTCGCAGGGCGAGCGGTAGTCACCGATCGGCGGGCGGGTGTAGGTGATGCGGGAATCAGGTGTGGGGCATACCCGTTTGACGCAGGTGTGGTAGAATACTGGGGTACGGCTAGGCTGTGTCTGACAACTTTGGTCGGGTCTTCTCGGGTGCCACTGGCGAAGGCGGGTTTGCCCGCTGGGGTGCCACTGGCGGCTTGTCCGCCAGTGCCTTCGACGGCGAACGGTCGTGAGAAGCGGGTTTCAGACATCGCCCGGTAGGTTTGGGGGCCCGTAGCTCAGCGGTTAGAGCAGGCGACTCATAATCGTCTTGTCGCTGGTTCGAATCCAGCCGGGCCCAGTCGGAAATCTCGGGGGTGGCGTTTCGGTAAGG
This sequence comes from uncultured Phycisphaerae bacterium, assembly GCA_965602375.1. Classification (GTDB taxonomy): domain Bacteria; phylum Planctomycetota; class Phycisphaerae; order UBA1845; family DATKUK01; genus DATKUK01. Next base: position 8,321 of record CBFCZG010000058.1, on the reverse strand, counting down.
CGTGATTTCATCGTGTGTTGCGAGTTCTTCGTCCGCCCGTGCGGTCGTGGCGGCGCGTCTTTTGTCGGCGCGACGTTCGGCTGCCGACCGCTGCTGTGCGGCCGTCTGCGCGTCGATGCGAGAGCCTACTGCAGCGCCTCGCCCACCGGTGTCCCGGACGTTTTCAGCAAGTCTGCGTCATCAGGCAACTTACGATCCGTTCCACCGGAGATGATTTACGACCGGCAGTCGTCCGGTCGCAGGTCGGAGACGTACTCCAGCCGGCAGGGCTTCTGGGGGCAAGCTGGCGCAACTCCGCTGAGGCCACAGTGCTCTGAGGAAAAGCCTTCCTCGCTTGTCGTGCGGTGAGACGGGCACCGGATCGCCGAGCGGTCCACGCGTGAGCGCAGGTAGTTCAAGCGGTCGCGCCAGGTTGGTCAAGCGGGGGTCGTCTACGGCCGTTCGCGCCAGGTCCTCTGGCACGGCGCCAAGGAATGTGCACAGGAGCGCAAGGGACGGGGGTCCGGGTTCCGGCGTTGAGGACGGCCGTCTGGCGAGGCATGAAGCCGCTGACGATGGCCTTTTGCCTGGGTGCGGTGTACAGTCCGCCAGCGAGGCATTGCTGCAATGAGCGTACCTTATTTCGATCTGCACAATCACACGGCATCCTCGTATGACGCCTATGGCCGGCCTGGGGATCTGTTCGCCGAGGCGGCGTGCAAGGGTGTGGCCGTGGTGGGGATCGCCGAGCACAACAATTTCGGGTCGCTGGCCGAGGCAACCTCGGCGGCGAAGGATTTTCCATCCGTGAAGTATGTCTGGGGGATCGAGCTGACGGTGCAGACGCCCTGGGGGAGCGTGGACACGCTGCACTATTTTCCACGGACCGACGGGCCGGCGGTGGCCGCGCTGCTGGAGCTGCATAGCGCGCGGTACGAGCAGATGGATCACTGGCGGGCCGAAGCGCTGCAGGCGCTGGGGCATGCGTACGAGGTGGAGCAGCTGCGACGGCGGTATGCGGCCACGTACCCTGGCCGGACGGACAAGGGGTTCGGCGTAAGCAACCAGGTGATGCGGGCGATCCTGCTGGCCGATGGGGTGATCGCGTCGCTGGAGGACTGGCCGGCGATGGCGCGGCGGATGGCCGAGGCGGTGCCGAAGATGCCGGTGTATCCGGACGTGTCGGCGAGCATGGCGGGCATGGATGAGATGAGCGGGGTCCGGGTGCTGGCGCACGCGGGTCAGTACGTCAGGCTCGACGATGAACGGGCGGACTGGTTGGTCGATACGCTCCGGCTGCACGGACTGGAGATCGATCACCAGGCCAACAGCGAGGCCGACCGGGCGTTTCTGCAAGCGGTGGCGTCGCGTCGCGGGCTGCTGGTGACGGGCGGCAGCGACTGTCACGAGATCGTCGAGGAGCCTGAGACGTTCGGGGTCTATGGCGGCACGGCCGAGCAGTTCGAGGCGTTCATGGCGGAGGCGCGGCGCGTCGGTCCGGGGGCGCGGGAGTTTTGAACGTATTGAACCCGTAGACCCTGGCTCGCCGCATAGGCAGTAAGCAGTACAATCGAAATCGGATATAGGATTACGAGCTTCTTCCGTCTCCGGCGACTCGCCGCATGTGCCGGCCACGCGCGATGCTCAGGATGGCCCCCATCCCCACACATGCAATCCCGCCCAACTCCAGCACCCAGTTCAGTTTTGCGCCCCAAACCCGCCAGCCCAGCATATCGTCTACCTTGTGGAATGACGCGCCGCGGATCACAATGAAGCAGATCAACGCGGCAGTCCCGGCCAGCGCCAACCAGTTCTCACGCCACGTCCCCCGCGTCAGCCACACCAGTCCGCACAAGAGCACCGCGCAGACTCCACCGACCGCGCAAATGAACCAGAACTGCACGATCCGTCGATCCTCATACCAGCCCTGGCTTTCGGCCAGCCTCTTGCCGACGACAGTGACCAATGACTGCAAATCGAGCTGCTTGTTGATCGCGAGGAAGAGGAACAGATTCGCCAACATCCACCACAAACGTCGGCCGCGCCGCGAGACGCCCTGCTCGACAGGGCCGCACGCCGATCGTGCACCCCGCCAGCAAAGCACGGCCACGCCGAGATAGGCTGCAAATGTTACCCAGCCCATCAGTGACGGGTCGCCGATACCCGGCCGCCATTGGCCGTTCACTATGACCGCCGTCCACGGCATATGCGCAATACCCTTGCCCGCGGCCTTTGCGGGCAGTTGCCCATGCTACGTCGCTGGATCGGCGTTCACAACGAAGGGACAACGCACCATCGCTGACGTCACGTCCTCGGCGGGCACCTGCGGTCGGCGCGGCGGTAGCTGCCGGCCTAGGGCCCTTCTTCGGCCGCCACGGCGGGAGCGACTTAGCTACTCTTGCACTGAGGCGGCCGGGTCGTCACCAAGTGTGACCATAGCTCCGCGCCGCCTCCATGAACAACAAGCCGTGGCTGAACACGACCGGTTCGCGGACACAACAGGGCAAGGCCCAATCGGCCCAGAACGCCTACAAGCACGGCCGACGGGCTCTGAAGGCTATCAGAGACCAACGGCGCAGCTGGGGCCGAGCGCGATTGATCTCAGCAGCCATGGCTCTCGATGGAGCCGAGTTGGCTTACCTCACGGCCGTCCAGCGGCACTTGGCGAACGGCCAGACGGTGCCCCGCGCGGTGACCGAAAAGTGCCAGCAACGTCGAGGCGAAGCCCTGCTACGGATACTCAAGAACGTCATGCATTTGGTCCGCCAGGGAGAGGCTGAGGGATTGGGAGCAGCCTTCCTGGAGATGTTCCAGCAAGTCCTCCAGCGCCCGCATGAAGACGCCCCGTCACTGTTCTCGCAAGCTCGACAAGTCCGCCTTGTCGGTAGTGATCCGGATCGCTTGCGGGTTGTGCCGCTAGTCACTGGTCCGCCGGAGCGCTGACGGGGGAGTAAGGTGGGACGGTGACAGAAACCTGGCGAGGTGGAGTGGGACGATCACTCCAGACAGCGGCGTAGCCAGCCTGGGACACTGAGTGGCTGGCGAGCAGTACCCAGTGATCGGGTCGGCTGGGACCTGGCGCGCCCCTGCCGGGGGTTTCGCTCGATGAGGCTCAGAGCTTCCCATATACCCAGCACAAGAAACACATAAGCAAGTCTTTTTGGGTCGAGATGATGAGGTGTCGATCGCCTTTACGGCTAGCCGTCGCTCCTCCCGGAGCCGCGATCATCTGACCACAGTGATGATACCAGACCGGGCGCCACCGCCCAGATAGCATAGAGTCCGGCGCGCAAACCCTTGTGCCACAAATACTTACAATGCCTCCTCGGCCGAAAAGGAGGGTCGCAAGCCGGCAGCTAGTCACTGAACACTCGATACCTCGTCACCTCCAGCTGAAGGGCGAGCAACTAAGGAATCTACTCCGGCAAGGGATTTTTTGTCGTCAAGCGCGCAGCGCCGAGGGCCTCTGCGCAGGTGGATGAATGAGGGCCGACTGCATTTCCCCCGCGTGTGGCATGGCGGGATGGTCCGGAAGGTGGCGTCTCATGTTGCCTCCTATCGTGGGGTCAACATGGGAGGTCTCGGTCCGTCCCCGACCCCAATTGGGCCGGGAAGATGAGCGGTCCGGAATCGCACAGCATCGGCAGAGTGGATACGGTTTCGTATAACGGTCTTCATCTCGCTCCCGCGACGAGTGATCATCGGTAACAGCAGTTGCGACGGTGTAGGGATGGACGAAACCACGCGGCTTGAAGAATACGTAGCGCGACCATCGATGCCGTTTCGGCTGCGGTTGCGAAAGGCCGCCCAGCAGCGCCTGCCGCGGATGCGGCGGGCACACGTCGACGCCCAGAACGGGGCTGTTGCCCCTGAGGTGCCGCTACCCGCTCCCTTATCGGTTAAGCTTGCCCAACAACTGCTGGGCAAACCGAACGACGTCCGTCTAACACACGTCGGTAGTGGCGATTCTACCTTACGCACTGTAGGGAGGAACCAAAATGACAAGCACAGAACGAGACCCGCTGATCCAGCAGGCTGACACGGAACAACGGCCACCGACCCGGCGTGACGCGCTCAAGCGAATGGCGGCAAGCGGCATCGTGGTGGCGGCATCGCCACTCATCTTGGCCGGCCCGTGTGGCATTGGCGAAGACGGCGACGGCAGCAGCGATGGCGACTACAGCAGCGCCTACTCCAGCAACGGTGACTACTCAAGCGCCTACTCCAGCAACGGTGACTACTCAAGCGCCTACTCCAGCAACGGTGGCTACTGCAGCTACTCCAGCTTGTATTCCAGCGGGAACTGGTATTCGTCGACCGCCAGCAGTTACGGGAGCCTGTACTACTACAGCTACCGGATGTACCACAGCTACGGCAGCTACGGCAGCTACTACGGGAGCAGTTGCTGACGTCGCGGGTCGTGGTATCCGCCGAGCTGCTAGGGGCCGCTGGAGAGCGAATGAGGGTGGGCGACGGGGCCCGCACATGTCACTGCGAGAGAGCGGGATGCTCTGCCCTGTCTACTCTGATTGCCAATGGCTAACATCCTGATAACCCAGCGATGCGTCCGATCTTGCCCGTACTGTTTTGCCAACAGACGAATGTCCGAGTCCTCGCCGGATGATGTTCTCTCCTGGGAAAACCTGATCTACCTGGCCGATTTTCTCGAAGCGTCGGACGAGCACAACTTTCGAATGCTGGGCGGCGAACCGACTTTGCACCCCGATTTCAACGACATGGTCCTGTACGTCCTCGAACGCGGGTTCGCGGTCACTGTCTTCACAAGCGGGATCATGGCCGAGCGCACGTTGCTCGAAGCCCACGAGTTATTCAAGGATCTTCGGTTCGAACGGCTGTCCTTCGTTTGCAACATCAACGATCCGACTGAGCCGAGTTCGTCCACGGCGGAGGTCGAGAGCGTTACGCGATTCTTGAAGCTCTTCGGTGACCGTGTGATTCCCGGGTTCAACATCTATCGAACCGACTTCGATCTGGAGTTTCTCTTTCAGTGGATCAACACCTTCGGGCTGCGGCGGAACATACGTCTGGGCTTGACCCATCCCATCCTGGGGCGAAGCAATGCCTTCATTGATCTGGCGGATGTCGATGTTGTTGTCGCGAGGATCTTTTCTTACACGCCACTGCTGGAGCGGCTTCGCATAACTATTGGCCTGGATTGTGGATTCCCGCTGTGCCGTTTCCGTGACGAGCAGCTCGCGTGGCTTTACCGCTTCACCGGCGGCCACAGTGATTTCGGCTGCGGTCCGGTACTCGATATCGGACCGGACATGACGGTCTGGCCCTGCTTCCCGCTGTCCTCTTTTCAGCAGAAATCGATCTTTGAGTTCAACTCGCTGCGGGAGGTTGAGAAGTACTACGTCGACATCCATAACAAGATCCGTATCGAGGCGGGGGGCATCTTCAAGGAGTGCGATGCCTGTCTCTTCCGCGAAGACAAGATCTGTAAGGGAGGATGCCTGGCGCATAACCTCTCGCGATTCCAGAACGAAGTGCGCGTTCGCATGGACGAGGTGTACCTATGATTTCGCAGTTTCTGGTATGCCCCTTCGACGAGCAGCTGCTTAGCGCTCTGTCGGGACGATCCGTCGTGGTCCGCATCGACGACATTCGGGAGTTGTCCCGCGTGGAGGAAGTGCTGGAACGGAATCGGTCTCATCTTCACTGTCTGGTGATCGAAAGTGATGCGAGTGTTGTGTCCCTTCGTTATCAAGAAAGCTGGTCGCACATTCCCATCGCGCTGTTCAGCCCGGAGCTCGGGCGTTTTCGCGATCTTGCAGGGCAGCTTGGCGTACTTCGCAAGCTAAATCTGCGCGTCTACCTTCCGAGTGATCGCGCGGCCAGTTTCGCATCGCTGCGTGTCCTCTCGTCGCTTGGGATAGAGTCCGCGCTGGTGTTCTCTAAAGAAGGTCTTGACTGGGAACGAGTTGCGGACCTCATGACATATGCTTTGCTCGGGCAAAGGCCGCGTGCCGGGATCGCTCCCTTCAACTATGTCGCGTCCCGCTACCAGCACGAGCGGCGGACGGATTTTGGAGCGGTGTATTTTGACGATCCCCACACCTATCTCCACGTCGGCGCCGGCGGCTGCGTGGCGCTCTCCGACGCGGACCTGAAGGCGGGTGTGTATCTGGCGGAGTCGGTGGAGGAACTGAACAACATCGAGAACCACCAGAAGTTCCGAGCGCACGAGGGACGGTGGCGGGAATTCTTTCTCAAGACGGACGGTTGTGCCTACTGTCCGGGCTGGCGAATCTGCCTCGGAAAACACGCTGACACCGTGGAGCGCGACCCTGGTTGCAGAGAGTTTTTTGCAGAGTTCCTCGATTCGGTCGAACAACATCAATCCCTCACGTCGAAGGGAAAACTGGTGTGGCAACCCTAATACTAAAGGCAACCGAGAAGTGCAACTCGAATTGCTACTACTGCGATGTCGTGACCAAACAGCATACGGGCACGTCCATGACACTGGAGGTCCTGGAGACTTGTTTTAAGAGGATCAACGCGTTTCTTCAGGCCGATCCGCACGAAAAGGTGGATATTCTGTGGCATGGTGGAGAGCCCTTACTGGTCGGGCCGGAGTTCTATGAATCTGCCGCAGAGTTCCAGCAGGAGCACTGCGCCGGCACGAAGGATAGGATTTCTCATAGCGTTCAGACGAACCTGACGTGCTTCCATGAGGGTTTTTTGCGGCCGTTTGCGAGGCTTGGGATAACGTCGCTGGGCACGAGCTATGATCCAGACCCGAACATGCGCGGTCCAGGTGTGCCACGTGACTCCGAGACCTACAACAGCCGGTTCATGGAGGCACTGGCGCTTGTCGAGCACCGACAGCTCGCGTGGGGTGTGATCTATGTGGTGACCAAGCGGTCTATGGCCAGGCCGCTCGACCTGTTCTTCTTTTTGACGAATCTGACGATCGGTAAAGGGTTCAACATGAACCCGGTGCTCATATACGATGACCGGCGCCAGGACGTTGCGATCTCTCCCAAGGAATATGCGGACTTTCTCGGCGCAGTATTTCCCTCGTGGTGGCGGGATCGACATCGGTATCCTGACGTGCAGCCTTTCAAGGGACTGGTCAATTCGATCATCCACGGGAACAAGAGCTTGGCGTGTATGGACTCCGGCGACTGCACCTACGACCATGTGAACGTGGCGCCGGATGGCAGCACATCGCAGTGCGGCAGATCGGCGGATTGGGGATTGCTCGACTATGGGAACATCGCGGACCGCCCGCTCGCCGACATCCTTCGGGATGAAAAGAGGCGGCAATTGGACGAGCGCGTCCAGCTTCTGCCGCGCGGTGAGTGCGATCGCTGTCGGTTTTGGGATATCTGTCACGGTGGCTGCCCTCTGGACGCCTACGCGAAGCACAAGAGCTTCATGCACAAGAGCGAATGGTGCGACGCAAAGAGGGGCTTTCTGGAGCAGTATTTCGAGCCGATCACGGGCGCTAGGTTCGAAGGGGCGGTGGTATCATGACTGCCGCCTTCCAGCGGACCGACACTTGCGTGCGCCCATCGACGAACGGGGCGGTGATCATGGTGCTCAAAGTCACCGAGCACTGCAACGCAACCTGTGACTATTGCACATACTCCGACCGGGGCGCCGAGGCCGGGCGGATGAACCCGGGCGTGCTCGAAGCACTATTCGTTCGCATAGACGAGTACTTGGCCGAGAACCCAGAAGCGGAAATCGAATTGCTGTGGCACGGTGGCGAACCTCTGCTGCCCGGGCCGGAGTACTATCGCTCGGCGATTCGCCTGCTGAGCCACCATTGCCGGGAAACCAACGGTCGGATTCGCAACGGCATCCAGACGAATCTGACCTGCTGCAATGAGGAGTTCGTCCCCATCTTCCGGCGGATGGGTATTGCCTCCGTGGGAACGAGCTACGATCCCGAGCCTGATATCCGGCGGATCGGCCGAAGGGGCGGATCCGAAAGGTACAACAGGCGGTTCATGGACGGAATTTCTCTGTTGCAGCGGAACGGGATCGGATGGCACGTGGGCTATGTGGTGACGCGGCGGTCGTTGGATAGGCCGCTCGACATCTTCCACTTCCTGGCAAATCTGTCCCCGGCTGGCGGGTTCAGTATGAGCCCGGTGTTGATCCCAGGAGCAAAAGAGCACGAACTGACGATCACCCCTGACGAATACGTCGAGTTTCTCGGCGCGGTCTTCCCGGATTGGTGGACGCATCGCGAGCGGTACCCGTCGGTTCAGCCCTTCGAAGGACTAATAAAGGTGATTGTCGAACAGGGCGAGGCTTCGGGATACGGCGGCGGTGGGATATGTGACGTCGCGCTGGCGAACATGGTC
>CBFCZG010000057.1:0-16750 GCA_965602375.1 uncultured Phycisphaerae bacterium | reverse complement strand
GCCAACAACTTCGACGGCCTGATGACCGAGACGACGGCGAGTTTCGACTGTTCGATTCGTCTCGATCCAGGCGGCGCGATCGGCGGCGACACGATCGACGTCACCCCCCGTCGGCTGCAGACGTTCCGTCCGGCAGCGGGCGGGTTCTATCAGTACCGCGTGACCGACATCAGCACGGCAGCGACCGTGGCGTCGGGCGCGGTAACAGCCGACGCCGACGGCCTGGTCACGATCGTCGACGTGCCGATCAGCAAGACGGGGGTGCGACTGCACATCCAGAGCACGCCGGGCGACCTGGACGGCGACGGCGACGCGGACCTGGACGATTTCGCCCTGCTGGCCGCCGAACTGACGGGGCCCAACGTGCCTACAGACAACCCCAACGCCGACCTGGACGACGACGGCGATTGCGACCTGGCCGACGTTGATCTATTCGCGCAACGCTTTACGGGCTCTTAATACCTGCCCGGACAGCTCGTCCCATCTGACAGGCAGGTCCGGCCGGCCGCTCGAACCTGCGCGTCGGTGGCGTGTTACGCTACTCCAAACCTTGACGCGAGCCTCTCCCGAGGGTAACCGGGTTAACGTGCTGCCAGCTGCCTGGAGGCATGCGTGGCGCCGATCCCTTCCTGTAGGAGGAGCTGTGATGTCTGCCCGTTTCGCTCGATGGACTATGCTTCTTGCCGTGTTTGGCCTGGTCGGATGTGCTTGGATGGGCCCGGGGCCTGATATCCGACTGGCGCAGCTTGCCGCCGACCGCATCGTCGAGGGCGAGTTGTCGGACGCGCAGACCGTGGACGGCGTGACGTGTCGTCTCGTTCGCCAGGGCGCCCCGGCGGTGATGGCTGTGGACGGGTGGTGGGGCTGGTCACCCCAGCCCGGGCAGGGGCAGATGTACCAGGCGAACGTCCGCTACAAGGACACCGTGGACGAGCCGGCGCGTTTCCTGGCGTTTGCCGGGCTGGCGCGCTACGACGGGCTGACCGAGCTGCATCGGTTCGGTGGCTTGGCCGACGGGCAGTGGAAAACAGCTCACGTGCCCTTGCCGTGGGATATGGTCATGCTCGTCCCGCACACGAGACAGACCCGGCTGGCGATCCAGTCACCCGGCGGCGATCTGCCGGTGGCCTCGATTACCGTCGGGCCGCTCGATGCTGATGCCCAGAATCGCTACAACCAACAGACCCGCGCATGGGTGGCCCGCGTGCAGGCCAAGCGGCCGGGGCCGGTCGGGCAGATTGCCGGACCCCAACGGCCTCGGCTCACGCCCGAGCTTTCGGCCCAGCCGATTGTGCCCTACGTGCGCTCCTATATGAGTGTGATCCACCGTAACTCAGCGCCGCAGGCCGACGAGGCGGCCAGGCCTTTGTCGGTTCGCATGGCGACCAACGAATACGAGCCGGCCGCCTTCGCCGTCTACGCGCCGCGTGAGAGGCTGACGAACGTGGTGTACGAGGTCGGGCCGCTGACGGGGCCTGACGGGAGTCTGGCTGTCGACGTCGAGCGGCGCACAGCCGAGTACTGCCTGGTCCAGCATCGGGACCGTCGGGCCCGCAGATCGACGCTGGCCATGTTTCCGCAACGACTGTGGCCTGCCTATCCGGTCGACGTGCCCGCCGGTGAGTCGCATTGGTTCTGGATTACGCTGAAGACCGATCCGGCCAAGTCGAAGCCCGGCAGCTATCAGGGCGAGGTAACCATCCGCGCCGACCAGGGCCAGGCCAAGCTGCCGCTGCACGTGACCGTGCTGCCGATACGCCTGCAAACGATGGACGAGGCGGGGCTTTTGATGGGTGGGTGTCATCCGGCGTTGGTTCCCGCGCACGAGATCGACGTGCTGCGCGAGCACAACTTCAACATGTACAACATCTGGTGGTCCATCGCGCCGGACCTGACGATCGAGAACGGCAAGATGAACCTTGACTTCGCCCGTCTGGATCATTGGATGAAGACAGCGGCCAGGCACGGCCTCAAGGCGATGGTGTGGTTTCTCGGCGGCAATCCATACGGCTACCCGCGGACGCTCAGCATCGAGCGTGAGATTTACATTGCCCTCCAGGGCGACGAGAAACCCCGTAACGAGTTGTCTGACGACTTTATCAAGACCGCCGCCAGTGAGGACAACCGCGGCAAGACGCTGCCCGAGGTCGAGCCCTATTACCGCGAGTGGGTCTCGCGGGTGTGGAAGTATGCCAAGGATCACGGCTGGCCTGAGTTGGTCATGACGCCTTTTGACGAGCCGGCCAAGTGGGTGCAGGGGCCCTATCGCAAGCCGGGCGAGAATCATCCGGATGTGATCGGCGCCGGTCCGTGGATCAAGGACCACTTCAAGTATGCCTGCCGCATTCTGCACGAGTCGGCGCCGGGCATCCGCGTGTACGGCTCGATCCATCACAACCATGTGCCCGGGCCCGACGGCAAGCCGCCTCGGTCGGAGTTCCCGGCGATCCACGAGGGTGAGATTTTCCTGGAAGACGTTGATGTCTTCTGCACCAACGCCATTCACGAGGATCCCAACCTGGGCAACAAGGTGCGGGCGGTCGACAAGGATTTCTGGCAGTACAGCGGAGGGGGCTCGGCCGGCGAACCCGACCGCGGACGCTTTGCGTTCGGATTCTTCTTCGCCGCCTTCAACTCGCGCGGCTCGCTATTGTGGGCCTACGACTGGGGTCCGGGGTTCGACACCACGCAGGGCTCGAACTGGATGATCGCGTGGCGGACGCCCTTCGACGTAATTCCTTCAGCCTACTTCGAGGCGATGCGTGAGGCGTGGGACGACCGCCGCTACCTCGAAACGCTCAAGCACGTCGCCAAGAGCAAGGGCGCGGATATCTCGGGCTTCATCGACCAGCTTTCAGCCGATGCCATCGAGCTTCGCGGCGCGGGTGGGCGCGACACCGTGTACGACTTCTATGCCCAGCCGAAGGACCTGGGTGCCATAGACCAGATGCGCGAGCGGGTGATCGCCAAGATCCTCGAACTGACCAGATAGGACATGGAGCGGGCGAGCGCCTGCTCGTGCCCGCTTTGCACTTCATGTCCCCGGGCGCGGCTCAAGCGAAGACGGGCTTCCGCCCCAACGCACGCCGTGCGTCGGCGATTTGGCCGACGTGGAACGCCTGCTGGTTCACCAGCGTCGCCAGACATCGGCCGATCGTGCCGAACAGCTCCTGATTGGGTGAGTTGGCTGAGGGCTTGTCCAGATCGGTGTCGGCCAGGCGGGCCAGCAGTTCCAGCGTCTCGGCGCGCACCTTCTCAAAGGCTTCGAGGAGTTCCGCCTTGGAGGGGTACTTTGATGCGTCGGACACCGGCTGGCTGCCCATGCCGAACAGCGTGCCCCACCCGTCCGGTACGTTGGGATGGCCGCCCTTGATCATGCCGCCGACGATTGACGCCTCTGAAACGGTCAGGTGCCCGATTACCCACAGCGGGTGATTGCCTCCTTTCGCTGTGGGCACAGCCACCAGGTCGCCTTCCTCCAGATCGGCCAACAGGCCGGCCATCCATGCCTTGCCGCCCGTCAGTGCTCCCGCCACAAACTCGGTTGCTTTCATCGCACGTTCTCCCAGAAACGATCGATCCACCCGGACCGGGTGATTCTATACCCAGCCCGTGCCAAGCCATAGCGACCCGCCGCCCAGGCGCAGAAGGAAGGGGCCCGGAGGGGTTTGGACCCATTCCGGACCCCTTTGTCATCAGACGACCAATGCGCGGTTACGGCTTGATCGGCTGTCGGTCGCCCATGTGGGCCTTCACCACGCTGTAGTCGGCGGTAGTCACGCGGCCGCTGCCGTTGAGGTCGTAACGAGCATCGGTGTATTCGCCCATGTGTGCCTTGACCTCGGAATAATCCGCGGTAGTCACGCGGCCGCTGCCGTTGGCGTCGCCCTGAAGCGTACACACGTCTACCGAGAACCAGTCGACGTCCAACTCCATGGGCGTGATCTGGTACCACGTCAGGTTGGTGAGCATCGGCCCTTGCTCCACGGCCTTGAGGGTCACGCCGTCGGGCTCGATGGAGTAGGTAAACGCGTTGCCTTCCTCAAAGCCGCCTCCGAACACGCTGATCGGCTGCCCCGCCGGCATGGTGATCGGCCCGTCGAACGTCAGCAAAATGATGTTGTTCTGCGTCTTGGGCAGCGTGCCGTCGGCCGGCGGCTCGCTCGAGACCAACGCTGCCGCGCCCGCGTCGATCACCTTAGCCTTGACCTCCTTGATCTTCTGCACGGTCAGCCAACTGTACAGAAGGTAGCCCACGTTGCTCAAGGGCTCGCCATTGTTCAGATAGGGACTGCTTGACGACGTGTAGCTGGCACCAGAGGCGCTGGGATGGACGCCGTCGCCGCTGATCAGCGTGCCGTCCCAGGTGGTCCCGGGTCGACGACGCAAGACCTCCTCGCAGAAGTCGATCAACGGCCACTGGCGCCTTTCGGCCAGGCTGTAGATCGCCGCGTTGTAGTTGGTCACGTCGGTCATGTCGTTCCGCTTGGGCGGAAGCGTGATCAGGATCGGGATGATGTTGTTGGCCAGCAGCTTATCGGCGATGGCCTCGATGTTCGTCTCCACTTCCGAGGTGGGACGGTTTGCGCTGGCGTCGTTGGTGCCCAAGAGGATGGTGGCCACTTCGGCGTCGCGATACTGCTTGCCGTCTGGGTTGGTGAAGCCCAGGGTGTACATCTCGTCCATGCTCGGCAGGTCGGCCCCGCCGGTGAGGTACTGTCCCGTCCGGATGCCGCTTTCGGCCGTGTAGCTGCGCCCGCCGGGCATGTCCTGAGCCGACAGGTACCACCCATCGACACTGACGTTGCCGATGCCGCCCGCACCGGCATGCATCCAGTTGCAGATGGCGATGTCGTCGGCCGTCTTTCCGGCTCCGTGGCGAGGCCACTGACCGGAGGGGTTGGCGTAGGTGATCGAGTCGCCCAGTCGCACGAGAAATCCGTCCGAACCGATGCCGCCTGCCACCCAATCCGCGTGGATGAGCCTGCAGTTAGTCACCCAGCCGTCAGGATCGGTCTCCCACCCATCGTCGTAGCTGTTGGCCTTGTCGATGTCGGCGTCCTGGTCCTGCACGTACATGGTGACGGGGAGGGTCTGCGGCGAATTCGATGCGTTCGGGTCGCTGACGGTAACGCTGCTGGAGTACACGCCCAGTGACAGGCCGGTCGCGTTCACGTGCACGTCGAAGCTGTCGCCGTCGCTGCCGCTGCCGTTAGTGACCGAAAGCCAGGCGTCGTTCGGGTCGGGCGTTGCCGTCCAGGCCAGCGTGCCGAACGAGACGTTGTTGACGGTCACCGCCTGAGACGGTGGGATCGGGTCGCCGGCGGGAGCAACGAACGCCAGCGCATCCGGAACGAGCTCCATCTGAGGCGATTGTGTTGCGAACACCGACACGTCGACCCATACGTCGACGGGGCCATTGTTCGCCGCCGCGTCGGAGACCTCGATCTTGCCCGCATAGTCGCCCGGAGTGAGTGTGGACACGTCGAGGATAATCTGGAATGAATCGCCGTCGCTGCCGGACGCGTTGGTCAAGCTTATCCACGTCTGCTCGGGCGCCTCGGCGGCCGTCCACGACAGCGTGCCGGTACCCGGGTTGGTCACGGTGACCACCTGGGGTGCCGAGACCGGATCGGTCAGCGCCATCGTCAGTTCGAACGAGTTCGGCGAGGCGTAAATCCACGGTGCCGTTTGTGGAGGCTGGCCGATTCTCACGCGAATGTCGGCGCCGCCGCCCCATTGGGCCGCGCCGAAGACGTCGACCGATGTGTCACCCACGCCGCCGGCAAACAGCAGCAGAGCGTTGCCGTCGATGTAGTTCTCGATCAGCTCCTCGCGACAGTCAATGACGATGTTCCACGCCGGGTGCGTGTCGGGCCATCCCTCTTCGCTCTGCCAACCGGGGTGCGGAACTGTCTGCACCATCGACGCGCGACGAGACACGCCGGCTAGCACCGCGTCGTGGAAGGACGGGCCATTCCACCCGCGGTTGTAGGCGGTCCCCTGGTCGTCCGACCAAACGCCGCCCTGGAGGTTGGTGTTCCAGTTGGCGGCGTAACCGAAGACAGGGTGATCGTTCTGCCCGTCGGGCTGGTAGGCGAATATCCCGTTGCTCGATCCGACGTCTGCCGATCCGACGATCGGGGTGAACGCCACCGGGGGCTCGGTAGGGATCCAGTTCACCTGGGTGACGATGATGTGGGCGTCCCAGCCGCCATAGCTGGCCAGGGTGTTGTCGATCGCCGTTTGCAGCGCGGCCTTGTCGAACACCGCGGCCGCCACCCCCTCCGATCCCTCGCCCCAGCTCCTCAGGGTCGGTTTGGCCCGGCCGTTGGCGCCGCTCCAGCCGAGGCACCATGTGATGCTGTAATTAGGATCCTGAGGATCCGGTCCTGTCGGCAAGTGTTGCACTTCGATCTGAGCTGGTGCCGGCGCCGTGACGGCCAGCAGCAGACCAATCGCTACGAGATGCCTCATAGCCACTCCTCCTTCAACATGAAATGAGAACGGTGTATCCCCAAGCCAGATTCCAAGCGAGAGAGGCCGACATTGCGGGTCGCTTCCTTCCCGCGGTGCCCGTTCCATCCCCGACCGGCCGGGCTCCACACAGACAAGTCCAGATACATGGTACTTCAACCCCTACGAAACTGTCAAGAAGGGCGGCAGGTCGCTTGTTGGTGTCGGCCCGGCGCCCGTGGGCGGAAGGAGTTCTAGGACGGTCGGGGCGCGTGCACAAGGACAGCGGGGCGGGCTGCTATGGCTGGCTTGTAGGGGCTGGGGCGGCCGCGCCGACGTAGCGGGCCGACCCATCCTCGCCGGCTGGAACGATCAGGGGCGAGCCGCGTTGCGGGCGATAGCCGTCTGCCAGACGCTGCCGTAGCTGCGCAATGCTGATCTGCCCGTCGAGTAGTTGCTTCTCGATCGCCCCGGGCCAACCTTCCGCAGGCCCGCTCAGCCTCAGCCGGGCAGCGTCCGGCAGGATTGGCTGGGTGGTCGGCAGCGTCAAACCGTTGGCTGCCTGGGCGACGTCGCACAGCACGTTCTCGGACCATTCGGCGATAGGTAGCGGCGAGCCGGGGTCGACAGCGACAGCCGGTCCGGTTAGCCGCATGAACAGGTTGCTGCGGATCACGGCGGCCACCGGCTCGCGCGCCAGCATGTTCGGGTGTAGTCCGCGGACGGCCTGGCCCCATCCGTCGAACGTGTTCTGTCGCATTTGCACATTGCGGGCGCCGATCGACGTGGCCAGCATGGCGTAGGCCGGACCGAGAAGCAGGTTTCGCTCGAACACCGCGTCGGGCGGCAGGTTGCTCACAAGCTGGTGCGTCATCGCCGACCCGACGAGTTTGCTTTTGAGTCCAGCCACTCCCACCAGCACGTTGTCGTGAAAGCGCCTGCTGGGCATCTCGACCACGAAGCTGCCGCCCACCAGGACGTTGCCGGCGATTTCGGCTTCGGGCTCGTAGCAGCTCAGCACAAAGCGGCCGTTGTCGGTATCGGTCGTGTTGTGCACGAAGTTGTCGCGGATGATGACCGGCGCCTGGTCGTGCGTGGGCACGCCGATCGCCGCGCGCGGCCCAACGATAATGTTGCCTTCCACCGTCAGGTTCTGACCGGATAGCGCCAACGCGGCGTCGATCCGATTCGAGCGGATGATTTTGGCGGCCGATCCGCTGCCCAGACAGCGCACGGCGGTGTGGCCGATGGTTGCCTCCAGGCGACAATCCTCAATCGTCAGAGCCGCCTGACCGCGAAGTCGCGCCTGTAGCGCGCCGCACCGGTCAAAGCGGCACTGCTCGATGCGTACGTGCACCTCGCCGGGGCCGCACATGATGTCCACCGCCGGCTCGTCCTCGGTGCCCATTCGTGTGAGCAGCGCGCGGTGCGCGGTCAGGGGTGCTGCGTCCTTGCCGGCGACCACCAGACGGGCGGGCGGTGCGTCGGGTGCTGTCTGTAAGGTGATGGGGGACTGCTCCGTCCCGGCCAGGACAAGGCGGCCGCCGGCGCCGAATCGACCGACGCGAAGCGTGATCGCTCGACCCTTCGGTTCGGGCGCGAAGACGATTGCGGTGCCCGGCCGCACCGTGACGGTGGCTTCGATCGTTAGATCGCCTGTGATAACGACCGAGCCGCTCCACGTCTGGTCGTTCACCACCGGGCCGGCAAGGGTGGTGTCTGCGGCCGCGTTCGTCGCGACACAGCAACCCAAGCCCATAGCCGCTACAACGGGCAGCAGTTTGCGCATGGCCAACTCGTCTGCGTCAGGAGCGCAGGGGCAAATCGTTCTGAGCCAGGAACTGTGTAAACGCCTGTTCGAAGTGGCGACGATCCTGGTCGGTCAAGGTGCGCTCTTCGTGGCCGATCCAGGCTCGCAGCGTCAGGCTTCGCTTGCCTGGCGGCAGGGGTTTGCCCTGGTAACTGTCCAGGAACGTCACGCGCCGCAGCAGCGGGTGCTCGAACGTTTCCAACAGTTGCCGAATCTGCACGAAACTTCTTTCCGTTGCGGCAAGCACGCTGAAGTCGAGCTGCACCTGAGGGTAGGCGGGCACGGGACGAAGCCTGGCGTCGACGGCGGGAAGGTCGAGCAGTCCGTCCAAGCGCAACTCGGCCAGCGCGATCGACCAGCGCCCGAGATGCTCGTGGATCCGGGTCTTGAGCGCCTCGGGCACCGCGGCCACGCGCCCGACGCGACGTTGCGACACCGTTACGACCGCCCTCTTGTGCGGATGTTCCCACACGAAGCAAGGTTCGTCGTCCGGCAGGACGAATTCGACCGGCCGGTCCAGCGCGTGACGCGCCCAACTCTCGATCGCCTGCCGCAGGTGATCGAGACAACGGTCCTCGGTCTTTCTGCCGCCGTGCAACACGCACGCCAGAGCCACGTGCCTGAACTCGGTCTCTTGTTTGCAGCCTTCGATGCCTTTCGGTAGGAACACGCTGCCGAGTTCGAGCAGGCTGAAATCGTCGAGGTAATGTCGGTTTCGCTCGACGGCCGCCAGCAGACCGGGCAGCAGTGTCCGTCGAAGCTTGTCCGTTCCCGCGGCTGGGGGGTTCCTCACGCCGATGCGCTGTCCGGGATCGCAGCCCAGCACAGCCAGCCACGACTCGTCGCCCCACAGGAACGATTGAATCTCGGCGAAACCTTCCGACCGACAGAGCCCCTCCAGGCTTCGCCGTTCCAGCCGATGGAGGGGGTTGGGCTCGAATCGTCGCAGCCGCACGGCGGGCAGTTGCGGTTCGATATTCTCATAACCCACAAAGCGGGCGATCTCTTCGATGACGTCGGCCTCAATCGTCACGTCTCGCGTCGCGCGGAAGCTGGGTGACTGCACGCGAAGCTTGCCCTCGCCCGCCTGCGTCACCTCGAACGCCAACGCCCGGAGGATGTGCTCGACACGAGGCGCCTCGACGCCGCGACCCATCACCCGGTTCACGAAAGCCAGATCGACGTCGATGTTTACCGCTTTCAGCGGCTTGGGATAGGCGTCGCTGAGGCGGCTGGTGAGTTTGAGGTCGGGCAGCTCCTGCTCGGCGAGCTTCACGAATCGCGCAATGCTCAGGACCGTGTTGTTCGGGTCGAGGGCTTTTTCGAAGCGTGCGCTGGCCTCGGTGCGATGGCCGAGAGCGGCGGCGCATCGTCGGATAGTCGGTGCGTCGAAGTTGGCCGACTCGAGCAGCACGCGCGTGGTCCGGGCGGTCACCTCACTGTCGGCTCCGCCCATGATGCCTGCCAGCGCGACGTTGCACCGCCCGGACTGAATCATCAACGCCCCAGCCGGCATTACGCGATCGGTGCCGTCCAGCGTTGTGAAGCGATCGCCCGGTTTGGCCACCGCCACTTCGATGCACGCAACCTTCTCGCCGTCGAACGCGTGCATGGGCTGACCGATCTCGGCCATGATGTAGTTGGTCAGATCGACGATAAGATCGATCGGGCGTATCCCCACGTGGCTCAGTCGCGCCTGCATGAGAAGCGGCGAGGGCTGCGGCGCCAACCCGTCGATCATCAGGCCCGTATAGCGTGGGCACTTGTCCGCATCGTCGATCACGATGGGAATCTCGGGCAGCGACGCGTCCTGCATCCGCTCGACCGGCACGATGAACTCTGTATAGGGTCTGAGCGTTACGCCGGCGAACGCGGCGATTTCGCGCGCGAGTCCGTAGTGGCCCCACAGATCGGGCCGGTGCGTGATCGTCTTGTTGTCGATCTCGATGATCCAGTCTTCCAACTCGCGGGCGTCGATGCTGCTGCCGACTGCGGTCGACGTCGGCAAAAAGATCGCCTGCTGGGCGGCCTGCTCCATGCCGACCGCCTCGCCGGGCACGATCATGCCCTCGCTCTGCCGAGAGGCCACTTCGGTGCGGCCCACCTTGCCGATGTGCGGCAGCGTTGCCCCGGGCGGGGCGTAGATCAGCTTTTTGCCCACGGCCAGATCCGACGCGGCGGACACCGTTGTCAGTGTCTTGCCCCCTGCGTCCAACTCGACGCACCACAGATCGCGCGTGCCCGCGATTGCCTCGCAGGTCAGCACTTCGGCGACTACCAGTCCGTCGGCCTCCACGCGGACCCGCTCGATGCCCTCTACCTCGCAGGTCACCATGGTGAGTCGCTCGGCCAGGCGGTGCGGGTCGAGCTCGTCCGGCAGATCGACGAAATCACGCAGCCAATTCAGAGACAGCAGCATGCGTCCGTATCAACCTTTCTTGCGGTCGTCCGGAGATACCACGGGCGGCCCGTACAGAAGCTCGGGGCGCACCAGCCCGCGAAGGTCGGGCGAGGTGAGCGTGCGAATATCGCCGATGCCGTACTTCATCATCGCCAGACGCGTAAGGCCCAGCCCGAACGCAAAGCCCGTGTACTCGTGGGGATCGACCTTGCCGGCCCGCAGCACGTTCGGATGCACCATGCCGCACGGCAGCATCTCGAGCCACCCGGTGTTCTTGCAGGTGCGACAGCCCTTCCCGCCGCAGATCTGGCACGCCATATCCAACTCGAAGCCGGGCTCGACGAACGGGAAGTAACCCGGACGGAGGCGGACGGGCAGGTCGCGCCCGATCACCTCGCGAAGCAGCAGCTTCATTGTCGCGATCAGGTTCGCGATCGAGATGTCGTAGTCGACCACCAGCCCCTCGAGCTGATGGAACGTGTTGCTGTGCGAGGCGTCGATCGTCTCACTACGAAAGCAGCGGCCTGGCACGACGACTCGCAGCGGCGGGCCGAACTTCTCCATCGCTCGAACCTGCACCGCCGACGTCTGCGTCCGCAGCAGCATTCCATTGCTCAGCCAGAACGTGTCCTGCATGTCCCTGGCCGGGTGGGTCGCCGGCGTGTTCAGCGCGTCGAAGTTGTAGTACTCGCTGTCCATCTCCGGGCCGGCCTCGACGGTGAAGCCCAGCCGGGTGAACACGTCTTCGATCTCCCACTGCACGGCCGTAACGGGGTGAACGCTGCCGATCTGTCCGCGCAGAGCGGGTGTCGTCGCGTCGTAGGCAGCCGCCTCCTGCTGACGGCGACGTTCGACGGCCGACTGAAGCGCCTGCCGGCGTGCGGCGAAGAGCTCGGTGAGCTCCTGCTTGAGTTGATTGGCGACCTTGCCGACCTCGACCCGCTGAGAAGGCTCGAGCGTTCCCAGCGCGCGCAGGAGGTGTGTAAGCGAGCCCTTTCGGCCGAGCACGGCCGACTGGGCCTGGGCGAGCTGTTGCGGGTCGTCGGCCTGGTCTGCGGTCTGACGGGCCTGCTGACCGATCTGCTCGATTTGCTCCAACAGCGACAACGATCCACCTCCAGGCCGGTATCGATCTGTAAGCCTGCTCATCCGAGCAAGCGGTACAGAGTAGAGTCAGGTAGGTTTGAATGCAAGGACGCGCCGGCTCCGGTCAACCACCCGCGCGGCTATCGGTGTGCACGGCAGAATCGCCCACCTCGGCACGGCCGTGCGACAGCGAGCGATCGCGAACGATCAGCAGGGCGCTTCCTCCCACTCCGGCCACAAGTAGACCCACATCTTCCAGGATGCCGAGCTTGATCGCCGCGGTGAATCCGACGATCGACCAGAGAAAGGGAATCACCAACACGTGTTTGGGCACACGTCTGTCCGTCCAAAGCAGCAGGCCAAACGTGAAGATCGTTGTCGGACAGGGTGCCACGCCGAAACACGGCGACTGCGGGTAGCCGTGCCCGACCAGATGACCGATGATCGGATAGCCCACCATCGCGTACAGGACGAATAGGGCGCCGGCGGGACAGTTGATGTCCCTTTGCCAGCCAAACGAAAGCCGTGAACGCAGCACCCCTGCGTGCAGGAACACGACGCCCTGCACGATGAAGAGCGTGCCAAACACGTACGCCGCCTTGTTGATCCGGCTGAAATACACCAGGTGGTAAGCTACACCCATCCAGATCCAGAAGAACCCTAGAACGGCTGATGCCAAGCGGCTCCCATAGCGCGATGATGTTGCGGGAGCGATCAGGACGATAACCGCCAGCGCGTATACGACCACCTGCGTGGGCCAGATTGCCGTGTTGTAGTTCTCGAAGACCTCCAGAAACTGCTCGACAGTGAACGGGATCTGCATCGCTCACTCCCTTGATTCGACACGTGGTACCTGTGGCACAGTCTGCCGTGTGCGAGGGCAAGCACCTGCGCTGCAACGACGCGCTTCGGAGGCGGCGTTGCTGCCACCTGGGGCATGGCTAGCTGTCGGGCGTCTCCACGATCTCCCGGAACGCGCCGGCGTACTGCGCCATGACGACGTCGGCGTCGTGATCGCTGCCGGGCTTATGGATCATCTCGACCGAAAAGAAACCCTCAAACCCCGCTTGTTCGAGCAGACGCAGGGGCGTGGCGTGGTCGAATACGCCCTTGCCCAGATCGCATACCTCCGTGCGCTGGTTGTTCTCGACGTAGCGGGCGTCGTGGGCGTGGATGTGGCGGGTCAGGTGGCCCACGTGGCCGAACGTGCAGGCCACCTTCTCGCAGAAACGCTGAGGGTGCATGAAATCCCACAGCACGCCGACGTTGGGATGGCCTACCTGCTCGACGACGGCGGCCACGTGGGCCGAGTTGCACCAGCGGTCGTGCGTCTCCATCAGCACAACGACGTCCCGGTCGGCTGCGTGCTCGGTCACCTGCCGGTACCCGGCGGCCACGTAGTCGACGACGGCCTTCATCTCCACGCCTTCCAGCACTTCGCGTCCGAACGTTCGAACGTACCGACAGCCCAGATCGCCGGCCAGATCGATGTACTCGTGGAGCAGGGCGATCTGCTGGTCGCGCGCGCCTGAGTCGACCAGTCCCATGCCTACACCGGTAGCGATGCAGGCGATGACCAACCCTTCATCTTCGAATCGTGCCTTCAACTCGCCGCGCTGCCGCGCCGACATCGTCAGCTCGATGCCCTGACGATGTCCCCACTCGACGCGGGGCTCGAGGCCTTTGTAGCCGTGTTTCTTCATCGCGGCGATGGTCTGATCCACCGTCATGTCCGGGCATACGCTGGTCATCACGCAAATGTCGATCATGTTTCTCGGTCCTGCCTGATTATGGGTAATTGAGGTTGCCTTTAAAGCGTCGGTGCTGTATGCACGCGGCGACTATAGAAGGCCCGTGCCGAGGGGTCAACGAAACGACAGTACCACTGGATGGATAGTCACCTTATGACGTGCCGCCCGGTTGCCCGGGCGCCGCCGCCGGACGACCATCACTCATCTGCCCAACCGCGAGGCGCAGCGAGTTGCCCACGACCGTTAGAGAGCTGAGCATCATCGCCCCAGCCGCCAGCCAGGCGGGTACCCACCCGGCCGCCGCCGCCGGCAGCGCCGCCAGATTGTAGAAGAACGCCCAGAAGAGGTTCTGCTTGATGATCCTGACGCTGCGGCGGGCCAGGCGAATGGCCTCGGCCAGGCAGGCGGGACTGTCACCCACCAGGGTGATGTCGGCTGCGTGACGGGCTACATCGGTGCCGGCCGCAAACGCCACCCCCGCGTCGGCCGCCGCCAACGCCGGCGCGTCGTTTACGCCGTCGCCTACCATCACCACCCGCCTCCCCTGGGCCTGGAGTTTCCTTACCTGGTCGATCTTGCCTTCGGGCGTCACTTGGGCGTGTACCGTCCCCACGCCCATCGCGGCCGCCACCGTCGCCGCACTGCCGGGCTGATCGCCGGTGATCAGCTCCACCGCAATTCCCAAATCGGCCAACTCCTGCACGGCCTCAGCCATGCCGGGGCGGATCGCATCGATAAGTCCGATAACTCCCAGAGGTTCGCCGTCGGCCGCCACCGCCACCACGGTCTGACCCTCGGCGCTGCGGGCAGAGGCCAACTCGGTCAGCGGGTCGGTGTCGACCTGTTTCTGCTGCAGCAATTGGAGACTGCCGACAACGACGGCCTTGCCGTCAATGGTGCCCTCGGCCCCCAGACCGGGATGGCTGACGTATTTGGCGGGCTCGGCCAGCACGAGGTTCCATTGACGTGCTTTGGCCACAACTGCTTTGGCCAAGGGATGTTGCGAGAGTTGCTCGACCGACGCGGCCAGTTGGAGCATCTGCTTGGCGTCCATCTCGGAATGCTCGGCCTCGTTGAGGATCACGTCGGACACCGTGACGTGACCGGTGGTAGCTGTGCCGGTTTTGTCCAGCAGCAACACGTCGGCCTGACCGGCGGCCTCCAATGCCGCCGCGTCGCGAACGAGAATGCCGTGCAGGGCTGCCTGCCCGGTAGCCACCAGAACTGCCACGGGTGTGGCCAACCCCAATGCGCAAGGGCAGGCGATTACGAGGACGGCTATGCACCGGCTGAGGGCCACGCCCAGCGTAGCGCCCGGCCACAGCAGCCACGCGACGAGCGTAGCCGTCGCCAGAAGCACCACGAGCGGCACGAAAACAGCGGCTACCCGGTCGGCCAGGCGCTGCATCCGCGTCTGCCCGGTTTGGGCCTGCTCGACCAGGCGGACGATTTGCGCCAGGGCAGTGTCGGCACCCACCGCGGTGGCCTCGATGGTGATCACGCCGTCGACGACGATGCACCCTGCGGCCACCTTCTGGCCCATGCCCCGATGCACAGGCACCGGTTCGCCTGTCATCATCGATTCGTCGACCGCCGCTTCGCCCGAGACCACATTCCCGTCGACGGGGATGGTCTGGTCGGTGGCGACACGGACCCTATCGCCCAACTGGACCTGATCGACGGGCAGTTCGATTGCTTCACCGTTGCGGATGACGGTGGCGGTGGCTGGCGCCCGGCCGGCCAGGGCGGCGACGGCCTGGCTGGATCGGCCTCGGGCACGGGCTTCGAGCCATCGGCCGAGCAGGACTAGCGTGGCGATCATGGAGGCGGGCATGAAATGGGCCAGTTCGCCGCTGCGAGCCCAGCCGACAGCGATCGTCGAGGCCAGACTGCTGACCGACGCCACCGTGATCCCGAGGGCAATCAGCACGTCCATGGTGGGGCTGCGGTGCAGTGCGGCGCGGGCCCCGCTGATCAGGATCGGTTTGGCGGCCGTGGCCAATAGCAGGGCCAGCAGGACCATTTGCGCCGTCCGCCAAAGCAGTGTCGAGCCGACTCCCGCCTCGGTCAGTTGGCCGGCGAAGTGGTCCAGCGCGAAGATGGGTACCGTCCATGCCAAGGCGAGCAGGAAGAGCTTGCGGCTATGGGCGGCCTCCTGCTGCGATCGGTTCTGCACCGACGCGGCGGCCGGCGCCTGCTGGTCGGCGGGTCCGGCGTCGTAGCCGGCTGCTTGGACGGCTTTGACGAGCGCGTTGATCGGCACGGACGGGCTGGTGAGTTGCACCCGGGCGGTCGCGGTGGCCAGGTTGACGGACGCGTCGCCGACACCCGGCACGCTACAGATGGCCTGCCGCACGCGGGCGGCACAGCCGGCGCAGGTCATGCCTTCCACGCGGAGGGTCCGTTCGCCGTCGATGGTCTTGCTGTCGGCCACGATTGCGGGCATGGTACGTCATTCCAGGGTGGTCGGCAAAACCGAGGCCGCCGAAACTCGTATTCATGTCAGGGAGGCCGTGATGACGAGCAAGACCGTTTCTGCGAGTTCGCTAACCGTTATTGTTGTGTCGCTGTTGTTTGCCGGCTGCGGGCTGGGCGAAGTTGACGTCCCGGCGCTGCCGCGAGAGGGGCAGTGGCTCGGCGCGTGGGATGCGGGTGAGCAGACTGAAGAGGAGTGCGAGGATTGCGGGACGCTGAGTTTTGAGGTGGTTCACGACGCCGCCGGCGAGCAGGCGTTCGCGCGTAACGTCAGCATCACCTATCGGCGCGTGCAGAGCGCGGCCGGCGGGACGTACTACGAGGGCACGGTCGAGCTCCCGGCCGGTACGCAGATCGAGGTCCAGGAGGATCGATCGTTTGAGGTGTCCGACCCTAACGTGGAACTGAGCGGGGTATTGGCCTACTGGATCTCGGGGTTTCCGGGGCTTGGCTTCAGTACGCAGGACATTGGACTGGGCGACCTTCGGGTATACGTGGCCGACTGCGACTGCTGGCTCGAGAGCGACTGGACGGCGTTTCCTCAATGAAGCCGGGTCTTCCAGATGGGGCTGGCGACGGCATATGATGAGGTGACAATTCTCCCTCGGGATACAGGCCAGGAATCATTCAAGATCGGTGCAGAAGTGGTGCGTGCGATGGGGCCTGTACAATATCAGAACA
The DNA here is from genome assembly GCA_965602375.1 of uncultured Phycisphaerae bacterium. GTDB lineage: Bacteria > Planctomycetota > Phycisphaerae > UBA1845 > DATKUK01 > DATKUK01. Next base: position 90 of record CBFCZG010000057.1, on the reverse strand, counting down.
TGGGTGGCCGCATGGCCGGGTAAGGCTACGTGGGAGGTGAAGTCTTAGAGTTCCTGTGAAATAAAGAATGGCGTATGGTTCCATTCAACC
>CBFCZG010000056.1:0-16964 GCA_965602375.1 uncultured Phycisphaerae bacterium | reverse complement strand
AAGACCCGGCGCCACCTGACGGAGTTCTGGATGGTCGAGCCGGAGGTGGCCTGGGCCGATCTGGACGCGGTGATGGAGCTGGCCGAGGCGATGATGACTGCGATTGTCAGCCGGGTGCTGGCCGACCATCGGGCCGATCTGGAGCAGTTGGGCCGCGATGTGACCCCGCTCGAGAAGATTGCGACACCCTTTGCGCAGATCAGCTACAGCGAAGCCGTCGAACTGCTGCGCGGCCAGCGGACACGCGAGCTGTTGGAGCACGACGAGCAGGCGGCCAAGGACCGTGCGGTTGAGTTGGCGCGTGAAATCGAGCAGCTCGAGGCCAAGCACGATCAGGCCGCCAAGCAGTGGCAAAAGGACAAGCTCGCCCAGCAAGAGGCCGAGGCCCGCGAGGAGCTTACCGACGTCCGCGAGCGGATCGAGAACCTCCCGACGCATCTCGAACTCGCGCAGAACTTCGAGTGGGGCAAGGACCTGGGCGGCTCGGACGAGACGATCATCTCGCGGATGTTCGATGGGCCCGTGTTCGTGCACCGCTATCCCAAGCAGGCCAAGGCGTTCTACATGAAGATCGATCCGGACGATCCGCGCCTGGTGCGGAATTTCGATCTGCTGGCGCCGGAAGGGTTCGGCGAGATCATCGGCGGCTCGCAGCGCGAGGACGAGCTGGCCACGCTCGAACGGCGGATCGACGAGCAGGGCCTGTCGCGCGAGGCCTACGAGTGGTATCTCGACCTGCGTCGCTACGGCTCGGTGCCGCACGGGGGGTTCGGGCTGGGCATCGAGCGGACGCTGGCCTGGCTGTGCGGGCTGAAGCACATCCGCGAAGCGATTCCGTATCCGAGATTGATGGGGAAGGTGTATCCGTAGGGGGCAACGGCCGGTGCCGACACCGGCCGCCACCGGCCGCGCGTAGGGTGGGTCGCGACCCACCGCCCCTTGCGCGCTGGATACCGACCTCCGTCCGCCGACGCCCAGCAGGCTACGCTCGAGTGAATCTCAAGACCGCGCCTACGCCCTGGTTTCACTGTACGCAGGGTAGCCCGAGTTCTTGAGCACGCGCCAACGTGCCCAGACCACTGTTTCGACGCGAGACCAGCGTATGCAGCAGTACATCGCATTCCGCTAAGGCTTGGACCGCTGTATGAGGTAAGGCGCTTCGCAACGTGTGCACGAAGCTCTCCGCAGCCTGGTCGTCGCGATTGTGTCGGCGCAACGCCAGACACGCCAACTGAGGTGCGATGAACCTCGCTTCTGCTTTTTCAATTCGCGCAGCCGTAGCAGCCAGCAGTTTGGCTTCGGGAGGTCCCAACGTCGGCTGTGCCAAGCGGACGAGTAAGGCGGCAACCTGAAATCGCGGTTCCTGGAATCGTTGTACCGACAGCAGTCGCGCCGGGACTCGCGACACATGTCCCATGACTGAGAAACAGCCTAGCAGTGCAAGGAGTCCGTGCAGCTGTGGGTCGATCGTGTAGGCACCGTCCAGTTGCTCACACAGCGTGGATGAAGCTTCTCGCTCCAAATCAAACCTAAGGCGCGTAGATCGGCCCAGCCAGTCCAGCAAGTCACGCCATTGCGGATCAAGCACCTCCGGCCAATCAATTGCGAAAAGACTCTCTGGACCGAGACATTCTGAAGAACTACGTTCCACAACATCCTGGAACTGTCGTGGCCTGATGGCTTGGAACAGGCCCGTCGTCGGCACATTTTCCGCACCTACAGCCAGGACAAAGCAGAGCAACTCACCAATCGCTGCCTTGACGCGCGGTCGTTGGCAGTGATCGAATGCTTCAAGCAGGCGCTTTACCGACTCTACATTGGGAGTTTGACGCTCTACCGACCACACGGGCGTGGGGAACGGAAAGCCAATTTCAGAAATTCGATCATCGAAGGGGAGGGAGGGATGAAGATCATATGTAAGATCGGCAAATGTGACACCTCTGGTCTTCCATCGTAATTCAGCGGCCTCCCAGTCGTCGTAGTCGCCGAGCCTCCCGTCCTCGGCTGCCCGCGCCAACCGCTCCAGGTCCTCAGGGGCGGCTACCTCCAACAGGGACGAGGCCATAGGCCACGGTAGACGCGTCGCTTCGGCCCTTAGCTCCGCGACGGGGCACTTCTCGCCCAACTCGCGTAACGCTGCGGCCAACGAGTCCTTCGTGGGATCCCCCAGAAAAAGCGCCGCCGCATAGTAGGGGAGCCAAGAACTTGACAGTGATGGAAAAAAACGAAAGCTTTGAACACCGTCCCATGTACCCCGTTCGAAGCGCCCAAAACATGCCTGCAATGTAAACCATATTCTCCCAGGTCCTATTAGCGGATCGGTGAGCGGGGCTTCGGTGTTGAAACGGCGATGGACGGGCTCACACACAGCAGGAACCCAGTCCGGGACAGGATCGGTCGCCACAGAAACGGGCGCCCTTCCTCTGGCGTATCGTCTTACGTCCGCTGGGCCAAGTTCCGAAGGGAGGTCCTCTAATCGCGCGAGAGCCCAGGGACATGCTGGGGTCCCATGGAAGATAGACTTGATCGCTACGAGCATATCGGCCGGTGAGTGCGGAAGGTACTTGTCGGCCGCGTCAAGCGACCACGGCACGCTACGCGCACTCAATTCCATCAAGAGCGACCATGCGCCGAGGGTCTTCTCTATGTCCTTTTGGGCAAGGCGCTTTTCGAGTTCTTCCCGGTATACCTCGTCAAGTCGCGATTCGTAAACGCGGGCGAGCCGGGCGTGTAGGACTTCGCCAGGCCGCGCGAAACGTGCCTCGAAAGATGGTGTAAGGTCGAGCAACCGAAGGGCGAGACGCGCAAAGAGCCTTGCGTATTTCGGGGCGTGCGTCACCGTCCCGTCTTCGAGCAGGTCGAGGGCGAGGCGCGAGCCCGCCAGCGACGCCGACGTCAGATGTTCTCCCTCGTCATTCAGGCCGTCGCATACCCCCTTGACCGTGTCGCGCAGATGGTCAAGCTGGGGATCTGCAAAGCACTTGCCGGCCGCAAAAAGAAACACGTTGCGCCAATAGGAACTCGAACCGATCGCCCGGAGCCGTTCGTGCATCTGGTTCTCTTTGCCTGTCATCACACGCTCGGCGGCCATGTACTCCTGGAGAGACCGGACTTCGAACGATATCTTTCCGGCAACCCGGCTGGTAAGAAACACCAAGCGCGTAGTCGCGGCCTGTACGATCTGCTCCTTGATTCCCTGCCTTTCTCGGTCGTCCCACTCGTCTTCAGCCAGGTAGCCCTCGATCAGCTGCTCGAACTGTCCCAGGGGCATCATGGGGTCGGTGCTGCCGGCCTGTTCGCCCTGGACTTCCAGTATGAAACCTACGTCATGGTGTAGGCGGTCGATATACTTCGCATGCTCATCCATCACGCCTTGGAAGGATTCGTCGCACTTCTGCCGCTCGCGCTTATAGATGGTGTCGTAATACTCGTGGAACAGTCGCCAGCGATCGTGCGGGGGCCGCCCACCCGCGGCCACTAGGGTGGCCATAAACGTCAGCTGTAGGGGCGTGCGCATGAGCCTGGCGGTTAGCTCGTCTCGAGTCGCGTCACGCAGACTTTTGGTCATCTCGCTAACTTTAGGGACACCGATCCCATAACGCGCCTCGGCGAATCGCCGTGCGTAGACAAGTGCCCGTGCGACCGATAGCGGAGGCAGGTGACGGTACTCGTATGTCTCTCGCCCGAATTCACTGTTGTACCCCTGCGGGCGGGTGGTCGCTATGACTAGCAGGTCGGCATTGACATGGGCAGCCTCAGCAAGGAAGTCCTGTATGGCGTTGCACACTGCGCCGCGATTACTCGACAATGGCACCTCATCGAGGCCGTCAAGAATCAGGAGAAAGGGGTGAGCCCCAAGCCAACGAGATGTGTCTTCAACACGTAACGAACGGTCACCTTTCAGTCTGTACGTGAGGTACTCGATCAAGCTGCCGGCTTGGCGCTCGTCAGTTACTGCCAAGGCGCTGGCAAACGCACTGAGGTCAATGCGAAACGGGAATCGAGGTGTCGCGGGCCACGGAATACCTTCCTGTTCGCAGTAGTCGCAGATAGCCTCGACGATGCGCCTTGTCTCAGGAGTGAGTGTGTGCTGTTCGCGTCGCTTCAGAAGCGCCGCGCGATGGATCTGTGCCAGGAATTGGGCCAGTGTCGATTTGCCCGAGCCGGGCGCGCCAATAACGACGAAGCGATTATTGGGGCTACGCACTGTAGTATCATTGGGTGCCCCCCGTCGCGCAAGCTCAGCAAGTGACTTCGGGGCAAGGGCATAGCTTCCGACTTCCACCATCTCCCGCAGGAAACCGGGCGGCAGTTCCCCGTCAGTCACCCCTTCCTCGGGTGGGTCCTCGGTCGCTTCCAGACTTGTGGGAAGATCGATGAAAACTTTCGCAAGAGGAGTGCGCTCGTCCGTGCGATGCCCGGCCTGGTCGAGCTTGGCGTCTTGCTCTGCGCGCAACTCCCGATCCAAAAACATCGTCGCGATCGAGGCAAAATCGGGTTCCTGCCCATCGATGCTCTCGACGATCCTGGCAAGCACGTCTCCAGGCGTCATGTATGCCGCAAACCGTTTGCGCAGCTCCCCGTAGGAATCCACAAACGTGCCTATCTGGTCGCGATCCCAGATGGCGTGGTCCTTGAGTCCGAGTGTCTTGTAGTAACGCCGCAGAAGACAATCAGCTTTGTCTTTGCCGCCGCCGGCAGCGGGCGTTAGCACGACGTTGGTTACGAATATGTAATACTCGGGCGAACGCCTCCGCTTCTTGTCTGTTGCGAGTTTCTTCAACTCGTCTTCGAGTTGCTGCAAAGCCCATTCTTGGTCGCGGGATGTCCCTTCGGTCTTGCGTTTGCACTTGGCCTGAATGACCCCGTACCCGTCCCACTTATCCGTCCCGGATGGGTAGGGGATGGCCCCGTCGAAGGTAGCCTCGCGCCCGCCGTCCGGGCCAGCGCCAAATATAGCAACACCCGGGCCGATTACATGCACGGATAACGCCTGCACAAACTGTTCGAACGATTCCGCCGAAAACCCGAAGAGATTGATCGCCATCGCGCCTGCCCTAGTCAGTGTCCCATGCGGAGAAACCGCTAATTCTGAACAGCCATCACAGCCAGGGTATCTCTGGAAACGGCATGATAGAGAATATCGCATTCCTCGTAGCCAGGCAAGCTGAAAGCCTCCGCAGGAGTCAAGGCGGGCCGTAAACCTGCCTCAGCCCTGACACGGCTGGGCAATTCGGGTACAAGTGATGGCCGTGCCGTAGACACGCAGGGTGGGTCGAGACCCACCGATGGCAACTGGCAAGGGAGACGCAAAGCCATGGTAGCCGATCAGGATCGAGCCGAGGTGCTCAAGCGTTTTCAGGGGCTTCGGGTAACCGACGTGTGTGACGGAATGGACGCGGTCGGCCTACAGGATGTGGGCCTGATGGATCGGTCGATCGGGCCGCTTTGGCGCGATATCGACGGGTTCGCCCACCGCATTTACGGCATCGCCCACACGGTTCGGTTCGTGCCGACCGGCCGGCGGGCGCCGGTATTCGAATCGGTCGAGCAGCACCTTGCGTGGAAGAACCAGTGGTACTCCGAGCTGGCGCGAGGCCCGATGCCCGATCAGATTCGCACCGCCGATGTCATCGTGATCGACGGCGCGGGCGTGAAGGAGTGCGGCTTTATCGGGTCGAACAACGCGATGAGTTGGATCGCAGCCGGTGCGGCCGGCGCGGTCACCAACGGCGGCGCCCGCGACACCGACGAGCTTACCAAGCAGCGCGTGCCGGTCTATTGCCCCGGCGTGTCGCGCGGCATTCGCCCGGGCCGCCTGGAGTTGGAGTCGACCGGCAAGCCGATCACGTGCGGCGGCGTCTTCGTCCGGCCGGGTGACGTCGTCGTGGCCGACGGCGACGGCGTGATCGTCGTGCCGCACGACAAGGCCATGCAGGTTGCGACGATCGCGCGGGAAGTTCAGGACGACGACAAGGCCGGGCGGCGGAAGCTGTACGAGAAGTTGGGCTTTCCGACCGACTTCACCGTCGACCCCACGTAGTGCCCACAGACGCGCCGGCTACGTTGCGCCCGACGAGCACAGCGGCTGCGCGAGCACGTCGAGTTCCACGACGAAGCGCAAGTGGCCCGCTTGCGGTCAGCTTGTGTCCCTGGTAGCGTACACATCGCAGTTCGGGCCAATCACAGATCTTCGGTAAGGGGCAGGTCATGATCAGGGCCAGGCATATTCTGTTCTTGATTACCGTCGCGGTTCTGACCGGGTGTGACGGCTTTGGTTCGGGCTGCGAGCCCGACATCAAGTGGGGCACGCTTGCCAACCCCGGCTTCGAATCGCACCGCATCAAGACGACGCTGTTCTTCTCCGGGCAGGCGCGGGATGGGTCGAGCCCGTATGGCAGGTCCGAGCAATACGCCGGCGACGGGCCTTACGACCATGGCGGAACGCCTCCGGACGTACCGGTGCAATACGTGGATTGCGACCCGTCGTACAACATGCAGTTGTACACCGTCCACCCCGAGGATGAGCGCCATCTGAACTGGTCGACCGACCCGGCCAATCGCACGTTTGCGGTCAACCAGATGGCGCAGGCCGGCATCAACGTGGTGTCGATGTCGTCTTGGGGCGCATCTACAAAGCTCTGCGGCGGCTATTGGCAATGGTGGGCCCCGATGCAGACATCGCCGCAGTCGCACGATGAACTCTTCGAAGCCGTCGGTGACTCGCTGCTGATCATGCCGTTTATCGAAAGCCATTCGAACTGGCACTTTCGTGAGGAGTTTCCTCGGAACGAGAGCGGCCAGGTCGCGCCTGGCGCGGTTTTGCAGATCGTGGATCTGATCGACCGCTATCTTCTGAACTCCGAGCACCCGGAATGGGCGCAGCGCTGGGCACAGGTCTACGACCGCGAAGGCGTGCCGCGCCATGCGGTGGTCATTATCCACGCGGCGTCCAAGCGCCTGGGCGCCGACGAGCATCTGCGGTTCGCCGACGGGTTCGACAATCTGGCCGAGGAGGTCCTGCTGAGGACCGGCAGGCTGGTCGGGTTTTTCATCGATGCGCTGCCGCCCGGTCCATCGGACGAGTTCAGGGCGAGTCCCGAGCAGACCGGACCCCAGCTATACCGCACGCCCGCCATTCTCGGCATTCAGTGCTTCATCCCCGAAATCCGTTTGGGGGGCGCTGACGACGACGAACGGATCGAGCGCAAGCGCGACTTCTCTCGCCGCTGGGCCGAAACGCGGATACCGTTCATCATGGATATCTCGCCCGGCTACGATGCGCACATCGTCTTTGGGGGCTCGCCGTACTACGGTTTTACGAACATCTGGGTGAACGCGATGACCGAGATGGTCGAAGACTTCGCCGACGGGATGGTCTACAACTCCTGGAACGGCTACACGGAAGGAATGGCGGCCGTACCCACCGAGGAGGATGGCGACTTCTACTATCGGTGGCTGAGGTCGTTCGACCTCGGTATCGGCCCTCCCTACTGAAGACGACGGCGTCGGGGAGGCGTGGCCGACCCGCCAACTCGCCCCAGATCTCGTCGCTCGCACCGGGTCCAGGGCAGCCGACGAACGGACCGCAAAGCTGCTTGAGCCTCCAACCCCATTGATGTATGATGATGTAGGCCACATTCATTTCGGGTCCGTCATGCGCCCCGACAGGGACATGTCTTGCTGGCGGCCGTCAATCGAGGAGGTGGATGATGCACCATCATCATCGTTTTCGGCAAGCACAGGCGTGTGGAGTTTGCTTGGGTGCCGTCGTTGCGGTACTGTGCTGGCCTTGTACTGTAGCGCTTGGCGTGCCGGCGCTGTCCGAACCCTTCACGCTTGCCCAGCCGGACGGCTCGACGCTCGTCGCCCGAATGGGCGGCGACGAATGGTTCAACTGGGTAAGCTGCGAGGGCAACTTGATCGTCCGCGACCGGCAAGGCTGGTGGCGCTACGCCGAGCAGCGCAAGGGCAAGCTGTACGCGCGCAGCGCCCGCGCCGGTGTGGACCCAGCCCCCGCTGACGCAGCCACCTTGGTTGCCGTTCCGTCCCTCTCGCGCGCCGCCGCCCCACGGCCCGAGCACACGCGCGCGAGCGAGCCGATAGCCCTCAACGGATCAGTCACCCGCCCGGTGCTTGTCGTGCTCGTCGAGTTTCAGGATCGCACAGCCAACACCACCGATGAGTACTGGAAAAACCTTTTCTTCGGCACCAGCGGCAACACGGTGCGCAACTACTACCTTGAAGTCTCCGGCGGCAGTCTGACGCTCACCCCCGCCGCCGAAACCGCCGGCACGGTCAACGACGGCATCGTGCGGGTGCAACTGGGCACGGCCGACCATAACAGCGGCAACCATCCCAACCCCGACGACGTCATCGACGACCGGAATCGATGGATCGTCTACGACGCCCTTTACCGAACCGATCCCTACGTCCTCTACAGCGCGTTCGATACCGACGCCAACTGGACCCTCACCCCCGACGAGCTGCACATCGTCGTTGTCGTCGCCGGTTACGAGCGAGGTTTCGCCGCCGGATGGACGCCGGCCGTCTTTGCCCATCGGTGGGCGTTGGGGTTCACGTACAATGAGTACGTGCCGGCCGTCCAGTGCGATCTGGTGACCCTGTGCAGCTACAACGCCAACCCTGCCTACGACTCTGGTTACTGCCAGGTGGGCGAACTGCACGGCGACCATTCAGCTACCATGGGCGTGAGCTGCCACGAGATGGGCCACGACATGGGCCTGCCCGACCTGTACGACACCACCTACAACTCCAGCGGGATCGGCGGCCACGGCTTGATGGGCTTCGGTAATTGGGGGCAGGCATCGGGCGACAGCGACGTTGGCCACACGCCCACTCACATGTGCGCCTGGTCCAAAGTGCAGCTCGGCTTTGTCACGCCGACGGTCGCCTCGGCCAACGCCGACTACACGCTGCCGGCTACCGGCTCGACGTCCTACAACGCGATCCAGGTCAACACGCAAGATGCGAATCAATACTTCCTGATCGAGAACCGGCAGTTGCAGGGCTTTGACACGGGACTGTACCGATGGTTTTCCGTTACCTCGGGCGGGGCCGACGGCGGTGGGCTGGCGATCTGGCACGTCGATGAGTCGGTCGGCGACAACGACAACGCCACTCGCAAGAAGGTCGACCTCGAAGAGGCCGCAGCCGCCTCGCTCGACGATACGCCTCCCTCGCCGCCGGGCGACCCGGTGCCACTTCAGGGCAACCGCGAGCACTACTATTACGCCGGCCACGTCGGCGACTTCGGCGATGCCACCACGCCCAACTCCAGGCTGTACGACGCGACGGTGACGAACATAAACGTCTCGTCCGTCTCATCGTCCGATACGGTAATGAAATGCTTTGTCGCAAGCTCACTCCAGGCCAGGTTGGAGTGGTGCACCTACCTGGGCTCCAGCGGCGACGAGTATGCCAACGACCTGGCGCTGGATAGTAATGAGAACGTGTACGTCACAGGCGCGCTGAGCAGCTACCACGTCGTCAAGCTCGATCCGAACGGATCGTTCGTCTACGGCGCCAATCTGGGCAACGCCACCGCAGAGGCCATCGCCGTGGACAGCGCCGGGTGTGCCTACGTCACCGGTCAGGCCAGCGAGTGGTTCATGGCCAGGCCCAGCCCGGACTATAGCGATCCCCCGCCTTACGTGTACGACTACACCTACAACGGCGGCGGCTACGGCATTTGGGGCGACGCACACGTCACCAAAGTCAAAGCCGACGGTAGCGGCGTGCACTACGCATCGTTCCTCGGCGGCACGGCCGATCTGACCTGGCCGACCTGGGGTGGGGTCGACGCGGGCCACGGAATCGACGTCGACTCGTCCGGCCAGGCGGTCGTCACCGGCAGGACCGATTCCAAGGACTTCCCCGAGACAGAGGGCTCGGACTACGGCCACAACTGGGACGGCTTCGTCACCAAGTTCAACGCAGCCGGCACCGGGCTGATTTACTCGCGCTACCTTTCCGAGGGCGCCCCACTGCATGGCTATCCGGGTACCGCAGACGAAGGCTTCGACGTGGCCTGCGACGCCGGGGGCAACGCATGGGTCGTCGGTCGTACGTATAGTGAGGACTTCGATCCGGTTCTCGCCTACCCGTCGGGCTTCGACACGACGATCGGCGGGATAGAAGACGCCTTCATCGTGAAGATCAGTACTACGGGCGGCATTGCAGCGGCCTCATACCTGGGAGGCTCGAGCATCGATGAGAGCTATGCGGTGGCCGTCGATTCACTCGGATATCCCTACGCCACGGGGCTGACGCACTCGACGAGCGGCTTCCCGCTGGTCAACCCCTTCGACAACACCAATTCGTATTACCTGGACGGCGACACCTATATCACCGTGCCCAACACGGCCGCCACATCGGTTACCTACTCGACCTTCTTCGGCGGCTTTGTCCGGGAGGAAGGGCACGCCATCGACGTGGACAGCTTATACAACATGGTTCTGGCGGGCTTTACCACCTCCGACGACTGCCAGGTAAGCGGCGGTGCGATCTCGACCACCCGCGCGGGCGGCAAGGACGCGTTCGTGGCCAAGCTACTCGCCGACGGCGCGACGCTCGAACTGGGAACCTACCTGGGCGGCACGGGCGACGACGAGGCGCGGGGCGTGGCCGTCGGCGGCTCCGGCGCCATCTACGTGGCCGGGATTACCGGCTCCAGCGATTTTCCAACTACGCCCGGCGCGTACGACCCCAACTACAACGGCGGGGTCAGCGACGCCTTCGTCGCCAAGATCGCCCTCGCCCAGCAGACCGACAGCATCGTCATATCGGTGCCCGACGGCGGCGAGACGTGGTGCATCGGCGCGACCGCACCGCTCCGCTGGTCGAGTTCCAGCACGTCGGGCAACGTCAAGATCGAGCTGTCGCGCAACGGCGTGAGTGGAACGTGGGAAACTCTCTACGCCTCGACTCCTGACGACGGCTCCGAAAACTGGCCTGTCACCGGGGCCGCATCCACCGACTGCTACGTCCGCATCAGCGACACCGACGGCTCGCCCGCCGACGTCAGCAACGCCGCGTTCGCGATCGCAAGCTGCGCTCCGGGCGACTTCGACGGCGACGGTGACGTGGACCTCGAAGACTACACCGTGTTTGAGCAATGTCTGGCCGGCCCCGATGTCTCGATCGGCGTGGGCTGCGAGACCGGTGACTTCGATGACGACGATGACGTCGACCTCGAGGACGCCGCCGCCTTCCAGGAGGCCTTCACCGGCTAGCCATGGCTGTGTGTCCAAACGCGTAGGACGGGTTGTACCTGCCAAGCCAACTTGAGGTGGCACGCCCGGGCCTTAGGAGCACCCAGTTTGATCGGTTCAACCGCCACCACGTCCCAACGGGCGATGGGCGGTGTGTTCCTGGTCTCTGCGCGGGCATGTTCGCCTGCGGTTCGCGGGAATCGGCGAATGGAACCCTCTACAGGCCTACGCCTTGACGATCTTGCCGCGACCGGTGCGGACAGCGGCGGTGGCATTGCGGGTGTCGATCACCAATTTGGCGTGTCGTACGATCCAGTTGTAGTCGTACGCGCTGTGGTCGGTGGCGATCACCACCGCGTCGTAGCTGCGGATCATCGACTCCGAGAGCGGCTTGCTTCGCATCTTCAGATCGTGCTCGCGCTGCTTGTGGGTTCGCGCTACGTGCGGGTCGTTGTAGTCGACCTTCGCGCCGCGGTCCCTGAGCATCTCGATCAGCACGATAGAGGGCGACTCGCGGATGTCGTCGACGTTCTTCTTGTAGGCTAGTCCCAGAATGAGGATCTTCGAGCCCCACAGGGGTTTGCGGTGCTCGTTGAGGGCGTCGGCGATCCTGCCCACCACGTACTCGGGCATGGCTGTATTGATCTGGCCGGCCAACTCGATGAAGCGTGTCGGGTGGTCGTACTGCCGGGCCTTCCATGACAGATAGAACGGATCGATGGGAATACAGTGCCCGCCCAACCCCGGGCCCGGGTAGAACGGCTGATAGCCGAACGGCTTGGTCGAGGCGGCGTGGATCACCTCCCAAACGTCGATGCCCATGCGGTCGAACAGCAGCTTCAGCTCGTTGACCATGGCGATGTTCACGCAACGGTAGACATTTTCGACGATCTTGGCGGCCTCGGCGACCTCGCAACTGTCGACCGGCACGACCTTTTGGATCACCTGCGAGTAGAGTTGCCGCGCCAGGCGCGTGCTCCTGGGACCGATGCCCCCCACCAGCTTGGGGGTCGTGGCGGTGGTGTAGTCCTCTCGGCCGGGGTCCTCTCGCTCGGGGCTGTAGGCCAAAAAGAAGTCGCGCTCCACGCGCTGGCCGCCGTCTTCGAGGATGGGCAGTACCACCTCGCGTGTCGTGCCGGGATACGTGGTGCTCTCCAGCACGATGAGTTGCCCTTTGTGAAGGTACTTTGCGATAGTCTCGGTGGTACGCACGACGTAGGTCATGTCGGGCTCGCGCATCTTGTCCAGCGGCGTGGGCACGCAGACCAGCACGGCGTCGGTCCGCCTGAGGCGCGACATGTCGGCGCTGGCCGAGAAGCGCCCGGAGTTGATCAACTCCTTGATCTGCGAGCCGGGAATGTGCTTGATGTAGCTGCGACCGGCATTGAGCTGTCGAACTTTGCTCTCATCGACGTCGAATCCGATTGTCTCGAAGCCCGCGTGCGCAAACTGTCGGGCCAGTGGAAGACCCACATAGCCCATGCCGATGATGCCCACTCGGGCCGTCTTGGCGTGAATCCGGTGCGACAGGCTCTTGTCGGCCAACTCGGTCTCCTTTTGCGTCGGGGCCTTGTCTTTCGGGTGCGGCGCTCGCCTGACGCGCCGCGCGGTTTGCCAGCCGGCCGTACCGTACAGCGTCTCGCCAACCATTCATCGACCAGTTGCCGGCCGCGCCTTACTGGTCGCGGGCCAGATTATACGGACTGAGCACCTGCCGCCAGCCAGCCCCGCCCGGGCAAGGACGATAAGAAGAGCCGAGCGACGGCCTTAAACGCGTCTGCCCGGGAGCCGCTGCTCGGCAGCGGCCACACCGGCCGGGTTGACGGATACAACTATCAGGGACACACCTGGACACCGATCGGTTCAGGTGCTCGTAAGGCGGCAGGGGCGGGGGGCTCTCAGCTGGTCAGAGCCGATTGCTCCCGGCGCTGTTCCAACAGCGCCATGCACGCTGCATGCCACCGGCAGGTCGTGTGCGAGCAATACTCCTCCATCCGCCCAAAACAGGGCATGTGCCCGTTGGACCGCTGGATGGCGTGGATGAAGGCCATATCGGCCATTTGCCCGGTGGTGACAGCGTGACGAAGCGCCCGCTCCTGTGCTTCTCGGAAGGAAAGCATGCTGGCCTCCGCGCGGCTTATCCTTCCCCTCCCCAACGTCTTGCGGCCAGTGGCCGCGTTGATATGCTGCCAGATGCATAATAGCCTCGCCGAGCGAATCTGCCAAGTGAATTGCCCAAAACGACCGAGATCTAGAGAAGGCAACTCGCGCCGCTGTGGCCCCGCAACGCGGGACCTGGGTATGGGTAAGGATTTTTGGGCGTGACGGCGAATCAGACGGAGACCCGGCATGGCTGACACAAAGCCCGTTCAGCGGATTGGGATTATGACCGGCGGCGGTGACTGCCCCGGACTCAACGCCGTGATCCGCGCCGCGACCAAGACGGCGATCCTACAGCACGGGATTGAGGTCTGGGGGATCGAGGACGGGTTTCTGGGCATGATCGAGGACCGCATGCGCCCATTGGACATATCAGCCGCTAGCAACATCCTGACGGTAGGCGGGACGATCCTGGGCACCAGCAACAAGGCGAATCCGGCTCATTTTCGCGTGGGGACAGATTCCCACGGTGAACCCGTCTTCGAAGACGTGCGAGATCGCGTGGTAACCAACGTGCGGCGGCGGGGTCTGGACGGGGTCGTGTGCATTGGGGGCGACGGCACGATGAGCGGCGCGAACGGGCTGATTGAGAAGGGCTTGCGGTTTGTGGGCGTTCCCAAGACGATCGACAACGACCTGATGCACACGGAGGTAACCTTCGGGTTCCAGACGGCTGTGGACATAGCCACGGACGCGCTGGACCGCATTCATACCACCGCGTCCTCGCATCACCGAGTCATGCTGGTCGAGACGATGGGGCGCAACGCCGGGTGGCTGACGCTGCACGCCGGTCTGGCCAGCGGGGCCGACGTTATTCTCATTCCCGAGATTCCGTTCCATCTGGACGTGGTATGCGATTTCTGCGTGGAGCGGTCCAAGCGGGGCAAGGCCTTTTCCATCCTGGCGTTGGGGGAGGGGGCCAGACCCGTCGGCGGCGAGGTAGTGGTCGACCGGGTGGTGCACGACTCGCCCGACCCCATCCGGCTGGGCGGCGTGAGCCAGATCGTCTCGCAGCAGATCAGCGACAGGACCGGGCTGGAGACACGGGCAACCATCCTGGGACACGTGCAGCGAGGCGGCACGCCCTGCCCGTACGACCGGGTGCTGGCTACGCAGTTCGGGTATGCGGCTGTGGAACTCCTGGTGGCCGGGCACTGGAACCGTCTCGTGGTGATGCAGCGAGGGCGGCTGTGCTCGGTGCCGATCAGTGAGGTAGCCGACCGTCAGAGGACGATCGAGTTGGACGATCCGTTGATCGCGGCGGCGCGAGCGGTGGGCACGTGCTTCGGTGACAGCCAGGACGGCCGGTAACGTCAATGGGCGGCGATGTGATCTCGGCAGGTCCGTTCCTGCGGGTCGCTGGCGTGCTAAGAGCGGACGGACACTTGAGTTGCGCCCCTATCCGTCGTAGAGTGCCTGGCAAGCAGCGAAAGGAATAAGCGGTTGGCAGGCGGCGAGTACATCTTGGCGGCTGTATGGCGCAGCGAGTTCGTGGCCCTGATACAGCTTGCCCTGGCGGCGGCACTCGGAGGTGTGGTCGGGCTGGAGCGGGAGCATCGCGGTCGGCCCGCGGGCGTGCGAACGCACGCCTTGGTAGCGATGGGATGCTGCCTGGTGATGGTCGTCAGCACCTATTTCGCGCGTCTGTATCCGTACCCGCAATACGGGCAGGAGTCGGTGCTGCGGATCGACCCGGCGCGGATCGCGTATGGCGTGATGGCGGGCATCGGGTTCCTCGGGGCCGGCGCCATTATCAGGGCGGGCTTCAGCGTTCGGGGATTGACCACGGCGGCGTCCATCTGGTGCATTGCGGCGGTAGGCTTGGCGGTGGGAGTCAAGCTGTACACGATCAGCATTGGCGCCACCTTGCTGGTGGTGTTCACGCTGTACGTGCTGCACTACGTGGAAGGGCATGCGCAGAGGCATTGGTACAAGAAGCTGCGGATTGTCTGCGACGACAAACCCGGGCAGCTCGAACGTTTCGCCGACTTGCTGGGCGAGCGCGACGTCAGCGTTCTGGACGTGTCGTTCAAACGCGACGTGGAGGCGAGGCGGCTCGCGATCACCTATCAGCTCCGACTGCCCAAGCGTGAGATGCTGCCCAAGCTCTATGAATACCTGGACGGTGAAGAAGGCGTGCAAGGGGTAAACGTAACGTAAGCGTCGCAGGCAGCGGGCGGGCCGGCCGTGGGGGGCTGCCCGGGCAGAACGGTCAGGTGGCCGGGTTTGCCTTGCCTCGTTGCCGGGTCGGCGTCTTGGGGCTATCAAGTTACATAGGTTGGTTAGAAAGGCCTTCGCCGGGCAGAATGAGCCAAACGGACTCGCACAAACCGAATACCCATTCGACAAACGAGCCGCCGCCCAGCGCGGAGGAAGGCTCGGTAGGGATCGTTCAGACCCAATTCGCTACGGTGGCCGAGCCGCCGGACGTGCTGAAGCTGGAATGCGGTCGGACGCTCGGCCCGATTCAGGTAGCCTACGAGACGTACGGTCGGCTCAACGAGAAGGGCGATAACGCGATCCTGATTTGCCATGCCCTCAGCGGCGACGCCCACGTGGCAGGCCGACACGACCCCGGCGACCGCAAGCCCGGCTGGTGGGACATCATGGTCGGTCCGGGCAAGGGGATCGACACGGACAAGTACTTCGTGATTTGCCCGAATATCCTGGGCGGCTGCAAGGGCACGACGGGGCCAAGCTCGACGAATCCCGCGACCCGGCGGCCGTGGGGGATGAACTTTCCGGTGGTGACCATCGAGGACATGGTCAAGGTCCAGAAGCTGCTGATGGACAAGCTGGGGATCGAACGGCTGCTGTCGGTGATCGGCGGGTCGATGGGCGGCATGCAGGTGCTGGAATGGTCGGTGCGATATCCGGAGATGGTGCGGTCGGCCATCCCCATCGCCACGACGGCCAGGCTGAACGCTCAGGCTATTGCCTTCGATGCGGTGGGGCGCAACGCAATCCTGTCGGACAGCAACTTCCACAACGGGCAGTACGGGCCCGACGGCGGGCCCGATCGCGGGCTGGCGATCGCCCGCATGGTGGGGCACATCACGTATCTGTCCGAGAAGGGCATGCACGCCAAGTTCGGGCGCGATCTGCGACACCGCGAGGAGTACGGCTACGACCTGGAGAGCGAATTCAGCGTCGAGACCTACCTGGATCACCAGGGGCAGCGGTTCGTCGAACGGTTCGACGCCAACAGCTATCTGTATATTACCAAGGCGATGGACTATTACGACCTGGTCGGTCGATACGGCTCGCTGGAAAAGGCCTTTCGGGACACCAAGGCCCGCATGTTGGTGGTGAGCTTTACGAGCGACTGGCTCTTTACCCCGGAGCAATCGCAACAGATCGTCGACGCGCTGCTGGCGAACGGCTGCCGCGTGACCTACTGCAACGTGGAGTCGCCCTACGGGCACGACGCCTTTCTACTCGAGCCGGAGGTGCTCGGGCGGCTGATCGGGGGTTTTCTGCGCAGCGTGCAGGACCCGAGCCGTACGCCGCGTCGCGACAAGGAGCAGGCGTACCGGCAGGAATCGGCGGTGGAAAGCATCTTCGCCGGGC
>CBFCZG010000055.1:0-17058 GCA_965602375.1 uncultured Phycisphaerae bacterium | reverse complement strand
TGATGTAGCGATAATTCAAGATCTGGAAAAGTTTCTCTTGCGCCCAAGGGGTGGCATTCTGGGTGCCAAAATCATCCAGAATTAATAATTGAACTTTGCGAATCTCCTCAAAACGCTGCTCAAAGGAGTAATCGTTCAGTTCGGCGGGCAGACGCCGCTGAACCTTGCCCAAGGGCTCAAGGACGCAGGGGTGCCGATTCTCGGCACGCCGCCTGAGAGCATTCACTTGGCCGAGGACCGCGAGCAGTTCCAGAGGATCATCGAGGAACTGGGTATCTTGCAGCCGCCCAGCGGCATCGCGTTCGATGCCGATCAGGCCCGTGGCATCGCCGCTCGGATCGGCTTTCCCGTGCTGGTCAGGCCTTCCTACGTGCTGGGCGGCCGGGCGATGGAGATCTGCGACGATCAGGCAGCCTTGAATCGCTACATCGGCCAGGCCCTACAGGCCACCGACCGTGCCGCCAACGGTGCCCGGCAGCACCCGATCCTGATCGACCGATTCCTCTCCGACGCCATCGAGGTCGACGTCGATGCCGTGGCCGACGGGCAGCGATGCGTGGTCGCCGGCGTGTTGGAGCACATCGAGGAGGCCGGCGTGCACTCCGGGGACTCCGCCATGACGCTGCCGCCGTACTCCCTGTCGCCGGCGATGATCGACCAGATTCGCGATGTCACGGTCAGGCTGGCGATGCGGATCGGCGTCCGCGGCCTGATGAACGTCCAGTATGCGGTCAAGGACGGTCTGATCTATGTGCTGGAGGTGAACCCGCGGGCCTCCCGCACCGTGCCGTTTGTAAGCAAGGCTACGGGGGTGCCGTGGGCCAAGATCGCCACTCGCGTCATGCTCGGCGCATCTCTCGATGGGCTGCTGGCTGAACTGGGCCTGTCCGATGCGCCATGGCCGACGCACGTCAGCGTGAAGGAAAGCGTGTTCCCGTTCAACAAGTTCCCGGGCGTGGACGTGATCCTCGGACCGGAGATGCGAAGCACCGGTGAGGTCATGGGCATCGACCCGGATTACGGGATCGCGTTTGCCAAGAGCCAGATGGCGGCAAACTGTCCGTTGCCGGCGGGCGGTACGATTTTCATCAGCGTCAATGACCGCGACAAACCAGCCATCGTTCCGGTGGCACGGCTACTGTTGGAGGCGGGATTCAACCTGATCTCGACGGCGGGCACGCACAACGCCCTCACCTCTGCCGGCATCCCTTGCCGTCTGGTGCCCAAGATCAGTCAGCAGAAGCACCCCAACATGCTGGACCTGATCGAGATGGGCACGGTGCAACTGCTGATCAACACCCCCACAGGCAAAGGCCGGGACACCGACGAGGGCAAATTGCGGGCGGCGGCCGCTTTGCACAACGTATCCTTAGTGACCACGTGGACCGGGGCCCGGGCGGCGGCTAACGCCATTGTCGCCCTTCGACGTCGGGGCTGGGAGGTGCGGGCGTTACAGGACTACTACCGTTAGGCCGCCAATCGGGTGCCTCGGGCAGCTCACAGATCGCTCAAGGCGCGCAAGACAAGGTTCGAGCGATACTTAGGGGAAAGCCTCTCGTCCGTGGCTGGTGCGACTTTGCCAGCGTATACTATACTGGCCGCAGGGCAGGGCAGCGCCCGAGTCGCGCAGCTCGGGCTTCTGTATATATAGGCAGGGAACGAAGTTGCAGAATTTACGCAGTGATTCCGGACGAATGGGCGGCGGTGCAGTGATCGGGCATCGGGCACTGCTGGTAGTTGGGTTGCTGGGCATTTTGCTGGCGGTTGCCGCACCGGTTCGGCAGGCCGCGGTGGCGACCGTCTCCGGCGATGAATGGGCTGGGCAGACACAACTCGAGCCGGTGGCGGGTCAGGCCAGGCTCGCGGTCGAGCAGGTATCGGCGGCCGTCTTCGAGGGCAAGTTCCGGCAGGCGCAGGCCCGCATACACAGCGGCGCGCCGGAAGCGCCGGCCGACGCGACTCTCCAGACCCTCACCGAACTGATCGACGGCTACTGTGCGCTGGCCGACGAGCGGGAGAAGCTGCGGCGCCATCGCTACGAGGAGTTGGCCGCCGAGGTCGAGTCGTACGTGGCCAAGGGCGAGTGGGCCGAGGCGGCAAAGACCGCTGCCAGAGCGTATCTCAGTGCAGCCAATCGCGACGAGTACCGCAACGAGCCCTGGGTGCGAGATGTGGTCCGGGACACTTCGGAACATGCCGACCAACTGAGGCGGCGTGGCGAATGGCTTGCCGCCGCGACGATCTATGCATCGCTCAGCGCGATCGACCCCGACAATGAGGCCTATGAGAAGCAGTTTCGTTTATGCGGCAAGCACGCCCGGCTGGAGGCGATGTACGGCGGTAAGGTTGGGCAGGAGCAGGAGCAGGCAGACGTAAGCGCCGAATCTGAGGAAGTCACCGATGACGCGTCCCAGGACGGATCGGTGGACTGGCGGAGCATCATTCGCGGCGCCAAGCCTGTGATGGTGCGTCAGGCACTGGATCAGATCAGCCTCAACTATGTGCGGCATCCCAGCTTCAAAGAGGTGGCCGCCGGCGGGTTGGAGAACCTCCTGATCCTGGCGGAAACGCCGGCCATGGCCGAGGTTTTCGAGACCATCGGCCAACCGGAACTGGTGGGTCAGTTCACCGGGGGCATCCGATCGCTTCGGACTCGCCTGGAGCGAGAGACGTTCGTCAACAGCCGGCAGGTCTACAACTGGTTTGCTGAGCTTCTGGAGTTGAACCAAGAAACACTGGAACTGCCCGAAGAGCTGCTGGTCGTCGAGTTCATGGACGGTGCGCTGGAACCGCTGGACGATTTCAGCTCGGTGGTTTGGCCTCAGGAGCTTTCCGAGTTCAAGAAACACACGACCGGGCAGTTCAGCGGCGTGGGCATACAGATCAGCCTGGAGAAGGGGCAGTTAACAGTGGTTTCGCCGCTGGAGGATACGCCGGCCTACGAGGCGGGCATCCAGCCGGGCGACACGATCGTCGGCATCGAGGGGAAAAGCACCAAAGGGATTACCCTGACCAAGGCGGTGCAGACCATCACCGGGCCCGTTGGCACTCAGGTGGTGCTGACCATCCGCCGTGAGGGAGCGGAGAAGGATTTCGACGTTTCGCTCACGCGGGCAAACATCACGATCCATACGGTCAAAGGCTATGCCCGAGACGATCGGGGCGGGTGGGATTACATGATCGATCGCGATCAACGGATCGCCTATGTGCGGCTGACCAGTTTTAACGAACATACGACCGGCGAGCTGCGTGCGGCGCTGGAGACGGTCAAAGCACAAGACGCACGAGGTTTGGTGCTCGACCTGCGGTTCAACCCGGGCGGTCTGTTGCGCACAGCCGTCGAAGTGGCCGACCTGTTTCTCGACGGTGCGAAGATGATCGTCAAGACGAAGGGTCGCCCGGCCGTCTCACCCGAGTGGTCGCAGACCGCCAACCAGGGCGAGGCGTGCCCGGACCTGCCGCTCATTGTGCTGGTCAACCGCGCAAGTGCCAGCGCATCGGAGATTGTGGCGGGTGCGATCCAGGATAACCGACGGGGGATGGTTATCGGACAGCGCAGCTACGGTAAAGGCAGCGTCCAGAACCTCGTGCCGCTGACGGACGGATCGGCCTACCTGAAGCTTACGACGGCCTTTTACTATCTGCCCAGCGGCCGCTGCATCGACCGTCAGCAGGGGCAGCGCCACGAGTGGGGCGTGGATCCCGACATTCCGGTCGTGCTGATCCCTGAGGAGACGCGCAAGGTTCTGGAACTGCGCCGAGACAGCGACATCATACGGGTCAGAAGAGTGGACAGTTCTGCGGCCGGAGCGTCGCAGGACGCGGCAACCACCCAGCCGTCCGAGGCGATGGCTGATGCGCCCGCAGCGACGACACAGGAAGCCGATGACGTGCCCGACGTCGACCCCCAGTTGGAAACCGCCCTGCTGGTGATGCGGGTCAAGCTGGCCAGCGGCCTGACATGGGATATTCCCGAAGCGACCACCGCCTCGGTAGGCATTGCCAATCCGACCAACTAAAAGACGTCATGGCTGCACAGCCCGGCGCCCGACCAGACCTATTGCCGGCCCATTTGGACGCTGGCCAGCCCGCTGGCCACGTCGTCGGCAAACTCGAAGACCTTGTCCAGGCCGGTCACCAGAAACACCCCCCAAATGTGCGTCCCGATCCCACAGAGAATCAGCTTTCGCTGTTGATTGACCGCGACGAGCTTGCGGAGTTTCAGCAGCTTGGCAATGTTCGACGAGTTGAGAAACGACACGTCGGCGAAGTTCAGCACCACATCGCGCTGCGCCTGGTTCTCAATGATCTCCAGCGCCGAGTTGATGTCGTCGGTGAAGGCCGGGTCGTCCTGAAACTCGACCAGAAGCACATTATCTGACCAATCCTGCACTGGCATAGCACACCACCCAGGCAATACGAACGGCAATCTAGCCGGACTGCCTCCGCTTGTCAATCCGCCCGGACGCGGCCGGCCGCTGCTACCGGGTGGGCGGCGACATGTCGATCACGTACACCCATTGCAGGCGAGCTGGATCGATCGGGCAGCGCACTTCCAGGTCGCAAATCAGGGGATTGGTCGGGTCCCGGGTGCTCTGGACGATCTGCCCGATGACCATTCGTGTGGGCAGCGACGGGTCGGTTGCGACCGTGACCACCAGGTCTCCCACGCGGATCGTGCTTGCCGCCTCCTCGCCGGTATCCGATCGCTCATCTGCGAGGTATTCGGCTGGGACCTGCTCGATGAGCATCCGGCCGCCGCCCATACCGGTCAGCAGGAACCGCTGTTCGCGCTGCCGGCCGGTTGCCGAGTCAGTTCGGCTGAAGACCGTCAAGCCTTCGTCCGACAGCCGCCCGATGCAAACCTGCTGAGCGGGACAGTTCGGATCGTCGAGCAGGACGACACGGGCGGTGAATGAATCGGCACGATCGACTAGGCCGATGAGGTATTCCGATCCGACAACCGCCATGGCTGTTCGCAATGGCGTGTCTCGCCCGTGGGCGATCAGCATTCGCGAGGCCACGTAATCGTGGTCGCTGACGCCGGTCTGCCGGCCACGCCCGATCGCCAGCGTGTCGGTAAAGCCTGCCGCGCTTCGCGCGAACACCCTGGCCGGCACGAGCTTGGCGCCGGCCAACGCCGCGTCTCGCCGAAAACCGACGAGGAACTCGTTTTCACGTCGGAGTTGTTGGCATTCCGTCTCGATCGCGACGAGCCGGTTCTGCATGGCATGAGCTTGCTTGAGCAGCTCCTGATGTTGTCGGCGGGTGGGCTCGGGCGAAGCCAGCTCATCGACGTGGTCGGCCAACATCCGCGTGAACCGATAGGCTGCGTCCTGGAAAGGGACGAGGAACTGCACCGGCCCGCGGAGCGGCTGCGTGTAACGGGTCGGCAAGAGCAGGCATATTACGGAAACGGCCATCAGAAGGCCGAACACTTTGGATTTCGAGAGATGGAGAAGCTGACTTCTCACGGTGGCGGGGCCTGCAGCTTCGGGTAGCAGCGACCGGTGGACCGCGTCAGCGCAGCCCGGGCAGCGGGATCACAGTTCGTCCTCGTCGGATTCGAGTGTGTCCTTCCAATCGGTGAGGTTCTCCAGGTAGATGCTGGTGCCTCGTGCCACACAGGACAACGGATCCTCGACGAGGCGGACCTCCAATCCGGTGGCCTGAGCCATGACCGTATCGATCCCTCTCAGAAGGGCGGCTCCTCCCGCCAGCCAGATCCCGTTGTCCACCAGGTCGGCTGCCAACTCGGGCTCGGCCTTTTCCAGCGTCCGCATCACGGTATCGATGATCTGGCCGATGGGCTCCTTGAGAGCCTCGCGGATCTCCTCGGAGGTGACGATCGTCTTACGGGGCAACCCGCTGATCATATCGCGGCCACGAACCTCTTTGGTCAACTCCCCTTCGAGGGGGCAGGCCGAGCCGACCTCGATCTTGATCTGCTCGGCCATCTGCGGACCGATCATCAGGTTGTAGGTCCGCTTCATGTGGTTCATGATGGCCTCGTCCATGTCGTCGCCGGCGACGCGAATCGACTCACACACCGCGATGTCGGCGAGCGTCATGATGGCCACCTCGGTCGTGCCGCCACCGATGTCGACGATCAACGAGGCCGTTGGCTCGGCGATGGGCAGGCCCGCCCCGATGCCTGCGGCCATGGGCTCGTCCACCAGATACACTCGCCGCGCTCCGGCGCGCTCGGCCGATCCGTAGACGGCCCGCTTCTCGACCGCGGTGATGCCCGAGGGAACGGAGATGACCACCCTCGGCTTGAAAAGGCGGCTGCGGCCATGGACCTTGCGTATGAAGTAGCCGAGCATGGCCTCGGTGATGTCAAAGTCGGCAATGACGCCGTCCTTGAGCGGTCGGATGGCTGTGATCGAGCCGGGCGTCTTGCCCATCATCTCCTTGGCGACGAGTCCGACGGCATTGCCGTTCTGCATCACCTGGTTTGTGCCCTTGCGGACCGCCACCACGGACGGCTCGTTGAGCACGATGCCTTCACCCTTCACACAGACCAGGGTGTTGCACGTGCCCAGGTCGATGCCCATGTCAACACTGAACAACCCCAGAAGCGAGTCGAACAACACGCTTGTAGGCCTCCGCGCGATCCACTTGCAGCGCCACGGGCCGATCCCCCAGACGACCGCAGGCATCAGCAGCAGTCGGCCCGCGTTGCCCGGTCGAGAGAAAGGCTCGTAGCCCGGGTTCAGCCGCCCGGCGGCGGCAGGACCGTTCCGAACAGCTCCAGGTTCCGGTAACCCAGGTATATCGCTGCCGCGGCTGTGAACAGTGTGGCGATAATCACCAGTACCGTGTAGATATTACTCTGCGCCTGCGACTCAGGCTGTTGTGGCCCGGAAGCACCGGATTGCATCTGCGTCATCGTACTAACGCCTCACTCGCCTGCGGTTCGGGTTACTCATTCAGACCGGCCGACGAATCAGTTCATCGCCTCCAGGCGCGATTCGTCGATGATTCTGTCACCCGTTTTGATCTCGCCCTTAAGATGGGAAACGGTGCCGGCCGCCTGATTCGTATCTACCTCCTCGACGGTGATCCGCCCAAGGTAGTTGCCATCGCGATATACGACGAACACCATGCCCTTGCTTACCCCGTCGTCCGAACCCACCGTGATCACCGCGATGTCCCCGTCCAGTTGCTCGATGTGCCCTCGAATGGGGACCGACACGTCGGGCAGGAGCGGTCCGGCCGGCTCGGCGCCCGGCTCGACCACGACATCGGCTGCACTGACGGTGGCGCCCGCCCGCTTTAGCGCCCGCTGGAGCCCGACCAGTTGCTGCTCGAGCGCGTAGCGCTGCTGCTGGAGGGCCCGCACCTGCTGTTCGAGCAGTGTGACGTTCGTAGTCAGTTCCTTGACCCTCTCGTTGAGGTCCAGGTTGCGTTGTCGTAAGTCCGTGCCGGTAACCAGCAGGTCGTTGTTTCGCGCCTCCAGCCGCTCGGCGCGGGCCAACTCGACGTCGAGGCTCTTGGACACCTGACTGAGCCCGGCCGACAACTCGGCATTCTTGACCTTCTGCTCAGCGAAGCCCGTCTTGACGGCGTCCAACTCGGCCTCGAGCGCGCCCAACCTTTCGGCACGACGTGCCAGTTCGTCGAGCTGCCCTGCGATCTGGTCGGCCAGTTGCGCCCGTTCGGCCGCCCATTGTGCCTCGCCATGTTGGCGGAGCGTCTTGGCCGCCAACGCTTCCTGCTGATAGTCGGTTGCCAGATTCTTCCAGTTGAACGTCTGGCCTGCCAGAACAATGGCCATGGTTCCCAAGGCGATCGAGAAGATCAATTGCAGCACAATGAAGACTTTGGTCACGGTGCTCAACAGGTCTCTCCTTACCAGCGCCTGATCGCCGGACGATGCAACCGACCCCAGGGCGTCTACTGCGTCTGCTGCCCCGCCACGGGCCACCCACCCCTTCTCGGCTGAACTCGAACGGGGCGCTCGCCCGCGGCGCCGGCCCAACACGGTCTCTCGGCACCAAACAAGCGGTGTCGATTGTAGTGCTGCCGGGGGCCTTTGCAAGTCCCGATTCATAGGGCTCGTCAGGCCGGACCGGCTCACCGGACACTGTCCGGGGGGCTGGCGTGCCCGGGCAGCAGGCAGGCAGGGCAGGGTTGCTTCCGGGCGGCGGTGCCGATACAGTAGCCAAGCCGCCGCGGTGGAAAGGTGCGACGGTGGCTGAACCGCAGGATTCCGCTCGGCACGACCTTGCCCCGGAGGTCTCGGCTTTCCTCGTCGGCTTGGACGACCAGGAACGCATGCTGGTTGTCCTGTGCCGTCAGCTTTATGAAGGCCGATGGGACGACATGCTCCAGGACCTTCAAGATCGGTTGGAGGGGAGAAGCCACGTGTTCGAGTGGGGTCCGGCCTCACCCCGGCTACAAACCACCATCGCCGACCATATGGCTATCATTCAGCGGCTGCGGGCCTTCGAGCGGGCTCACGACGTCAGTTTGGTAGAGTTAATAGACGAGGAAACATGATACGGCGATTGCTGACTGCAGGCGTGTGTTGGATCGGCCGCCGACGGGGCGCCGTCACGTTGTCGGGCTTGTTTGTACTGCTCTGCGGCGTGGGCGGTTGCGCCCGTCCGGTTGCACCGATGGTCGACGCGGTCGAGTTGCGCGGGGCGGGACTGGCGCAGTACTGGCGGGTCGACTTGCCCCTGGGTCCACGCGAGCAGCTTCAGCGGCTGGAGCTGGTTGACGACAACCTGTATTGCATTACAGACTACGGGACGGTGGCGGCCGTCCACGCGGCGACCGGCGTGATTCGCTGGATCATTCCGGTCACGGCGACGGGCCGCCCCGTGCTGGGACCGACCAACACCTCGCAGAATGCCCTCGTGACCACGGCCGTGGCCCTGAACCGTTACGATCGGGTCAGCGGTGAAGCCGCCGGCACGTTGGGGATCGACTTCATGCCTTCATGCCCGGCCGTGGCCGACGAAGAACACGTGTATGCGGCGGGCCTCGACAGGCTGATGCGATGTGTTCGCCTCGCCGATGAGGTGCTGATCTGGCAGGTGGAAACCGCCGATCCGGTCATCTCGGCGCCGGTGTTGACCGAGTCGGCCCTGTTTTTCGCCAGTCGCGACGGTGTCGTTTATTCGTGTTGGCCCCCGAGCAAGCGCGAACGCTGGACGGTCGAGCTTGACGAGCCGATCCAGGCGGATCTACAGGTGTCGGGACAGGCGGTGGTGGTTTCCAGCACCGCCGGATCGGTGTATTGCCTCGAGGCCGAGTCAGGACGGGTCCGCTGGCGATTCCGCACGCCGGGCCAGTTGCTGCATTCGCCGGCAGCCACCCAGGGTGCGGTGTATCAGTACAGCCAGGATCACGGGCTGTATGCGCTGGACCTGGCCACCGGGCGGCAGCTATGGCATCGTCGGGCCGGCTGGCAGTTCCTCGGTGAGCACGGTTCGATCGCGTATCTGTTCGACGGCATGGGCCTGATCGTCGGCGTGGACAACCGGACGGGCGAGGACGTGGGCACGGCGCGGGCGGGCGGGGTCGAACTGGCTGCGGTAAACCGGCAGGGCCCGAACCTCTTTGTGGCCAGCAGCACAGGTAGCGTGGTTTGCATCCACCCCCGGTCAGAGGCGCACCTGACCCGAGATCAACTGGCGGCGGCGTGGCGCTCCGCCCAACCGGCCGGCGAGCAGCCGGATGCTGACGTCACAGCCGGACCGGCCGAGACGTCGCGGGCTCCGTCGGAGGCGCAGCTCGACCTGCTCCGCAGCCGTGACGCGGCGCCTGCGGTGGGCGGGTACGACGTGCTGGCCGAGCCCGCCGACGACGAGACGGCGGGGGATTGATCCCGGCCATCTGGATTGGACCCATTTTTCTGAGGGGTATCTATTTGTGCCTGGCGTTCGAATCAAGCGGGCCCTGATCAGCGTTCACGACAAAACAAACGTGGAGCGGTTCGGCCGCGGTCTGGCCCGTCTAGGCGTTGAGATTCTCTCGACCGGCGGGACGGCCCGACTGCTGACCGACGCCGGGGTCGACGTCACGCTCGTGGAGCAGGTCACCGGCGCGCCGGAGATGCTCGACGGGCGCGTCAAGACGCTGCACCCGGTTATCCACGCCGCGATTCTGGCCGATCGGCAAAACCCCGCGCACATGCAGCAGCTCGCCGACCATGGCATCGAGCCGATCGATCTGGTCGTGTGCAACTTGTACCCATTCGAGAGCGTGGTCGCACAGCCGGATTGCAGCTTCGCCGACGCGATCGAGAACATCGACATCGGCGGGCCCACCATGGTCCGGGCGGCGGCCAAGAACCATCGCGGCGTACTCATCGTTTGCACGCCGCGCGACTATCCCCTGCTTCTGGACCACCTCGAGCGAAATGACTGCGTGATCGACTCGGACGATCCGATCCGACTCACGCTGGCGCATCACGCGTTCAATCTGGTGTGGCTCTACAACCGTGCGATCAGTCGCTACTTTTTCGGGCAATTGCTTCGCAGGCGCGGCGGCGTCGAAGCACCGGAGGCTGAGTCCGCCGACGAAGGGCTTCCGCCGGAACTGGACATGTTCCTGGCGCGCAAACAGAAGCTGCGCTACGGCGAGAACCCCCATCAGAGCGGGGCGTTGTATCTGTCGGGTGCGCCTGTCGCCGGGACGATCGCCAACGCGCGACAGATCGGCGGCATGGGGATGTCGTTCATCAACTACCTCGACGCCCATGCAGCCCTCGAGCTTGTGCGTGACCTGGGGCAACTGCCGAGCCCGTCGGCTGCGGTGATCGTCAAGCACGCCAGCCCGTGCGGTGCGGCTGTGGACGACGACCCGGTCGAGGCCTATCGCCGGGCGTACCTGTCGGACCCGGTGGCGGCGATGGGCGGCATTCTCGCGATCAACACGCCCGTCGACCTGCGGCTGGCCGAGGCGGTGGTGGACTCTTACGCCAACTGGGGTAAGGCTGCCGGGGCAGGCGGTTTTCTGCTGCACGTGTGGGTAGCACCGGCGTTTGACGACGATGCCGTTAAGCTCATCACCGAGCGCAAAGCCTGGGGCAAAGACGTTCGCCTGTTGGCGGTCGGGCCGATTGCGGCCGACTTCGACCAGACCGACCTCGACGTCAAGCCACTCGGGCAGGCTGTGCTGGTGCAGGCCGTCGATAACCAGCCGATCAGCAGCGAAACATGGCAGGTGATCACGCGTCGTGAGCCCACCGAGGCGGAGATGGTCGACCTGCGTTTCGCCTGGCTGGTGTGCAAGCACGTCAAGTCCAACGCCATTGTCATCGCCAAAGAGCGGGCGCTGGCGGGCGCCGGGGCGGGCCAGACCAGCCGTGTGATGAGCTGCCGCATCGCGGCCGAACTGGCCGGTGAGCGAGCCAAGGGCGCGGTGGCGGCGTCGGACGCGTACTTCCCCTTCCCCGATGGTCCAGCCGCGCTGGTCGAAGCGGGTGTGACCGCCATCGTCCAACCGGGGGGCAGCAAGGGCGATCAGGCCACCATCGACTTCTGCAACGAGCATGATGTGGCCATGGTGTTCACCGGTACGCGGCACTTCCTGCATTGATATTGTCCCGAGAGTAAACTGGGAGTTGAAAGGGGCGAGCATGGGCAATCTTGTTTTCCAGAAAGGTCAGAAGGTCCTGTTCATCGGCGACAGCATCACCGACAGCGGGCGGCGCGAGCAGGCCTACACGCAGTTGGGGTACGGCTACTTCCTGTTTGCATCGAGCGTGATTCAGGCGCGCTATCCTGAGCTGGACCTGGTGTTCGAGAATCGCGGCATCGGCGGCAATACGATGCTCGATTTGCAGGCGCGGTGGGAGACCGACTGCATCGCCGAGCAGCCCGACTGGCTGAGCTGCCTGATCGGCATCAACGACGCCAGTTGCGTGTGGCGGCGGCGTCCGGGCTACCAGCGACTGGCGGCCGACGAGTACCTGACGAACTACCGCGATCTGCTGCGGCAGGTGCGCGATCAGACCCCGGCAAGGATCATTCTCTGGCAGCCGTTTCTGATCAGCACCGATCACGACTTGGCCCGCTACCAGGGCGTCAAGCCGTACATCGCCGCGGTCGATCAACTGGCTGGCGAGTTCGACGCCATTCTCATCCGCACCCAGTCGGTGTTCGATGAGGCCTGCAAGAAGCGCAGCCCCGAATTCTGGGCCCACGACGGAGTGCACCCGTCCAAACCCGGCCATGCCCTGATGGCTGAAGCGTTTCTGGAGGCTGTGGGCGCCTGAGGGCCGCCGGTGGGCACGGCTCGCCCCAAGCGCAGCCCTCGCGACATCTCTGCTTCACCTTCGGTGACTGCGCACGTCGGCTCGCCAGGGGTCTGACTTTCCGGACGCTGAAGGTGGCTGACGGTGCGACCAAACGGACGGGGACCATCGTTTCGGAAGTCGTAGGGCAAGATTGACGGGTTGCGGCAGCCAAACGGGCGGGAACTACGGCGAGGCGCGCCGCCTTTGTTTGCGCCGAGCCGGTTGTCTGAGTACCATCAATGATTAAGGTACGATAAATGGGAAATCGTGGGTCGGTCGTCCGGCTATGGGATTCGGATCACGCCCGCCGCTGCGGGCAGCATGGCAAGCCGGCCCCGGCGGGTGGGACATATCGGCTACGATCGTAGCGTGTATTATGGGTGCAGATGCGCCAACCGTCTGAAGAGCCCGACTTGGGGAAGACCGAGACCACGGCGAGCCCGGCAAGAGGTAGGCTGGATCGCGTGCGACGGTCCATCGTATCGGGGCGTGGGGGTACGGCCCTGGTCCTGCTGTGCGTAACCTGTTTCGCCGTGGTCATGGTCCGCACCGCCTGGATCTGTGACGACGCGTACATCACGCTTCGGACGGTGGACAACTTCGTCAACGGGTATGGGCTGCGGTGGAATGTGGCCGAGCGTGTTCAGGCCTACACGCATCCACTATGGATGTTCCTGCTGGCTGCTGTGTATGCGATCACCCGGGAAGCGTTCTTCACGACGCTGGCCGTGTCGATGATCGTGTCGATCGCCGTTGTGGTTTTCCTGAGTTTTCGCATAGCGGGCACGCGTCTGGCCGCGGCTGTGGCTGTGGTGTCGCTCACGCTGTCGAAGGCGTTCGTCGAGTATTCCACTTCGGGACTTGAGAACCCGCTGACCCACCTGCTGCTCGTGTTATTCCTCTGGGTGTACTTCCGCCTTCCGACCAGCGGACGGAGGATTCTGCTGCTTTCGTTACTGGCTGCCGCGGGGATGCTGTGTCGCCTGGATACCGCCCTGCTGTACGGCCCGCCGCTGGCGTGCGCCTTTGCGGCGAGGGGACGCTGGCGGGATCTCGGCTACGTGGCAATCGGGCTCTTGCCGTGGCTGGCGTGGGAGTGCTTCTCGCTGTTGTACTATGGGTCCCCCTTTCCCAACACGGCCTACGCGAAGCTGGGCACCGGCATCGCTCGGATCGATCTGTTGCGCCAGGGCATGTGGTACCTGGCCAACTCTCTGCGGTGGGACCCGCTCACGCCATTGCTGATCGTGGCGGGAATGGTGGTTCCCCTGCTCACGCGAGCGTGGCGGCAGGTGCCCGTGGTGTTCGGCATCGCGCTCTACCTGTGCTATGTCGTGTGGATCGGCGGCGACTTCATGAGCGGTCGATACCTGACCGCGCCCTGCCTTGGCGCCGTCTGCTTGCTGTCGCGCGTCGAGATGCGCCATCTCGGCAGCTTCATGTCTGCCTGGCTTGTCGTCGTAATGGCAGTCGGGTTCACCGCCGAGCGGTCGCCGCTCTTGGCGGGTGGCGACTCCGGAGCCAAGACACGACAGCGCAAGGACCCGCACGGCATCGCGGACGAGCGAGACCACTATGCCCACAGCGCCGGCCTGATCGTCGGCCTGGGCAAGGCCCGTCGGGGCGAGCCGATCCCCGCCCACGGATGGGCGAAACAGGGACGCCAAACTCGGGCGATGGGTCCGCTGCTGATCACGCGGCCGGGCATCGGGTACTTCGGATACTTTGCCGGACCGCAGGCTCACATCGTCGACTTATTGGCCTTGGCAGATCCTCTGTTGGCTCGGTTGCCGACGATGCACCTGAAACGATGGCGTATCGGGCATTTCTACCGACAGCTGCCGGAGGGTTATATAGACTCGTTGCGGTCGGGTAGAAATCTGATCGCCGACAAGAGACTGGCGATGTACTACGACGACCTAGTGTTGGCCACGCGGGGACCGCTGCTGAGTCGGGATCGACTGTTGGCCATCTGGCGCCTGAACACCGCGGCGCATGCCAGACGGCTCGCCGACTATATTCGGGACCACCCCCCAGCCACCGACGCCCGCCAAGCCACACCCGCTCCGCCTCGGCTGTCTATCAAGATGACCAGGAGAGACCCTGGCTAGACGACGAGCGACCCGGCCGGTTTTGCAGCGGACGGTCCGACGCCCTTAGCCCGGATATCTCAGGACACCGTTGAGGTTTTCTGACAAAAGAAGCCTCTCGACCCTGTATGATAGGTTTTCGCAAGAGATTCATCATACAAGGCAGGGAGGCTTACTGATGACAGAGTGTACATCATCCAAGCTGGTCTTTTCCAGGCTCAAACCGCAAAAAGTGGAAGGCTATTTCGACGGGGGTCGGCTGACCTCCGACGCCGGGGCGTTGCTGCTTCGAAAGGTGGACCGGCCCCTGGCCTCGCCCGCCAGGTTGTGCCGTTTCGAGAACCGCATCAGGGAACAGCAATTGGGGCTCTTCGCCGACCGCACAGCCGCGAAACGCCGCTTGGCGAGTCACCTCATCGCCCGGCTCGGGCGCTGCCACGTCAAGAACATCGGTGTTACGACGGAACTGGACGGCTCACGAGCCTACCCATACCATCACCCCGCTCGCGTGTGAATTCTCAGACCCAGTGATTTCACTATAGACGATCGGTACTCGTCGGCGTAAAAAAAGCTCCGCCGGTCCTACATAGACTTCCACGCAAGCAGCGTGGAGCTTCGGACCCAACAGAGCCATAGAAGTGATATCAAGTTTGCCTCCAGTCCAGCAGCAGTACCAAGGCATCTGGCGTATGACTCAACGGAATCGATCCAACATACTGCTTTACAAGAAGTTACGAGAGTGGGAGCAACGCTGCAGAGTCAATAGACTCATTGGGTCAGGTGTCACCGGACCAATCTGAGAGGGGCCGCCGCTCGCGCCGGCGCGCACGGCCAGGACGGATATGCTTGACAGGCAGTCTATCGGGAACGAGTGATCAAGGAGTTGGCGATGGGACGCGCGGTCACGTTATTCACCGGTCAATGGGCGGATCTGAGCCTGGCGGAGCTTGCCGCCAAGGCCAAGGCCTTCGGCTATGACGGGCTGGAACTGGCCTGCTGGGGCGACCACTTCGAGGTCGACAAGGCCCTTGCCGACAAGGGCTACTGCAAGGCGAGGTGGGACCTGCTGGGCAAGCACGGCCTGAAGTGCTTTGCCCTCAGCAACCACTTGGTCGGCCAGGCCGTCTGCGACAATATCGACCCGCGTCACAAGGCGATTCTGCCGCCTGCGGTGTGGGGCGACGGCGACCCCGAGGGCGTCAGGAAGCGTGCAGCCGACGCCATGAAGGACACCGCCCGTGCCGCGCGCCGGTTCTTCGACGCAGCCCCCTCTTCGATCAAGGGCGAACTCAAGCGCGTCGTGGTCAACGGCTTTACCGGCAGCAGCATCTGGCCGTTGCTCTACTCGTTCCCGCCCAACCTGCCCGATCAGATCGACAAGGGCTTTGCCGACCTGGCTGAACGATGGGGGCCGATCCTCGACGTCTTCGACTCAGAGCAGGTGCTGTTCGCCCTCGAGGTGCATCCCACTGAGATCGCTTTCGATATCGCCTCGGCCGAGCGGGCCGTCGACTCGCTGGGCGGGCGCAAGACCTTCGGCTTCAACTACGACCCGAGCCACCTGGGCTATCAGGGCGTGGACTACGTCGAGTTCATTCGCCGCTTCAGCGACCGGATCTACCATGCGCACATGAAGGACGTTTACTGGTCGCCCACGCCCACCGAGGCCGGCGTGTTCGGCGGACACCTGAACTTCGGTGATCCGCGACGCTACTGGGACTTCCGTTCGCTCGGTCGTGGCCGAATCGACTTCGAGGCCATCATCCGCGCCCTCAATCAAATTGGCTACGACGGCCCGCTCAGTGTGGAGTGGGAAGACCCGGGCATGGACCGCGAGCACGGAGCCTCCGAGGCGGCCGCGTTCGTCAAGCGGCTCGACTTCGCCCCGTCGGCCGTGGCCTTCGACGCCGCATTCGCCGAGGAGTAACACGCGAGTCGGCGAAACCGCCCGCCAGAAAAGCTGTGACACGCACGGTCGGGCCTTGGTCTGGCCGTGCTGTTGCCTTCAGATCGGGACAATCCTATGAACCGTATCGTCCGACGCCTGGAAACCCAGCCGATGACCCGCATCGTCGCGCTGGGCTCGTCCAATACGGCCAGGGGGTATCACTGTGCGGGGCAATACAACTGGCTCGACTGGCTGGACGTGGGCTTGAGCCAGCACTATGGCCGCGTGCACCACACGATCAATGCGGGCGTGTCCGGTCAGACCACGCGCGATCTGCTGGCCCGCTTCGAGCGCGACGTGGCCCGCTATCAGCCGCACGTGGTCATCATCACAGTGGGCGGCAACGACTGTAACCCCGACCAGCGGATCGGCATCGATGAATTCCGCGCCAATCTGACCAAACTGGTCGCCCGCAGCGAAGCGCTCGAAGACTGCGTGGTGATCCTTCAAACCTACTACGCGATCGACGTTGAGCAAATGTCGGATGAGCCCGAGCGGGCTGCAACGTTTGCAGCCTACATGCAGGCAATCGGCCAAGTCGCCGAGGCGACTCGGTGCCCGCTGTACGATCACTTCACGCGATGGGAACGCCTGCGCAAGACCGACGTGGGCACCTATCGCCGACTCATGCGCGATCCCATGCACCTGTCGCCGCTGGGCAACATGGTTCTGGGCCTGGATGACGTTCGGTTTTTCGGCGCGGCCGTCGTCGACGAGATTGCCGACGTCTGCGCCGAAGGGTTACATCTTCAGAGAGTGCTTGA
>CBFCZG010000054.1:0-17214 GCA_965602375.1 uncultured Phycisphaerae bacterium | reverse complement strand
CCCGACGCCAGGTCGGCCTTGGCTGCCGGCGTATCGCGGTAGACGGCCTCGATCAGCACCCCGTCGTCGTTGTCCAGCAGATAGACCTTCACGCCTTCTCCGGGGTTGAGACTGCGTATCCCCACGCCCAGGTATCCTCGGACGACCTTGCCTTCGTTGATCAGCCTGTCGCTGACCCGCTTGGCCAGGTTGCCGGGAATGGCAAAGCCAAAGCCGTTGTAGACCCCGGTGCGCGTGGGAATGGCGGTGTTGATGCCTATGATCTCGCCGCGAATGTTGACCAGGGGCCCGCCGGAGTT
The DNA here is from genome assembly GCA_965602375.1 of uncultured Phycisphaerae bacterium. Taxonomy (GTDB): domain Bacteria; phylum Planctomycetota; class Phycisphaerae; order UBA1845; family DATKUK01; genus DATKUK01. The sequence continues at coordinate 16,915 of CBFCZG010000054.1, read as the reverse complement.
ACCCGGATTGATGCTTGCGTCGGTTTGAAGGAAGTCCTCGTAGCCGGTAAGCCCCATCTGGGAACGGCCCTTGGCGCTGATGATGCCGGCCGACAGGCTGCCCTCCAGTCCGAAGGGGTTGCCTACCGCCAGGACGTAGTCACCCACTTCGGCGGCCGACGAATCGCCGAAAGGAACGTCATGCAAGCGGTCGGTCTCGATTTGAATGACCGCCAGATCGGTGAGCTTGTCGGTGCCGATCACCTTCACGTGCTCCGAGCGAACCCGACGGCCGTCCGAAAGAATTACTGCCAGCGAGCCGGCGCCCTCGATCACGTGGTTGTTGGTCAGGACGTAGCCTTTCTCCGCATCGATGATCACGCCGCTGCCGATGCCCCCCACCCTGGGGCTGCGGCGAGGCCGGCCCGGTCGCTGGCGAAACTCGAAGGGCAACTCGCCTGGCCCGCCCTCAAAGAACCTCCTCAGGAAGTCCTGCATATCCTCCGGCGGACCGGGAGGTCCCCGGTCCCCTGGTGATTCCTCTTCACTCTCCTCCTGCTCGCCGGGTGGCGGATTGGGCGAGTTGATGACCTTTACGACGGCGGGCTTGACCGTCTTGCCGACCATGCGAAACACCTGCGAAAGCTGCTGCACGCCGGCGAGCGCCTCGGAATTGGCCTGAAGCTGACCCTTCTCGATGGCGTAGGAAATCCGACCGACCGGGTCGAACTGCATGGCCAGAATCACCGCACCGGCAAGCGCCAGTGCGATCACGAATGTTCTACCTGATTGCCTGCTCTGCATGTTTGCTGCTCCTGTCCAAGTCGACACGGCCGGTCACACGGGGACCGTCCGGCTGCGACGCCATGAAGTTTCCTCTCGCTTTACTACGTTCTTCAAGACGAATCGTTTTGCCCAGCCCTGTCAAATTCCTGTTTTGCTGCCGCGATGCAACAATGCGAACCCGCCGACAAGCCGCCCTATTGGCTGGGAGATTCCGGCCGGGCCGAGCCTTCGAGCTTGTTGGCCTGGCCGTCGGCCATCGGGTAGCAGTGCTCCGGGCTGGGGTACTGCCCGCCGGTCACGTCGGCCACGTAGCGCTTGAACACCCGCATCATCTGCCTTCGCACAGAAGTATAGCGCGGTGCGAAGCGAGGGGGCGCTCCGGGCAGCCAGCCCAGGATGTCGTGCACGACCACGACGTGACCATCGACGTGCGCCCCGGCACCGCAGCCGATGACGATGACGCGAGCCTGCTCGGCGACGAGCCTGGCCGGCTCGGGTGGGACCGCTTCGATCAGCAGGGCACACGCCCCGGCCTCTTCGAGGGCTTTGGCCTGCCTGGCCAGCTCGGCGGCGGCCTCGGCGGTACGGCCCTGAATGCGGTAGCCCCCCAACTGGTGGACCGATTGCGGCCGAAGCCCCAGATGGGCCATCACGGGGATGCCGGCCCGACTCATGGCGGCCACCGTGTCGGCGAGCCTCTGATCGACCTCGACCTTGACGCAGTCGCAGCCGGCCTCGGCCATGAACCGCCCGGCGTTGCGGATCGCCTGCTCGTGGCTGATCTGGTAGGACAGGTAGGGCATGTCGCCGATGAGGAACACGTCGGGTGCGCCGCGGCGGACGGCAGCGGTAATGGTGATCATCTGATCGACGGTCACCGGCAGGGTGCTGTCGTAGCCGAGCACCACCTGCCCGTAGCTGTCGCCGACGAGGATGGCGTCGACGCCGGCCTCAGCCTGGATTTGGGCGGTGGGGTAGTCGTAGCAGGTCAGCACGACGATCTTCTGGCCGGCTTGTTTCTTAGCGGCCAGGGCAGTCAGGGTGGTCTTCTTTTTCTGGGCCATAACAAGAGCATACCGCGTCGGGCCGGCAGTTCAAATCCAATCGTCCCGCCCAGGGTGGGGGCACGACCTGCCCGCCTACCCCTCACGTGTAGCCGCCAGCAGTAACCGCTGATCTGGACAGGGCTTGGCGACTGGGCCGCGGCCCGTGCAATTCAAGTGCCAGTTAATGGATTACAGTGTCGCTTGAATTGGCGGGCGGGAGCGGAACCGACGTGTCGGATTTTCCCAAGATGAATCTCAACCTTCTGGGATCGGCTGCGTCCAAAAACGATGAGGGGGAGGGGTATTTGCGGTTTCATTCCAATCATTGGGCTCCTTCGTGGAGGGCTGACCATGTCGGCTCGAATTCGACGCGTGGATGTGATCTTGGCTTTGGTGGTGGCGGTGTCGCTGGGGGCGGTGGGTTCGACGATGCTTGCGGGTCTCGGCCCGGCCGAGCAGCAGGCGCGGTGTGCGGCCAATATGCGCCTGTTCGGCGAGGCGCTGGCGGGCTACGAGACGATGTGGGGCGTGTTCCCGCCGTGCGACCCGTGGCCGGCGATGCCGTCGTGTGTGGACAGTGACTGCCGCGGTTCAAGTGCCCTGGAGATATGGGATCCGCCGCACGGCAGGCTCCTGTACCACATGGGATACGTGCCCAACATACCGCCGGAGGCGGGGGCGACTCTGGGGCAGTGGTATAGCCAGCCGTGGGGCTTCTACTACGCCTCTGTGTTTCTTGGCGTAGATGGGGTCCCCCCGCCGGCGATCTGCCCGTCGGCCATCCTCGAGAACGTCATGAGTGAGACAAGCACTGAGATTGTCTTTGAGGGAGTAAACGGACAATCGTGGGCGCAGACGCGGTACAAGTACGCAGCCTGTTACACCCCAAACCGCATCTTGAGAAGTCCGGTGAGGGGACGTCGGCTCGATCCTTTGCCAGGCTTAGAGGAGCTGAGCGCCAGCAATGACAACCAGTATTCCACGGCGTACGTCTACCTGACGCTGCCGGAAAGCGGGGGTGACCGTTACTACGTTCAAGGCGTCAACAGCGATGAAGTGCTGAACCCGGCCGGCACGCTGTATCTGAGCGACTCACTCGATTACCGCATCGGCAACGCGGACGAGTTGGTCGACCCTCGCTACGGCAACCGGGACATCTCTGCGGGCACATGGTTCGCAGTCAACTGGAGCAGGCCGGCCACCGCCCTGGGCAGTCGGCACAGCGAAAGGGCGAACGTCCTCTACGTGGATGGACACGTAAGTGACGAGAATCAGACGCCGCGGAACCGACGTGGAGAGCTTGTTACCGCATCGACGTTCGCCGACTTCATCGAGGACTACGACATCGGCACGCAGCACCACGTGATGCCCGGCTGGCGCTGGGTCGACACCGACACCTACAGCAGCCCGGCGCCCGGCGACGACGAGCCGCCGACGGTGATCCGCACCTGGCCGCCCGATGGTTCGGCCGTGGCGCGCGGTCGCGCCGGCGAGGTCACCATCCAATTCAGTGAACAGGTCTATGTCAACAGCAGCAATGTGACGATCAACGGCGGGGCCGTGGTCGCGACGGCGGCGAGCTACAGCACGCAGCAGGCCGGCTTTACGCTGTTTTTCGATCCGCCGCTGGCCGCGGGCAGCTACCTGGTGGTCGTCAACGCGGCGGTGACCGACCAGGTGGGCAACCAGCTTGACGGCGACGGCAACGGCACGGCGGGCGATGCGTTCTGGTTCGACTTTACGGTCTACGACGAGGTCATCACCGTCGACCCCAACGACGGCGACTATGCGACCATCCAGGCGGCCATCGACGCGGCCGTCGAGGGTGATGTGATCGAGGTGCAGCCGGGGGTGTACGTCGAAAAGGTCGACTTTGGCGGCAAGGCGGTCACCGTTCGCAGCGTCGACCCGGCCGATCCGAACGTGGTGGCGGCCACCGTGATCGACGCCGGACCGCTGCCTCCCGGACCGGTGGTAACGTTCGATGATGGCGAGGGTCCGGGGTCGGGCATCGACGGGCTGACGGTCACCCACTCAGGCGACTATGGCGACGGTGTTTGCATCGACGGATCCTCTCCGACGATTCGCCGCTGCCGGATCACGGACAATCTGGGGTCGGGTATATGGTGTTTTGAGGGCTGTCCGACGATCGAGCGCAATGCCATCCCCGGCAACAGCGCCGTAGACGGTGCGGGTGTGTACTGCTTCAACTCGGCGGCGGTGATCCGCAGCAATGTGATCGCCGACAACCACGCCTACCAGGAGGGGGCAGCCATCTACACCGGGGGCTACAGCGACGACTGGATCGTCAACAATACCATCATGGATAACACGGCCGACGGCGACGGACTGGGCGGGGCCGCGGTGGTGTGCGTGCTGGCGGCTGACGCGGGGTTGTTCAACAACCTGTTCTGGCAGAACGGTGCCGAAGACCTGGCGGTCTTCGATTCCGATCCGGCGGTGGCCTGCAATCTTTTCAGCGTGGTGCCGATCGAACATGAGGGTTCCGGGAACATCGCCGGCGATCCGCTGCTAAGCGACTACCGCATCGGCTACGACTCACCGTGTGTCAACGCGGGCAGCCCGTGGTACGGGCCGATGGACGGCGTGACCGACCTGGACGGCGAGCCACGCATCGGCCTGGGCCGGGTCGACATCGGCGCCGACGAGTTCCAGGCGCCGTTTCTTACGGGCAGCGAACCGACGGCCGACGGTACGCTGTGCAAGACACAAAACAACGTGATTGAGCTGAGCTTCGATGGGACTGCCCGCCTGATTGGACCATCGGCGCTGAAGATCGTTCCCATCGGGGGCAACCCCACTACCGACGACGTCGGCGGCAGCTTCACATACGAACTGGTCACCGCCGCCGATCCGAACGACACGTTGCGGGCGACAGAGAACGGTGCGGTCCTGGCGAATCAGACGTGGTATCGGTTGAGTCCAGGCGAAACCCTCCTCGTCGCGCCATTCATGCTGGACATATGTACGCTGCGCGGCGACGCCGACGGCAGCGGCCGGGTGGCGACGGCCGACTATGGCGAGGTCAAGCTCCACCTGGGCGAGCGGGGCGACGTGCGCTGGGACCTGAACGCCAGCGGGCGCGTCACCACCGCCGATTACAGCGTGGTCAAGGCGCATTTGGGCGAGCAGGCGCCCGCCAAGGCGGGCCCGTAACACCCTATCCAAGACCGAGTACCGACGCCGACAGGCTAGTCGGGGCGCGTGCCCACGTCACCCGACGTGGGCACGTTGCTTATGGGGACGGGGGCGATTCGTCCGGCCACCCGGCGGCGTGAGCGGTCTGTGGAAGGCGGTTCGGGCTGCCTCTTGCTCGGGCTGCGGCGGGCACTACAATGGATGTTTTGTCACCAAAGCCGGGACACTGGGTAGTCTCGCACGCGAGTTGGAGCTGGATAATGGCAAGCTATAGCACCGCAGACATAAGAAATATCGTCCTCGTGGGCCACGCCGGAGCGGGCAAGACGTCGCTGGCGGAGGCGATCCTGCACACCACGGGTACGACGAACCGCCTGGGCAGTGTTTCAGACGGGAGTAGTCACCTGGATTTCAGCGAGGAGGAGAAGGAGCGAGGCTGCTCGATCGACTCGGCCCTATGCCACGTGGAGCATGGTGGCAAGCACGTCAACATCATCGACACGGCCGGCGCGCCGGATTTCGTGGGGCCGGCGATCGCCGCACTGGCTGGGGTGGAGACGGCGGTGTGTGTCATTTCGGCGGCGGCAGGGATCGAGGTGAACACCCGTCGGATGATGGAGCGTGCGGGCCAGTTCGGGCTGGCGCGGATGGTGGTGATCAACAAGATCGACGCGGAGAACATCAACCTCGAAGAGTTGCTGAAGGGCGTGCAGGAGGTGTTCGGGCGGGAGTGCATGCCGGTGAATCTGCCGGCAGAGGGGGGCAAGAGCGTGGTGAATTGTCTGGCCGGCTCGGACGGATCGAGCGATCTGGGCGACGTGGCCGAGGCCCATACGGCGCTGGTCGAGGCGGTAGCCGAAAGCGACGAAGCCCTGATGGAGAAGTACTTCGAGGCAGGCGATCTGGACGCGTCGGAGGTCAGAGCGGCGCTGCCGAAGGCCCTGGCGTCGGGCGGGCTGGTGCCGGTGCTGTTTACAGCCGCCACGTCAGAGGTGGGGATCAAGGAGCTGCTGGACCTGGTAACCGGTTCGGCGCCGTCGCCTCTCGAGGGCAGACAGCGGCAGTTCACCGGCCAGGACGAGGCGATCAAGCCGTCGGTTGACGGGCCATTCGTGGCCCAGGTGTTCAAGGTAACGACCGACCCGCGAAGCAACATCAAGTTCTCGGTGATGCGGGTCCACTCGGGGCGCCTGAAAAGCGACACCAACATCCAGGTGGGTGACGACCGGCGCGGGCAGCGGCCCGGCGCGGTGCACAAGCTTCAGGGCGGCGAGCACACGGAGATCGATGAAGGGATCGCCGGCGACGTGGTGGCGGTGGCCAAGCTCGATCTGGCGATCGGCGACGTGCTGCACACCGGATCGGCGGGTCAGATCGAAATGCCCGCGGTGCCGACCCCGATGTTCTCGTTGGCCATCGAGCCAAAGAGCCGTAGCGACGTGGAGAAGGTGTCCGGGGCGCTGGCGCGGTTCACCGAGGAGGATCCGTGCTTTGTGGCCGACCGCGACGCGGCGACGCACGAGTTGGTCATCCGGGGGGTGGGCGACCTGCACCTGCGGACGATCCTGAGCCGCATGAAGCGCGACTTCAAACTCGATGTCGACACCAAGCCGCCGAAGATCCCCTACAAGGAAACGGTTACGGGCGTGGCCAAAGAGGTCGAGTACACGCACAAGAAGCAGACGGGCGGGGCCGGTCAGTTTGCCCGTGTGGTTGTCACGCTGGAACCCAATGAGCGTGCGGCCGGCTACGAGTTCGTCGACGAGATCTACGGCGGGTCGATCGATCAGCCGTTCCGCCCGTCGGTGGACAAGGGTGTTCAGCAGCAGATGCGCGAAGGCATTCTAGCCGGCTATCCGGTGGAGGACATCAAGGTCCGTCTGGTGGACGGCAAGACCCACCCGGTGGACAGCAAGGACATCGCGTTCCAGATCGCCGGTCGCGAGGTGCTGAAGGCGGCGTTTGCCAAAGCGGGGCCGGTTCTGCTGGAACCCATTGTGAATATTGAAGTTACGGTTCCCACTCGCAACGTGGGCGATATCCAGGGCGACTTGGCGTCGCGTCGCGGCCGGCCTTCGGGGCAGGACACGCTGCCGGGCGGTATGGCGGTGATTCGGGCCCAGACGCCTCTGGCGGAGTTGGCCGACTACAGCTCGCGGCTGAGCAGCATCACCGGCGGGCAGGGCAGCTACACCATGGAGCTGAGCCACTACGAGCAGGTGCCCGGCAACATCCAGCAGCAGATCATCGAACAGGCCAAGAAGGCCAGGCAGGAAGAGCGCGAGAAGTAGCGGCGAGGGCGGCGGTAACGCCGCAGGTGTCCGCCTATCGGACAAGCACAGGCAGCGGAAGGCGGCTACTTCATGCAGGGAGTAGCCGCTTAGCTTAGAAGCGAACCGCAGGGACGCTCGTTGCGGCTTCGGGGGCTTCGAAGTATTCGAACTCGGCCGCATCGACACCGGCACGTCGACAGAAGTATCCGCCGAAGAACTCCCGGCTGTAGGTCTTGATGGCGCGTACGGCGTCGTTGTAGCGCTTGCGCTCGACGGCGATGCGGTTCTCGGTGCCTTCGAGCTGGTCCTGCAACTTCAGAAACGATTCGTTGGCCTTGAGCTGGGGGTACTGCTCGCGCAGGACCAGCAGGCGCGAGAGAAACCCTTCGAGCCGGTTGGCCGCTTGGACCTTCTGGCCTCGCGAGCCGGCGGCGAAGTATTGGGTCCTGGCGTCGGCTATGTGTTGGAACAGCTCTTTTTCGTGCTCGGCGTAGCCCTTGACGGTCTCGACCAGGTTGGGAATCAGGTCGTAGCGGCGCTGGAGTTGGTTCTCGACCTGAGCCCAGGTGCCGTCGACGTTTTCGGCCATGCGGACGGCCTTGTTGTAGCCGGAGATGTACCAGGCCCCCAAAATGACAATAACCACAATCGTGACGACCAGCACGACCCAGAGTTGGGCCGCGGCAGGTCGCACTGCGCTATTTGTGTTGTCAGCAGGTAAGGTATTCACTTTACGTTCTTACCTCCGTGTCAGGCATAGCAGGCGCTTACCAACTGCCTCCAGCGCCACCTCCACCGAACGATCCGCCGCCCCCGCCGCCGAAACTGCCGAAGCCACCACCCCCGAAACCGCCGCCAAAGCTCGATCCACCACGCCGGCCGCCCATCGACCCAAGCAGGATCGGCAGACCCCAGAACATGAGTCCGCGTCTTCGGCCGCGGAGGACCGTCAAAAAAACGTACATAAACAGCAGCAGCGGGAACGTTCCCGTACAACAAGGTACCAGCGTACCAGCCGGCCCCCTCGCCCGCCGACCCGCAGGCACGCCCCGCGCTGCGCTCAATTGGACGTTGTGGGCCTTTGCGATCTGATGGGCGATCACCACCGTGCCTTGGTAGATGCCCTCGCCGTAGCGCCCGCGCTTAAACGCGGGCACGAAGTACTTGCGGCCAACCGAGCCGCAGTAGGAGTCCGGAACGATGCCTTCCAGTCCGTAGCCCGTCTCAAATCGGTATTTTCGATCGGCCGATGCGACAACGACAAGCAGTCCGTTGTCTTTGCCTTTCTGTCCGAGTTGCCAGCGCTCAGCGACAGCCAGAGCATACTGCTCGATCGGCGTGTCGCCGGTCGTCTTGATCGTCAGGACGACCACCTGGGCAGTAGTTTTGCGCTCCAGCTCGGCGAGTATGGCATCGAGAGCGGCCTCGTTCTGAGGGTCGATCAGATTGGCATGATCGGCTACGTGCGTCTGCGGGACGGGCAGGTCCTGCGCCCGCGCGGCAGCCGCGACGGCCAGCACGGCCGACAGGACGTATGTAGGGGTACTAGGTCTCAAGCTTATCCACCCACTCGGCGAGAGCTTCGACGTCGTGGTAAAGCGCTTCGAAGCGAGAAAAGTCGTTACCCGCTTGGGGGTCGACAGCGGCCCGCAGTCCGTTCAGCGACAGGTCCGCCACGGGGCGGGCTGCGTCGATCACCTGGTGCATGGAGGCGGGTGAGTCTTTTCCCTTCAGCCACAAGACGGCTCGCAGGATTCGTGCGACGTGCTCGGCGGCGGCCAGGCAGAGGTCGATCAGCACCTTATCGCGATGTGCGGCCGCCAGCATCCCCTGCCTGAGTTGGATAAGGGCCCGCTTGAGTTCTCGCTCACACTGGAGGCGAACATCGGGCCGATGGAACGCGAGGTCCTGGAAATGGTCGCGGCCGAAGACCACGATGTGACGCTGCTGGATCTCCAGCAGGTCGACGGGGAACACGTCACGTGACTCGTCGATGTAACGGGGCGTCATGATCAGCGGTGCCAGGAGGCCCATCTTGCCGAACTTGACTCCTTTGGCACGAAGCTCGTTGAGCATGGCCAGATCGACGTGGTCGAGCACGGCCACCGACTGCGTGCGCATGCGCGTCGGGTCGAACGAGTCGGTGAGTGCGGCCCCGAAGACCACCAAGCCCTTGAGGTTGTCGGACGCCAGTTCGCACAACATCTGCGCCAGTTCACCAACCGGTTGTTGGATGCGCGGCGGCAGGGACGAGACATCGATGGTTGATGCATCTGCGTCGGGCTTTTGTGGGGATTCCTGCGGTTGAGCGTTTTCGGGCACGGTCGCTCCTTCGCTATCTGTCGGATTGGGCAGGGCGCATTCTACCCGGCCAGACACCAGGTACAAGCTTCATGCCGCCGTTCGGCGGACGCGTTTCAGTCGACGCTCAGCACCTGGATCTTCAGCTGGCCGATCGCGGGCAGCAGCCTCAGCGCCAAGTTGGTCAGCGTGGCATCAGCCAGATCGGACACATCGAGAGCAATGTGCGTGGGGTCGCACTCAATCTGATGCAAGGCCGAGTCGAGGTCGTACCATCCGCCGGCCAGGTGCACCTGCGTCCACATGTGATAGCCGAACACGTCCTGGCGGCCGAGGGCCCGGTCAACGTGTACGATGCCCATCGCGACGCGCGAGGGGATGCCGCAGGCTCGTGCCAGGGCGGCCAGGAGCACGGCGTGCTCGCTGCAATCGCCCTGCCGGGTCTTGGCGACTTCGCTGGCGGTGGCAAAGCCGATGCTCAAATCCTTTGTGGTGATCTCGCGCGAGACGAAGCGGCAGAGGTTGGCGGCGATGCGAGACGGTTGGGTCTCGCCGGCGCGGGCCTGTTCAGCCAGTTGCCGGATCGCCGGATCGTCGTGCTTGAGATAGAGCGTCGACGCCAGATAGGGCACGAGGGCGGGGTCGGCCGACGATGCCCGTCGTGACGCGGCCTCGGGGAGCGGGGCTCTTCGCACCTCGAGATCGACGCTGTTGGCCTTGCGTGCGACGATGCGCTGCATGGAGGTCGTCGGAAAGTCGAGCGGCTCGGAGCCCGGCGGCAGCGACAGGCGGAACACAATTCGCTTGGCCGTTCGGCCGTCGAGGGGTCGATCGGCCCGGACAAGCGTGGACACCAGCAGTTCAGGGGGCGCCAGGTCCTGCATGGCGAACTGCTTGGGGCAGCGGAGCATCCTCAGCTTGAGAAACGCGAGTTCCATGGTGCTGATCAGCGGGACGCCGTCCTCCCGCAGCCAGGACGTGCTGGTCAGCTGCATGCCCAAATCGAGGGTGGTATCGACGCGAAAGGCTTCCACCTTGCTGCCGAGCAGTTCGACCGGCTCGCGGGCGAGAACGGTCATTTGCGTCTTGATGGGTGCATCGGGGCGAACCGAAGCGTCATAGGTAAGCAGCTCAAAGCGGTCGCCTACGTGCAAGCCACGCCGGTGCATGAACAGGTAGCTGCCCCAGGCGAGCAGGGCGTCCGGGTTCCAGTCATAGGTTTGTGTGGTGACCTGCCCGCCCTGCGTGCTGGTGAGCGTGAGCTTGCCGTCGCGGATGATGCCCTCCTGCTTAACGGTCATCAGACCGGTGTACTGCTCCGACTCGAACCCGAGGGCACGCCCGTCGAGGGTCTCGAGGTGCACGTTTTTGACGATGATCTCGATGGGGGTGGGCCCGCGTTTGATCTTGATCGACGTGAAGTTGAGGGTCCGAATGACATCACCTTCTCGCCTGGCCGCTATGCGGGCATACCCGCACTTTTGACCCTGAAGCTCCACGGCATAGTAGCTATCGTCAAAGAGACCCTGGGGTGGGTTATTCGGGTCGAACGCCGCATGGGCGCCGGCCGCCGGCAGAATCACGAGCAGCGCTGCACGGATCAGGGTTTGCATCAGGTCGCTCCTGGCTGCGTCGCCGAGGGTTGGAGGTCGCTTATCGGCCGCCATCGCAGCGGCAGACCCTTCCGCCCGCAAGCAGACGGCGGATTTGCATCTGATGGTATCGGCTCGGCTGGAGCAGGCAAGGGGGGACTGTTTGCAGAGGCACGGATCCATCGGGACGGCATTGCACAGCTCGGACGGTTGCTCTATGATCTCGCGGAAATTCACGGGTCGGCAATGCGAGTTCACTGCACATTTTCTCGGGGTGGCGTATGGCGATCAAGCACTATCGGTTCCATGTGGGCACGTGGGCGTGGGTATTTCATCGCATCAGCGGACTGGCGCTGGTGTTGTACCTGCCGCTGCACGTCTGGGTGACGCATTACATAGCACGCGGGCCGGACCAGTTCAACGGCGTGATGGAGGCCATGAATGCGCCGATGTTCAAGGTCTTCGAGATCGCTCTGCTGGCGGCCGTGCTCTATCACGCATTCAACGGGCTCCGCGTGATCCTGATTGACCTGGACTGGTTGGCGACGGCACGGGCGCAGCGGATTGCGTTCTGGGTGGCGGGTGCGATCTGTCTGCCCATCCTGGCCTACGCGGGTTATGCGTTCCTGAGCATGCACGCGGTGTAGATCGGAGGAATGGGTTCATGCGTTACCGATCGGAGACGATACGCTCGGGCGGGGCGCTGGGCTGGCTGGTCCAGCGCTTCACGGGCGGGCTTCTGGTGGTGCTGGTCCTGACTCACTTTTTCATTGTGCACTTCGGGGCGGGCGGCGATCTCTCGTACGAAACGGTTGCGCAGCGACTGAGCAGCCCGATCTGGACGACGCTGGAACGGATTCTGCTGGCGACGGCCTTGTGGCACGGCGGATACGGCTTCTGGCTGGTGGTGCAGGACTACGTCAAGAGTTTCAGCTTGCGCATGATTCTGCTCTTGGTGCTTTGGACGGTGGGTCTGGGCGCGTTCGTGCTGGGGTGGTTGGCCCTGATCTCGTTGGGAAGGGGGCAGATATGAGTGTCAGCGAACGAGAAGCCGAGCGTCTGCACGAGGTCAGCGGGATCGCTCTGCACAATGTGCATCGCCACGATGTGGTGGTGGTCGGGTCGGGCCTGGCGGCTCTGGAATGTGCGTTGGAGTCGTCGCGTGTGGCCGACGTAGCCGTCGTCAGCAAGATCTTCCCCACGCGTTCGCATTCGGGCGCGGCACAGGGCGGCATCGCTGCGTCGCTGGCCAACGAGGAAGAGGATCACCAGGAATGGCACATGTTCGACACCGTCAAGGGTGGCGATTACCTGGGCGACCAGGATGCCATAGAGATTCTCGCGCGTGAGGCCCGGGACGTGGTCTACCAGTTGGAGCATTTGGGGGCTCCGTTCAGCCGCAACAGCCAGGGGCGGATTGCCCAGCGCAAGTTCGGCGGGCACACAAAGGATTTCGGACGAGGCGGGCCGGTGCTGCGGGCCTGCTATGCCGCCGACCGCACGGGCCATGCCCTGCTGCACACGCTATGGCAGCAATGTATCAAGAACCAGGTGCGGTTCTACGCGGAGTACATGGTCCTGTCGCTGATCATTCGCGAGGGCAAGTGCCTGGGCGTAGTGGCCCTAAACGTCCTGGACTCGACGGTACACGTGTTTCAGTCGCGGGCGGTGATGCTGGGCACGGGCGGGTATGCACGAGTGTACCGCATCACCTCCAACTCGTGGGCGAATACGGGCGACGGGCTGAGCCTGGCGCTTCGCGCGGGGCTGCCGCTGGAGGACATGGAGTTTGTCCAGTTTCATCCGACCGGACTGTTCGAACATGGCATCCTGCTGACCGAGGGTGCCCGAGGCGAAGGGGGGTACCTGCTGAACGGAGAGGGTCGGCGCTTCATGGAGGACTACGCCAAGGACAAGATGGAATTGGCGCCCCGCGACATGGTGTCCCGGGCGATTCAGACGGAGATCGATGCCGGGCGCGGGATCGACGGGCAGGCGTGCGTGTATCTCGACCTGCGTCATCTGGGGAAGGCGGTGATCGACGAGCGCCTCCCGCAGATCACGGAGATCGCGCAGAAGTTCATGGGGATCGACGCGACGAAACAGCCCGTGCCGATCCAGCCGACGGCGCACTACTCGATGGGCGGCATTCCGGTCAACGTCAATGCCGAGGTGTTGCAGGACGGTAAAGACAGGGCGGTCAAGGGCCTGTATGCCGCGGGCGAGTGCTCGTGTGTGTCGGTGCACGGCGCGAACCGACTGGGCACGAACTCCCTGCTGGAGGCATGTCTGTATGGCCGACGGGCGGGCCAATCGGTTGTTCGGTACCTGGCCGGCGGGGTGCAGATGCCGACCTTGCCGATCGATGCGGCCAATCCGGTGCTGGACAGGCTTCGTCGGCTTCAGGGCAGCCAGGGCACGGAGCGCGTCGCCTTGTTACGGGAGGAGTTGCAGGAGACTATGCACCGGCATTGCGCCGTGTTCCGTAATGCACAGGCCCTCGGCGAAGGGCTCGAGCAAGTCAGGAATCTTCAGCGGCGCTACGAACAGGTGAAGCTGGACGGTGCGGGCAAGTGCTTCAATACGGAAGTGGGCGAGGCGTTGGAGTTGGGTCATATGCTCGACTTTGCCGAGTTGATCGTCGCCGGCGCGCTGAACCGCACGGAGAGCCGCGGGGCCCAGGCGCGGACCGACCATCCCGATCGCGACGACGACAACTGGTTGAAGCATACGTTGGCCTGGCGCGGGAAGGACGGCGTCCGATTCGATTACAAGCCTGTGGTGATCGAGCGCTTCGCACCGAAGGCACGCGAGTACTGATGGTTACGGCAGAAAGGGAGTTGTGATGGCCAGACACGTGTTGCGTGTATTCCGTTACGACCCGGAGAAGAACCACGAGGGCTACGAGCAGCGATTCGAGGTAGAAGCCGAATCGCACTGGACGGTGCTGGACGCCCTGCACGAGATCAAGTGGCATCAGGACGGAACGCTGAGCTTCCGGCGGTCTTGCCGCCACGGCATTTGCGGCTCCTGTGCGATGACGATTAACGGCAAGAACGGCCTGGCGTGCGAGTTGCAGTTGGCGGCGCTGGGCAGCGAGATCGTGGTCGAGCCGCTGCGCGGTCTGCCGGTGATCCGCGATCTGGTGGTGGACATGCAGCCGATCTACGACGCGATGGTGGCGGTGAAGCCGTATTTGATCACGAGTGCCTCGCCGATGTCCGACCAGGAGAGGTTGCAGAGCCCCGAGGAGCGGGCCCGGCTGGACGGGCTGTATGAGTGCATTCTGTGCGGCTCGTGTACGTCGAGTTGTCCGTCGTTCTGGGCCGACAAGCAGTATCTCGGGCCCCACGCCCTGCTGTGGGCGTGGCGTTACATCGCCGACTCGCGCGACGAGGGCGACGCCGACCGCGTAGGCGTATTGGACGACAAACACGGTCTCTGGCGGTGTCACAAGATCTTCAACTGTGTGGAATGCTGTCCGAAGGATCTCAACCCCACCAAAGCCATCTCGAGTCTGCAACGGGCGGTGATCAGCGGGCAGTTCTAGGGTATAGTTAAGTTAGGTAGCTGGCGGCGCTCGGACACGGGATCAAAGCCGTTGCGCCGTCGGACCGGGTAGAGGTGCCTGATGGCCGAAACGATGGTGCACAAGATTCTGCGGGAACATCTGGTCGAGGGCGAGCTGGCCGCCGGGCGTGAGATCGGCGTCCGCATCGACCAGTGTCTGACACAGGACGCGACAGGCACGACCGCGTTCCTGCTGTTCGAGGCCATGCAGATCCCGCGCGTACGGTGCGAACTGGCGGTCAGTTACGTCGACCACAACATGGCCCAGTTCGGTCCGGAGAACCACAACGATCATTTGTACCTTCAGAGCGTGGCCACGAAGCTGGGTGCGTACCATTCGCGACCGGGCAACGGCATCTGCCACCAGGTGCACCTCGAGCGATTCGGCCAGCCGGGCAAGACGCTGCTGGGCAGCGACTCGCATACGCCTACCAACGGGGGCATCGGCATGCTCGCGATCGGAGCGGGTGGGCTCGACGTGGCGGTGGCCATGGGGGGCGGCCCATTCTACATGACCTGCCCGCGGGTGATCGGCGTGGAACTGACCGGCTCGCTGCAACCATGGGTGGCCAGCAAGGACATCATCTTCCGGCTGTTGTCGATCCTGACGACCAAGGGCAATGTTGGCTGCGTGGTGGAGTATCACGGCAAGGGTGTCGGCTGTCTGAACGTGCCCGCCCGCTCGACGTGCACGAACATGGGAGCCGAGCTGGGCGTGACCACGAGCGTCTTTCCATCCGACGATCTAACGCGTCAGTTCATGCAGGCGCAGGAGCGAGGCGACTCGTGGGAGGCGTTGGCCGCCGATCCGGGCGCCCGCTATGACCGTATCACCAAAATGCTGCACGCCGAGAGAGACGCTGTGGTCATCGAGAACATCCGCACGTACTGCGCGGGGGTGGAGGTATCCAAACCCGACAAGAACGGTTTCGTGAAGGTCGGGTTCGACAAGATCGTTATCGATCTCAACGAGCTGGAGCCGTTGTGCGCCACGCCGGGCTCGCCCGACAACATCACGACCGTCGGCCGGCACGCGGGCAAACGGGTGGATCAGGTCCTGGTCGGATCGTGCACCAACAGCAGCTATCAGGATTTGATGCTTTGCGCCGGGGCGCTGAAGGGTCATACGGTGCATCCGAACGTGGAGATGGGGGTCTCGCCCGGCTCGCGCCAGGTGTTTACGATGATCGGGCGCAGCGGTGCTCTGGCCGACTTCATCGCGGCCGGCGCGCGGGTTCTGGAGAGCGCGTGCGGTCCGTGCATCGGGCAGGGCCAGTCGCCGGGGCAGGATCGGGTTTCGCTGCGGAGTTTCAACCGCAACTTCAGCGGACGCAGCGGCACGAAGAACGACACGGTCTACCTCGTTTCGCCGGAGACGGCGGTGGCATCGGCCATCACCGGTGTGTTTACCGACCCGCGGGATCTTACCGAGCGATTGGGGATTGCCTGCCCACAGGTCGGATGGCCCGAAAGATTCGAAGTAGATGACAGCATGATCGTGCCGCCAGTGCCGGCCGATCGGGCAGACAGGGCCGAGGTTGTACGCGCACCGACAATCGTGACGCCGCCGGGCGGTCAGCCCGTGCCGGAGGATCTGGCCGGCAAGATTCTCATCAAGGTGGGCGAGAAAATCACGACCGATCATATCATGCCCGCCGGCGCGTTTCTGAAGTTCCGCTCGAACGTGCCGGAATATGCCAAGGCGGTGTTCCATCCGTTGAACGAGCCGGATCAACCCACGTTCCACGAACGCGCGTCGTCCTTGCGCGATGCGGGCGGGCATGGTGTGATCCTTGCGGGAGACTCATACGGGCAAGGCAGCAGCCGAGAGCACGCTGCGCTGTGCCCGATGTACCTGGGCGTCAAGGCGGTGATCGCCAAAGCCATCGAGCGGATCCACAAGGCCAATCTCATCAATTTCGCCATTGTGCCGCTGCTTCTGGAGGATGCGGCCGACTACGATCGCCTCGAAGAAGGCGACGAGTTGCGGATCCCCGCCCTGGCGGCGGCGGTGCGAGATGGGGCCGAGACCGTGAAAGTGACCGACGCGAGCAGGGGGTTCGATTTCGCGTGCCGGCTGGAGCTGAGCGAACGTGACCGCCGTACGCTGGCGGCCGGCGGCAAACTGCTTTTGACGGGGCAGGGCAGCAGATAGTCGCAGAGGGGCGGCCCGGCTCGGTCGACCGTGCCGACGTGTGCCCGGGCGTGG
>CBFCZG010000053.1:0-17578 GCA_965602375.1 uncultured Phycisphaerae bacterium | reverse complement strand
GGGCGATCCGGTGGAGATCGCGCAGCGGTACGAGCAGGAGGGAGCGGACGAACTGGTGTTCCTGGACATCACCGCCAGCCACGAGAAACGCAACATCCTGTTGGACGTGGTGCGGCGGACCGCTGAGCAGGTGTTCATGCCGTTAACGGTGGGCGGCGGGATTCGCAGCATCGAGGACATCCGGACGCTGCTCAAGGCGGGGGCCGACAAAGTCAGCCTCAACTCGTCGGCCGTACGGGACCCCGAGCTGGTGCGCCAGTCCTCCCGAAGGTTTGGTCGTCAGTGCATCGTGGTCGCCATCGACGGCAGGTCGGTCGGGGGCCCCGAGCAGGCCGGGCAGGGCCCATGGCGGGTCTACATCGACGGTGGACGCGTGCAGACCGACCTGGAGGCGGTTAGTTGGGCCCGTCGGGTGACCGAGCTGGGTGCGGGGGAGATTCTACTTACCAGCATGGATGCCGACGGCACCCAAGACGGATACGATCTGCCGATGACGCGGGCCGTGGCCGAGGCGGTGGGTGTGCCCGTGATTGCGTCGGGCGGAGCAGGCCGGCCGGAGCATCTGGCGGAGGTATTGACGACCGGCAAGGCGGACGCGGCGTTGGCGGCAAGCATTTTTCACTTTGGAAGCTTTCCGATCGGGCAGACGAAGCGTGTTCTGGCCGAGCGGGGTATCCCCGTACGACGGGTCGGGTGAGGTGACGATGACGATGGCGCAGATGGGTTTGCTGGCGGCGGTGCCCGATCCGGGCTGGTATCTGCATCCGGCAAAGATCGTGGCGATGCTGGTGTGTTTCGGCATCTGGCTGCTGTGTTGCCAATGGGCCAACCGGGACGCGCGGCTGGTGAATACACAGCAGACTTTGTGGAACGGGATTGTGTTCGGCACGGGTACGGTAGGGTTGCTGTTGTGGCTGTTCATGCCGCTGTTCAGCGTGGGAATCGTGGTATTCCTGTTGATCGCCGGGGGCGGGGTGGGCGCCTACGTAGTACACCGCAACGGGCTCGTGGTCGATCAGGCCAAAGTGTTCACGCCGGGGCATATTTCGCGGCTCCTGGCGGCGAGGCGGGGCGAGAAGGCCGACGAGGTCGAGGAGTTGGTGCGTCTGACGGACTGGGACGGGCGACACGTCGCCATCCCCAATGACATGGTTGAACGGCAGCAGTATCGGCTGGTGCAGGACCTGATCGCCGACGCCCTGTGGCGGCGCGCCAGTGACGTAGACATGATCGTCACGGCTCAGCAGACGCGCGTGGCCTATCGCATCGACGGCGTGAGCACGGAGCGCGATCCGCTGCCGACGACGAGCGCCGAGATGATGCTTCGCTTTCTCAAGAAGATCGCGGGATTGTCCCCGGAGGAGCATCGTCGTCCCCAGAGCGGGCAGATCACGGCGGCCCGCGCAGGGGGGATGAAAGAGCTCGACAAAATGGTCAAGATCGAGATTAAGGCCTCGGGCAGCACATCGGGCGAGCGTTTGATGTTGCGGGTGCTGGCCGAGGAAAGCCGTTTCAAGATCGACGACACGGGCCTGATGCCGGCGCAACTCAAACAGTTCCAGAAGATCATCGCCCAACCCAAAGGCGTGGTGCTGTGCTGCGGCCCGCGCCAGAGCGGTCTGACCAGCACGCTCTATGCGATCCTTCGCAGCCACGACGCCTTCATGGCCAACATTCACACTCTCGAACTGCAACGGGCCATGGAGTTGGAGAACATCACGCAGAATCTGTACGACGCGCGGAAGAAGGAAGTGAGCTTCGCCCGGAGGCTCCAGACGATTCTGCGTTCTGATCCTGACGTGGTGATGGTGGCGACGGTACCCGACGGGCAGACGGCCGCTCTGGCCTGCGAAGCGGCGGGGCAGCGAACGAAGCTGTATCTGGGGATAAACGCCGGCGACTGCATGACGGGGCTCCAGCAGTGGCTGTCGCTGGTGGAGGACCCGAAACTGGTGGCCACGACGCTTCTGGCGGTTGCGGCGCAGCGTCTGGTCAGGCGCCTCTGCCCGGAATGCAGGCAAGCCTACAAGCCCGATCCGGCGACGCTGCGGAAGGCGAACATACCGGCCGATCAGATCGAGCAGTTTTTCCGGCGCGGCGGCTACCTGCTGGACAAGAAAGGGCAGCAGGTGCTCTGCGAGACGTGTCAGGGCACGGGATATTTCGGTCGGACGGCCGTGTTCGAGTTGCTGGTCATCGATTCAACGATCGCCAAACTGATTGCCGGCGGCGCGTCGATCAGCCAGATCAAGGCGACCTCTCGCAAGAGCAAGTCGCCCATGCTGTATCTGCAGGAACAGGGCATCCGCAAGGTCATCGAGGGCACCACGAGCATCAACGAGATCATACGCGTGACGCGGGAGGAACCCGCTCGCGGCTGAAGCAGCACGGGATAACGTCCCGGGAGTTCTGTCATGCTACTGTCACTTTTTTCGACGATACTGGTGCTGCTGATCGCCTTCTTTCAGGCGATACAGGGCATGTTCAGTGCCCTGATCATGGCCGTTCTGGCAATCCTGTCGGCGGCGGCGGCGTTCGCCTTGGTCGAGCCGGCGTATTACTGGAGCCTTCAGTGGGTCAGCGCCGACTACGCGCTGGCGGCCTGCCTGATGGTGATCTTTCTGGTGTGCCTGATCGTAACTCGCGTGCTGGCCGACTATGTGGTGCCGGGCAACATGCAATTTCCGCTCTGGGTGGATCGGATCGGGGGCGGAGTATTCGGGCTTATCGCGGGGCTGGTGATTGTGGGCATGTTGTGCATCAGTCTACAAATGCTTCCGTTCGCCCCATCGATCCTGGGTTTCCAGCGGGTCGACGTGGGTGAGCAGGGCGAGGTAACGGAGCATGCCCTTTGGCTGCATCCGGACGGCTTCGCGGTAGGCCTGACCGAAGTGATGGCCGCAGGAAGCTTGAGCGGTCCGAACAGCATGAAGGCTCTGCATTCCAACTGGTTGCAGGAACTCCAGTGGAACCGTTCGGGCGTGCAGAAGGAGTCGCGCCACGCGGTGCCTCGCGGGTCGCTCTCGGTGGAGGCGGCGTGGGATGCGGTACTGCCGGTGTACACGAAGGACGGACTGCGGACGGTGGAGGCAGCTCGAGGCTACAGGTTTGTGGTCGTGCGGGTATCGCTCGAGCGTCAGGCGCTGGACGAAGACGGCGTCCACCGCTTCACGCCCACGCAGTGGCGGATCGTGGGTCAGACCGACGGGGTCTGGGCGCAGTATCCGATGGCAGGCATGTCGAATCCCAGCAATATGTCTCGGCAGATCTTTCTAGCGATGAACGAACCGGTGGTGATCGATCCTGACATGGGCAGCAAGTTCGACATCGTTTTTGAAGTCCCCGAGTCCGACCGGTTCGATCCCGCCTTCATGGAATACAAACGCGACGCCCGTGCAGCCTTGTCCGAGAACGTTTGGCGCGATACGCCGCCCGAACTGCTCCGACCGGAGGAGGCTGGGGAAGAAGAAGACGAGGGGCAGGACCGAGCGGAAGCTGGGCGACGAACCAGGCCGCCCCGAACCGGGGGCGGGCGCGTATCGGCACGCCGCGCCCTGGGCCAGGAGAGCCGGTTCAGCAACGAGCTGCCGCTCTCGATCCCGGCCGATCAGATTCCTCGGCGAGACGCAGAAGTGTCGGGCGACAGGTTTGTCCAGGGCCACATTGTCGTGCCGGTCGATGTAAAGGGCGAGGGAGATTCGGTGACGCGCTTTGAGGTGCCGGAGGGCGTGCGGCTGCTTCAGTTGGCTGTCGAGCCCACCTTTGCCAAGAGCACACTCGGGCGGGCGCGGCAGTTCGCGGTGAAAACGGTCAAGCAATATCGGGTGGAGGATGACCAGGGGCAGTACTACTTTCCTATCGGCGAGTATCGCTCAGCGGAGGTTCGCGGCGAGCAGTTGCTCGAGTTGCAGTATTGGCCCACCGCGGAGATGCCGGAGCGGGCGTTGCGCGAGCCCAGGCAGATCCGCGAGCGCGATCTGGAAAAGGACGGACAGTTGACCTATCTGTTCCTGATCCCGCCGGGCCGGAGCATTACGGTATTCAAGACGGGGACACAGCAGCGCGACCTGACGTCGCTCAACCTGAAGGCGCCGCAGTAGCCGGACGGGACCGCGCCGAATCGACTCAGACGGCTGCCAGCTCCGGCTCTTCGCTGGGCAGAAGCTCTTTCTGACGGTTCTCGAACTCGACTTCGGCCAGGTGTCGGAGATAGTCCAGCAGGTCTCGCTCGCGGAACTGAGCGAGGAACTCGGGAGCGGCAGTGGGATTCAGGCGCAGAACCCGATCGATGATCTGGCGCTTGGTCATTGCACAACATCCATCTTGTCAGCGAGTATCAGGTAGTGCTACACGATAGGGGTCAGATGCCTGGCGAGTTTAGTTATCGGCCACAACGCGGAATGAACTTTAAACGCGGTGGTCCGATAGGCTTTGCCGACGGCGCGCGAGCGGCACCCGGCGTGCCCTGAGCCGGGGGTCCGATAAGTATATCGACCATGAGTGGATCGACACATTCCATGAAGCGGGCGGCGCGGGAGCAGTTCGACTCGTGGGCCGAATCCTACGATCGACTGGTGCTGAATCGGTTCATGTTTGGTCCGTCGCATCGGGCTTTTATCGAGGAGCTGCTGCAATGGCGGATGCGGGGCGGCCCGGAACGGTTCGACGTGCTCGACGTGGGATGCGGCACCGGGGGGCTGGCGGCGATGCTGATCCAGTCGAGACTGGCCGGACGTGTGGCGGGGCTCGACTACGCTGAGCAGATGTGCCGGGTGGCCCGCGGCAAGGCCGCCGAGTACGCGAAGGACGGATCGGCTGTGTTTGCCCGAGGTGATTCGGAGCATCTTGGCTTCGGCGCCGGCAGCTTCGACGTGGTGACGTGCAGCAATTCCTTCCATCACTACCCGCATCAGGCCGACGTGCTGGCCGAAATGCGACGCGTGCTTCGGCCGGGCGGTCAGCTCATGATCATCGACGGCTTCCGCGACAACCTGGTGGGTTGGCTGGTGTTCGATGTATTCGTCCGCGCCGTGGAGGGGGAAGTGCATCATGTTACGTGGTCGGCCATGCGCCGCATGTTCCGGGATGCGGGCTTGGTAGACGTTCGCCAGCGAAAGCTGAACTTCTGGATGCCGCTGCTGCTGACGGTGGGCACAGTGCCCGCGAACGTGCCGTCGCAGACGGTCAGGAGCTAGATGTGACCGATCAGGACCCGACGGCAGACAAAGTTGCCGACCTCGAAGCCGTTCTGGAAGTGACGCGTCAACTGGCGGTGACGCCGGAGCTGCCGGCTCTGCTTCGCAGCATCGAACGCGCGTCGCGCAAGGTGCTTCGTTGCGAACGGGCCAGCGTCTTCCTGTATGACGCGGATAGACAGGAGCTCTACAGCAAGATTGCCACCGGCCTGGACGAGCTGAGGGTACCGGCCAACCGGGGCATCAGCGGTGAGGCCGTGCAGACGCGGCAGGTGATCAACGTGCCCGAGGCGTACGCCGATCCGCGGTTCAACCCGGACGTGGACAAGCAGACGGGTTTTCGAACGCGAAACATGCTGACCTTTCCGTTGATCGACTTCGACGGCAATCTTGTCGGCGTGCTGCAACTGCTGAACAAGGTCGGCGGCACCTTTGACGACTACGACGAGGGACTGGGCGCATCGCTGTGCGCCCAGGTGGCCGTGGCCGTCAAGCGCCAGCAATTGATCGAACAGTACGCCGAAAAGCAGCGGATGGAGCACGATCTATCGATCGCCAGCGCCATCCAGCAGGAGTGTCTGCCTTCGTCGGACCCGCAGATAAGTGGGTACGACATCGCGGGCTGGAATAAACCGGCCGACGAGACCGGTGGCGACTGCTACGACTTCCTGCCTCTGTCGGACGGCGGTCTGGCATTCACCGTAGCCGACGCGACGGGTCACGGGATCGGTCCGGCTCTGGTTATCGCGGAATGTCGGGCAATTCTAAGAGCCATTGTATCGGTTACCAGTGACCTGGCGCGCGCGGTGTCCCAGGCGAACGACTTGCTCTGTGTCGATCTGCCGGCCGAACGCTTCGTGACCGCGTTCGTGGGGATCCTCAGACCCGAGCGACAGATGGTGCGCTATCTGTCCGCCGGTCACGGCCCGATGCTGCTCTACCGGGCCGCCGACGGCAGGGTCGAGCAGCTTGGCGCAACGGGGCTGCCTCTGGGGATTCTGCCGGAGACTGAGTTCGGACCGGTCCAGGAGGTCAGGCTCGAGTCCGGAGACATCCTGCTGGTCCTGACCGACGGCTTGCTCGAATGGGCCCGCGCCGACGGCACTCAGTTTGGCGTCGAGCGTACAGCCGAGTTGGTCCGACGGCACGGGGGCGAGAGCGGCCATCGTCTGATCCAGCGTCTGTACGAGGCCGTACGGGAGTTCGGCAGTTCGACGAAACAGGCGGACGATCTAACGGCCGTGGTCGTCAAACGCCTTTGACAGCCCACAGCTCGCCGACATGCGGGGCGTTTCCATATCGGGAGCAGGTGCAGATCGCAGGTCACAGTCCGATGCGGGGAGCAGGTTGCTCGGCCTGGTCGGAATCGACGCGGGGGTGTTCCGCGCGGTACCGCTCCATGCCTTCCGGCTCGGGGAACGCCCTGTCGGGGTCCAGGTTGTTGCGTTGGGCCAGTTGGGCGAGGGCAGGTTTGACCATATCGTAGATTCGTTGCTTCGTCGGAATCGGGGCCAGGCCCCACAAGCGCACCTTGTAGGCCACGTGGAGCGGTCCGAAGGCCAGGTAGTCGGCCAGCGCGGTGGCTCGCATCTCCTGGAAGGGCGCGAGTTGCCGCCGATCGGTCATGTCGTCGACCTTGTCCTTCATGTAGAAATCATAGATGCGACGGGCCCAACTTAAGCGCTTGTCGTGGACGTCGGTATTGCCCAAGGCCAGCTCTTCCCACGCCTTGAGCATCGCTGTGGCGACGGCAACGTTGGCGGCGTTGCGGCTGCTGAGCCGTTCACGGAAGTCGCGCAACACGAACTCGTGGAGGGGCATCCGATAGATCTGCTTCGTCCGGCCGTCCCTCTCCTTATAGTTCTCGCGGAGGTACGCGAAGTACTTCTGGGCCTCGGCGATCCGCCCGTCGATGTACAAGCTCCTTATCGCCGAAGAAAGGAAGTTGGCGTGGGCAAGCTGGAACTCCTCTGCGGCCTTGTTGTTGCCGAGCTCGGTCTCGTCCTTGCCGAGTTCCAGGTAGGTCTTGTGCAGGATTTCGATGAAGCGCAGATCGGGCAGCCCGTAGTAGTATGACCTGTTGGGCTGTTGGGGATTGGGTACGAAGACGATGCGTCCGAACTGATGGATGTCATTGAGCGCGAAGAAGATGAACCTGCGTGTATTCATCAGATCGCGCCGACTGTCGTCATCCTGAGCACCTCGGGTTACCAGTTGGTCGCCGCGATTGGCCCAGTAGATGGCGTGGGCCTGACAGGAGCGCCAGTCGAGCGGCCCGTACCGTTCCATCACATCGCGCATCTGCGCCGGGTCGAGCTTGTAGCGTTCGCGCAGGACCTTGGCTCGCAGGAACGCCAGCACGGCGGCGGCATCCTCGGCGCGATCGGGATCGGTGAAGATGCTTCGGAACTTCTCGTCTTCCAGGTTGACCTCGCCTTCCGCCTGGTTGACGCCCACATCGAGCATGAGCGTTTCAGGGCTCACCAGGCGGACGTAGCGATCGAAGAAGCTCTCTTCCAGAGGATGCTGCGGGTCATCGGGTTTGAAGGTGGACGAAAGATCGACGCCGAGCTCTTCGAGTTCGTCGAGCAGAGGCGTTACCGAAGGGCGCTCGGCGCGGAGCTGCTCGGCAGACGCCGGCGCCTCGGCCAATGGTTTGAGGGCGTCGCGCGCCGACTCAGGGTCAGCCCCGGGTGTGGGCGGCCCGAGCACTCTCTGCATCAGAAACGCCCACTCCCGCTTGTACGACATGTGCATGTCGTCCATCGCCCCGCCCATCTTGTTGAGGAAGATCCAGGCCAGATCGTGATACAGCTTGCGCGCCTTAGGATTGAGAGGAATGCCCCGATCGCGCAGCAGGCGCATGCCGTTTCGCACCCAAAGCCACCGCTCCTCAGGCGTATGCGTGGTGACCGAGATGTTCCACGCCATGTTCCACGCCTGAAACGACCAGACGGCCGGGAAGCGTGGCTGGAGCCTGCAAATCATGTCGGCAAGTTGAAGGGCCTCGTAGTGTTTGCCCTGCTCCTTCAGTCGGTCGGCGCGGATCCAGAGGTAGTCAACGGCCAGCCCGCGGAACGAACCGAGCGCCGCAAGCGCCAAGGCGACGTCGTGCGGCATGGCCACGAACGGGTCCTCGACCGGGGTGAGATTCAGATCAACGCGAGAGCGATTGATCACGCCCTGGAGCGGCGCCACGGCCAGCACCGCCAGCAAGGCGATCATCAAACTGAGAAGTTGTACGCGTCGACCCGCTTGCACGATTCTTCGATCCTGATCTTACACAATCACCTGTGCCAATTCGCGCCGCCGGAAGATCAGACACGCCACCGCCATCGCGAGGGTGGCCTGTACGGCGCCCAGCCACAGCACCGCCGACCCCAGCCAGCCCCACGACACAAGGCGACCATCCACCAGATCGTTGATCGGGTTGTACGCCGAGATCTGCGGAACCAACCACAGGAAAACCGTGGTGGCGGGCTTGAGCAGCACGGCCAAGCGCAGGGCGAGATCGCCCTCCTGGGCCGCCGGGTTGGCGGCCAGTTCATGAATGGCCTCCTGAAGGAATCCGGAGGAGATCGCCGTCAGGTAAACCATCATGCACATCAGGCAGGCGACCGGAAACGAGAGGAACGATGAGGCCAACACGCCCACCGCCGCAAGCAGAACCAGTTGTGTGAGGATCATCAGCAGCGAGCGCAGGTAGTTTGCCTCGAAGCCCCCCACCTCGTGCAGGACTTCGAGGTCGCCCTGCCCGGAGAAGCTGACGCTGGTCCGGTGCATTTTCTCGTAATCGCCGGGATAGCGCCAGTCAACGTTCTCAAAGCGTACGAGCAGCGTTCCGTCGGGGGCGATGGCGTCGGCGGGAATCGGCACGATGTGATACCGGCGGACCACGTCGGCACGGGGCCTGACGTAGGGTCGCGAGATGCGGGCGCCATCCTTCGTCGGGTCTCCGATCACCCATGCACAACGAAGCGTCTCATCGGGCGGAAATCGGGAGACCTCGGCCTTGTAGCGCAGGTGGATGAGCCCCGGCTCGTTGGGGTCAAAATGCATGTTCTCGAAACGGTACTCGCGGACACCCAACGGTGGACAGCTCATCCACTGCTTGCTTAGGTCGTCGCGGATGCGCTGGCGGATGGTCTGACCGATCTGAGACCAGCCTCCGGTTGGGGCAAACGCCGACTGGGGAAGGCGGTCCTCCTTCTTGAGTCGCGCCATCTGGGCGTCGGCCAGGGCGGCGAAATCCGGAGCCGAAGGTCGCACGCTCGACCGCGCGGTCAGCACTTCGTAGCGCAGGGCATCGCGGTCCTGCTCGTTGAGCCAGGCGGTGGTCTTGAGATAGGCCACCATGGCGTAGATGCCCACGCCCGCACCCGCCAGCAGCAACGCGTCGAGGATCACAATCCCCAGCCACTTGCCCACCAGGTATTGCCATCGCGCGATGGGCTTGGACACGGTCAGAAAAATCTGTCGGCCGGATAGTTCGGTCGCCACCGACGCACACGAAAGCAGGACGGTCAGCAGGCTGAGCAGTACCGCCGTCGCACCCAGTGCATAGGCCATGAACGTCTGTACACGACCCCTGAGCGTGCCGTCCCCGTGCATGATGGCCGGCAAGGCCGCCACAATCAGCACCAGCATCACGATGAAGATCACGGCGATCTTCATCCGAATGCCCTCGGCGATCATGTTGCGGGCGACGGCGAAGATCCTACTCATCGTCTTTCTGCGGCTTGGGTTGGATCAGCGAATCGATGACCGAACGATCGACCTTTTTAGGCTTCGGGCCGGCCCGGTCATCGTCCGCCGGTTGGTCCTGCTGCTGTTGTTGAGCCTGGCTTCCGGATTGGACCAGTTGCTCGATCGTGCCGCGATCGGGCGGCTGGTCGGCCGGGCTCTGTGTGGCGCTTGGCTGCTCGTCGCCCGGCTCGGACTTGGCGGCGGCCACGAGGCTGTCCACAAGTTGCCTACCGGTCTGAACGCCGTCGGCCCGCAGGAACTCAGCCATTGGCCCGCCCGCCTCGGCCCCCGAGGTCGTCAGACGTTGCTGTCGGGCCTCCTGCACGATTCGCAGGAAGAACTCCTCCAGTCGGTCGGTGGGCGTAGTCACGCCGAGGACCTCCTTGCCCTCAAGATTCTCGACGAGCTCCTTGATCCGCTCGACGGTGTCGGGACTGAGCCGCTCGGCGGTGATCTGGGTCAGCTCCTGGCGCGCCAGCAAGGCCTTGATGTCGCCTAGCGCCCGGCGTTTGCCCCCGTAGAGGATGCCCACCCGATCGCATACGTCTTCCACGTCGGCCAGCAGATGGCTGCACAGCACGATGGTCTTGCCGCGGCGGGCGAGTTCACGGATCAAGTCCTTGATCTGTTTGGTGCCGATCGGATCCATGCCGGTCGTCGGTTCATCAAGCAACAGCAGGTCGGGATCGTTGATCAGGGCCTGGGCCAGGCCAATCCGTCGGGCCATGCCCTTGGAGTACTGGCCGACCCGTCGCCGGGCCACGGCGGAGAGCCCGACCATCTCCAGCAACATTTCGGTCCGCCGCTGTCGTTCACCCCGCGACTGCTGGAACAGCCGCCCGTAGTAGTCCAGTGTCTCCCGCGCATCCAGGAAGCGATAGAGATAGCTTTCTTCCGGCAGGTACCCGATGCGTGCCTTGACCGCCACATCGGTGGGCAGGCGGCCGAACACGAACGCACGCCCGCGCGTTGGATAGAGCAACCCCAGCAGGATTTTGATCGTCGTGGTCTTGCCCGACCCGTTCGGGCCGAGGAACCCGAACACCTCGCCCGGTCGCACCTCCAGATCGAGGTCGTCGACGGCCACGACCCGGTTGCGCCCCCAGAAGTCCTTGAACACTTTGGTCAGGCCGATCGTCTGAACAATCGAGCCGTTGGTAGTCGGCATTTTTTCATTCACCCAGGCTGGTCCGGGCGGACCCGCCTCTCTCAGCCGCCCCCGGTCTGCTGTCGATAGCGGCGGAGTTCCTGGTCTCGGAAGAACGCGGGGTTGCGCCCGACTTTGAAGCGGATCTCCTTGCCGCCGGCAGGCAGATACATCTTTTCGTTGTCACCGCCGAGCACCGTCCGTTTGGTGTCGTACCACAACTCGATCAGAACGATGTCAGGGTTCCGTCGATACTTGGGCAGCAGATCGCGGAACTTGCGGGCCGTCGCCTGGATCGACTGGACGGTCTCGGTGTAGTAGCTGCGGGCCTCAAGCAGCATGCCGGCTGCTTCACCGCCGGCCTCGTCGAGCAACAGCCGCTCGATCCGCTGGTGGAGTCGGGTCGACTCGTCGAGATCCCCGTCGGCCCGCGCCTGCTCGTACTGCTCGACCACGGGCAGCAGTTGCTCGTAGGCTACCCCGGCCGTCTCATTGAGCATCGTGTTGCGCTGCTTGCGGGCTTCCTCGATGGCCGTTTGCTTCTCTTGGTCGGCGTTCTGCGCGTCGTCATACGCACTTCGCACCGCGAGAGGCACTTGAGGATCGCGCACGAGCAGCTGATCGATCGTGATGCCGGTGCCCATACGGTTCAGATTCTGCTGCGCCCGCAACCTTATGATCTGCTGGACAAGGTCGATCCGACCGCCAAGAATGTCGTCCGCATGGAAGGCCCCGACCGTTCGTACGCAGGCATTCTGGACGGCCGACCGCACCAATTCCCGACGCGCCTGCTCGTGGGCCGCCGGCTCGGTCTCGCGTGCCACCGCAACGTGTCGCACGTAGGCGACCGGATCGTCGACGCGATATTCCACAAACCACTTGGCATGAATGATGCTCAGGTCGGCCGTGAGCAGCGTGCCGTCCTGCCCGGGGGTATAGCCCTCTCGGCGCTGGGTAAGCTCCTCGCGCCGCTTGTCCTTCTCGGTCTCGGCCACCTTGTAGAAGAAGCTGTCGACCTGCACGGACTCTTTGGCCAGATCGATGATCAGCTGTCGATCAACAGGATAGGGCAGCGCCCAGTGAAGCCCCGGGCCATATGCCCTCGGGTTCTCGGTACCACCCAGAGGAACGCCGAACCGCAGCACAAGAGCCGCCTGCTTCTGATTGACGGTGAAGAAACCCGAAGCCAGGAAGAAGACGGCCAGGACGATCATCACCACCTTCAGGACGGCGAAGCTCAGTCGCAGCGCATCGGAGAGCGACTGCTGTGCCGGGTCCAGCGACGGCTCGGCGTCTGCGGCAAGCGATGTTGGCCGCTGGGGCTGAGCTTCCACGGGCGTCACTCCATCGCTCCGCCAAGCACGGGCGTCCGGCTCGACAGATCGGTCGGCTGGGTAGTCGAACCGAGCACCGTGCTCAGCACGTTCTGATCGTCCTGAAAGTAGTTGAACGGCGGCGTCTTGTAATCCATCAGAAACGTCGTGTCCTGCTTGAGCGTTTCTCTCAGGAAGTCCATCTGCTTGAGGAATTCAGCGAACTCGGGGTTCTCGCGGAACACACCGTAGTACTCGGCGGCGGCCGCGTCGCCTTCGCTCTTGATCTGGTCGGCCAGTCGTCGCGCGAAGGCCAGGATGCGCCGCTTGGCGCTTTCGGCCCTTGCACGGATGCGCTCGGCCTCGGCGTTGCCCTCCGCGCGAGTGGTCTCGGCCTGCTTCTTGCGTGTCTCGCGCATCTGCTCAAAGACCTTCTGGCTGACCGTCTGCGGCAGGCTGATCCGCTTGATGCCGAGCGACACGACCTCGATACCGTACTCGTTACGGGCCTGCCGGCCGACCCGGCCGAGGATTTCGCCTTCGATCCGGTCATATCGCTGTTGGAGGGCTTCGCGATCGAGCGACACAAAGTCATCCAGCTCGTAGTCGGAGACAACCGCCGTCTTGGCCGCTCGGATGAGCTTGGTCATGCTGTCGGTGGCCTGGCTGAACTTCCGGACCCGCTTGCTGAAGGTCAACGCGTCGTCCACCTGCCAACTACAGTAGGTGACCACGACGATGTTCTTGCCGTCCTTGGTAAGCGTCTCCTCTTCCGTATCCTCCAGGATCTGGAGACGCCCGTCGTAACGTAGCACGCGTTGAATGGGCCAGGGCCATTTGAGGTGCCAGCCAGGCGTCCCTGCGAACTGACGCAACCGCGCCCGGGCGCCGGCGGCCTGCACCTGCTCGAGGATCGTATTGGCCTGCTCAATCGACCAGTCGCCACGCACTTCGGCGGGGAGATCGCGCAGAAGGCGCTCAACATCGTCGGCGGACAGTTGGAGCACGCGAGCCACGGCCGCCGCATCAGGCGCGACGTCCTCGATGACCAATTCCGGCTGCTCAAGTGGCTTGCCGAATGTGGTCACGACAACGCGCTCGGTGAAACTTACCTGATACGTGACCATATAGATCACCAGCACAGCCACAAGAACAATCGCGGCGATCACTGTGGGCAGGTTCTTGTTCATTACACCAGATTCTCCGTGTGCTATGGCTGCGAGGGCTCGAATGCCTCGATCTCAGGCCGCGGCGGCGTCTGCACGTCAAACTCAATCACCAGCGGCAGTTGCTTCGTATCGGCCGCGATCAGGTACTTGCGGGTCTCCGCCAGACCCTCACTGAGCACCTGAAGGTACTTCTGCAACTTGTAGAATCGAGGTGACACTCGGTAGGCGATCAACTCCTGCCGGAACCGCTCGGTGCGACCTCGTACTTCGTTTTCCTTCTGCCAGCGGTAGGCTTGTGCGTCGGACACGAGTGAAGCGGCCTCGCCCCCCACCCCGTCAATAAAGCGTGAAGTGCCGTCCGGCTGCCGCTCATAGAAGCCGTTGAAGATGCGCTCGACCTTCTGGCGGGCGGCCTCAATCAGGGCCGTTTCATTCCGCTCCGTGCTGGCTCGCTCCAGTTCCTCCACCGCCGCGGCCAGGTCCAAGGCTCGTTTCTTCTGGCCCGCCACCTCGGCAAGCATCTTGTTTTCCTCGGCCTCGGCGCGACGAATGGCAGCCTCCTTCTCGGCCAGCGCACCGATGACCTCCTGGAAGGATGCGGCTACCCGCTCCTGTTGGGGCGGGTGAAGGTTGGTTACTTCCACCACCGTGATGTCGACACCCAGGCCTGCTCGATCGGCTTCATCTTGGATGCGCTGCCTGAGGTACCGCGCGGCCACCGTGCGTTCGCTGCCCAGCAGATCGTCGAGGTTGGTCCCCGCAACATAGAGCACCCACTGCCGCCACGCGAGCGACTCCAGCACGGCACGCGGATCGGCATGGTTATAGCGGTAGTCGAAGACGTCACTGATTCGATATTGCACCAGGACATTAGTGTTGATCAGGCTGGGCACGACGGCTTGCGAATCGCCTTCGCCCACGACCTGACGCGAGGCCGCGACAAAAGGAATCTCCGGTGCGGGCCCGTGCCGCTGGCTGGTCCAGAGAATGACCTTCAGCTCCCGCTCGAGCTGCTCGGGACTGATGTCGGCATACTCCTGCTCACTGAATCCCAGTATGAACTCCTGCACCCGTTCGACCGGGTACTTGTACGCCCGCTCGATGGGCGACGGCAGCTTGAAGTGAACGCCGGGCCCCAGTACGCCCTGCCGACCCCCCTGCGGCATGCCAAACCTCTCCAGGATGGCCAGTTCATGGGCATCGATGACCACCACGCACGTCAGAAGCAACATCGTCACGAAGCCAAAGACAATCAGCGGCGTGATCGCCCGCTGGAGAAGTTGATAGAGCCACGTCTTGGAGACCTCGAAGCCGAATTGGTAGTTGATGGCTTCGGCAACCGTGTGGGCGATGCCGCCCGGTTCGCTGAACAACCCCAACAGCCGACTGTCGAAACCGGGCCGGTCGGCCACACCAGGCGCCCGGGGACGATAGACGTCCAACACGAAGTTGAACGTACACTCGATCCCGATGGCGATCATGGTGATGGGGATAACCCAGGCCAGGTAACGCTCGGGGGTGGGCGCCTCGAACAACCTAGCGGCCGCAAGCCCGACCACTACCGCCAGGCAAGCCAGGGCCGTGCCGAACATATAGCTGGCGCCGGCGCGCAGCATCTGCCACTCGCGCTGCCGGGCCATCCCGCTCGTATAACGACTGAAAAGAAAACACAGAAACGCGACCCCGGCGACGAACCACAGCGTCACATCCGGGTCGATAAGGGCAGGCCAGTCCTCCGAGTGGACCGCCCAGACAAGCTGCCACTTGATCCAGAGAACGCCTACCACCACCTGGTAGGCGGCACTCAGGAGGGTGAAAACCGGCAGGATCCAGCGTCGGATCACCCGCAGACGGCGCGCGGCGGGCAGCGACTCGGGCCCGCCCTCGCCGGGCAGCCCAAAGATTCCCGACGCGTCCTGCCCCAGGCTCTCGCGGTGGCGGCGGAGCTGCTCGGTCTCCAGGGCTTCCATGTCGACCAGCTTTTGCTGGCGGAACACCAGCCAGACGGCCAGCCAGATGCCCGCGCCCCCAAGGGTGTACCAGCCGGCCACCCGGGTCGACAGCGATACGTTCCAGAAATACCCGATCAGCAGCAGAGCAGCCGCAAAGACCAGTTGCAGGATCAGCCCAACCAGACCGACCAACTCGCCACGTCGATTTGCCTGCTCCATGGTCAGCCTGCCAAAATCTCCCTCGCCTCTTTCCCGCCCCCGGCCGAAACGGTAATGTTAGCCGGCGCCGAGGCTTGTGTCCAGCCAGCCAAGCAGGTGCTGGCACTGGCGGGCGTCCCGGTCGATTGCCCCTGAACCCGCCGGCGGCTTGGTACGTATGCCTTCCAGGTCGGCCCCCCAATCGGGGCTCGGCGCATAGGATAGCCTAGGATGTTTACGAAGTTCGCTGCCATTTGTTCAAACACTTTCAAGGAGGTGGTTCGCCAGCCGATCTTCGGCGTGCTGCTGGCTGTCGGCACGATGGCGATGGTGCTGAATCCGGCCATCGCCGCGTACACCATGGAGGACGACAACAAGCTGCTGAAGGATTTGGGCCTGTCGACTCTTTTCGTGGTGGGACTGTTCTTGGCGGGGTTTGGGGCCACCGGCGTGGTCAGTCAGGAGATCGAGAACAAGACGGTGCTGACCGTTGTGTCCAAGCCGATCGGGCGCTGGGTGTTCATCGCGGGTAAATTCGTGGGGATTGCAGCCGCCCTGGTGATAGCCTGTTACCTACTTTCTCTTGTGTTCTTTATGACCGTGCGGCACACCGTGATGTGGGCGGCCTGGATTGACTACGACCTGCCGGTGATCATCTTCGGCTCGTCGGCGTTGCTGCTGGCGGTGGTGGTGGCTGCATGGGGCAATTATGCCCGCGGGTGGCACTTCGGTGCGGCTGCGGTCTTCCTGTGCTTGCCGCTGATGACGGCAGCGGGCCTGCTGATCTGTCTGATCGACAAGGAATGGCAGCTTCAGCCGATCACCACCGATTTGGACCCCCAGCTTTTTGCCGCCACACTGCTGGTCTTTTTGGCTGTGCTGGTGCTGGCGGCGGTGGCCATAGCAGCCTCGACGCGCCTGGGGCAGGTGATGACGCTGGTGGTCTGTAGCGGAGCGTTCGTGCTCGGGCTGATCTCGTCGTACGTGTTCGGGCGGTTCAGCGAGGAAAGCGTCCTGGCGGGGATTGCCTACCGCCTGACGCCCGAGCTAACGTTCTTCTGGATCAGCGATGCGTTGACGCAGGGCAATCCGGTAACCCTGGCGCACGTGGGGTGGGTGTGCCTGTATGGGGGCGTCTATATCGTGGCGATTCTGGCGGTGGCGGTGGCCCTGTTCCAGCAGCGCGAGGTAGGCTGACCAGTTCGATTGGGACCCGTCATCCCGTCTGGGCGGCTGCGAGCGGTTGGCCCGTCATGGGGGCCGGCGACTCCTGCACAGGACCGGGTTGTTCCCCGAATCGAACCAGGCGGGCGCTATTGAACACAACGATGATCGATGCACCGAAGTGCGCCACGGCCGCCCACACCGGCGGGATCAAGCCCATCGCCGAAAGCGTCTGGCCGACAACGATAAAGGCCACGCCGAACAGCAGATTCTGCCAGATCACACGCGTAGTGACCTTTGAGAGGCGTATCAGGAACGGCACGCGGCTGAGGTCGTTGTTCATCAGGGCAACCGACGCGGAGTTGATCGCCACGTCGCTGCCGGCAGCGCCCATGGCAATGCCCAGATCGCCCGCCGCCAGGGCCGGCGCGTCGTTGACGCCGTCACCGATGACGGCTACACGGTGCCCCTCCTTGCGCAGCTCGTCGACCAGTTCCAGCTTGTCCTGAGGCAGCACCTCGGCCCGGACATCGGTGCAGCCCATCTCGCGGGCCACCCGCCGGGCGACCGACCAGCGATCACCCGTGACCATGGTGAGCAGCTTGATGCCCGCGCCCCGCAGGTCCTCGATCGCCTGGCGGGCCTCGGGTCGCGTGCGATCTTCCAGGCCCACCCAGCCGAGGCAGCGCCCGTC
>CBFCZG010000052.1:0-17599 GCA_965602375.1 uncultured Phycisphaerae bacterium | reverse complement strand
GTTCGGTGCGTATGCAATCTGGCAAATCGGGCGTCTGATTCGTCTCCGCCGGCCGATGCCCGCCGCCCTGTGGCTGGGTGCGATCGTGGTGGCGTATGGGCTGAGTTCCATAAACGCGGCCGGCTATCAACCCGACCGGGCTCGCTGGCATTACGAGCGCGGGATCGCCTACCGTTCGGTGGGTGACACCGACCACGCCATCGAACAGTACCGTCAGGCCGTCGCGATAGATCCTTCCCACGGGCCCGCGCTGTACAACCTTGGCCTGGCTCTAGCCGCTCAGGACCGGCTCGAAGAGGCCACCGCGCAGTACCGCCGAGCGCTGGCGATACGTCCCGACTACGCCGACGCCCACAACAACCTCGGCAACGCGCTGCTTCGCCAGGGCAAGCTCGACGAAGCTATTGAGCACTATCACCAGGCCCTTCAAATCTGGCCCGACTATGCTTTGGCCCATCGCAACCTCGGTCTGGCGCTAGTCCGAGCGGGCCAAACCGATCAGGCTATCGTGCACTTCGAGCAAGCGGTGCAGATCGACCCCGACTATGCCGCCGCCCATCAGAACTTGGCCGACGCCCTCTCGCGAACTTCACGTTTTGCCGAAGCGGCCCAGCACTACCGAACCGTCCTGCGTCTGGTGCCCGACCACATCCGCGCGATGAACGACCTGGCTTGGTTGCTGGCCACCTGCCCCGACGCCGCGATCCGCAACGGGCCGGAGGCTGCCCGACTCGCCACCGAGGCCAACCGGCGAGTCAACTACACCCAGCCCCTGCTGCTCGATACGCTGGCCGCCGCCTACGCCGACGTGGGCGACTTCGATCGCGCCGTCACCACCGCCCGGCGCGCGGTCGAACTGGCTCGGGCGCACACTCAGTCTGAACTCGCCGACCAATACGAAGCCCGCCTGCGGCTCTATCAAGCCAACCAGCCCTATCGCCAACCCGCCCCGTGACGTCGCGTGGCACGCGTGTACCACTGCTTTCAAGCAGGGCTCGACGGGTGACACGAAAAGGCTGACGGAACTCGGATGGTACTACCTTGCTACCGACCTCCAGAATCCGCCTATGCCGTCGCAACCTCTCGGGCATCAGCCACCT
Source organism: uncultured Phycisphaerae bacterium (assembly GCA_965602375.1). Taxonomy (GTDB): domain Bacteria; phylum Planctomycetota; class Phycisphaerae; order UBA1845; family DATKUK01; genus DATKUK01. The sequence continues at coordinate 16,499 of CBFCZG010000052.1, read as the reverse complement.
CATCTGCTAAGAGGTCCTAACGCTCTATTTGACGGACAACGTGCCAAAGAAACCCGTCTTTACGGCCCAGACCCACAACAGGAACAGCAACGGGGCGCTCGCCATGCCGGCTGCGCCGCAGCAGGTGTCGCCCAGGGCAAGTCCGGCAACCGAGAATACAAGAGCGAGTACGATCATCGCGATACAGATGATTGTCAATGGTAGCAGCTCGAATCCCGCCATGTGACCATAGCCGGGATCGTATACCCAACTTACGTACACGAGCACCAGGGCATCCAACATCAGTATCGCCAGCCCTATCCGGGCCAGGACCGTCTTCCGCGAGAACCTGGCGGTGAAAATGCGGAACACAGCGCAGGAGGCTACCACAAGCAGCAGCCAGATACCGAGTTTGATAGTCTTCTGCCAGTTAACCTGATTAGAGTACAACACCACCCAGTTATAGATGGCGGCAAGGCACAACACCACAGTGGTAGGGACCAGCACTAGCCAGGCTGTCCGCCTCAGGGCCCTGCTACGCCTGTCGGACGGCTCCGTGTGATGCGTCATAGTCGTACCCTGGAGGTAGAGCATAATTGGAGACAGCGGCTCAAGCAACCCTGGAGAGAATGCTCGACGTCGCCCGGGTCGCCGCCCCGATCCGGGGCGCGGCACCCGGGCCGGCTTTTCAATAGTGTATTTGAGCCTCTTTGGGTGGCACGCCCAAGCGCCAGCGCGGGCTTGTTTGAACATTCTCCACCCTTCGCTTCGCGAAGAATGGGGCACCCGAGCTACCTATCTTCGGTGTAATGCACGTCGGGCAGGGCCCGTAGTTCGGCGGCCTTTTGCTCGGGTGAGGTGTCGCTGAGGAAATTGCCACCGCCGATCTCCGGACCGGCCAGGTACTTCAGCAGGTTGGGCTTGCGCAGCGGCGGATGGAACTCGACATGAAAATGGAAGCCCGCGTAATCGCCGCCGTCGGTCGGCGCCTGATGCAGCGGCATGACATAGGGGAACGGCATCTGCCAGAGGTTGTCGAACTTGACCAACACGTATTTGAGCGCAGCCGCCAGGTCGGCCAGCTCCTTATCCGAAAGCGCCGCCACACTGGGGTGCGTCACCTTGGGCGCGACGTACACCTCATACGCATACCGCGCGAAGTAGGGGACGAAGGCGACGGCTGAGTGGTTCTCCAGCAGGATGCGTCGCCCGTCCTGCCGCTCGGCCGCCAAAATGTCGGCGAACAGCGCCCGCCCCGTCTCGCGCAGATGCTGTCGACAGACGGCCGCCTCGGTCTCGATGGTCTTGAAGACGAAGTTCGTGGCGTAGATCTGCCCGTGCGGGTGCGGGTTCGACACGCCCACCACGTCGCCCTTGTTCTCGAAGATCAGCACGTGTGCGATTTCGTCTCGGCCGCCCAGGTCGATGTACTGCTCTTGCCACACGCGCAGCACCTCTTCGATGTCCCGCGCGGGCATCTGGGCCAGCGTCAGATCGTGCCGTGGACTGTAGCAGACCACCCGGGCAATTCCGGTAGCGGGCCGGTTCTGGTAGATACCCACCGGCGGATCGAGATCGGTCGGCGCGTCGAGCCCCACGCACGGCAGGTCATTATCGAACACGAACGTCGTTTCGTACGCGGGGTTGCGCTTACCCCCCACGCGGCCGTTGCCGGGGCACAGGTAGCACTGCGGATCGTACCGTGGCAGCGGCGTCGCCTTGTCGCCCACCGTTTGGCCGATCCAGGGACGGTCCTGCCGATGGGCGGCGACGATCACCCATTCGCCTCGCAGCGGATGCCAGCGCTGTTCCCACGTCATCGGCGTATCACCTCGAAGGCTCCGCTTTGTATGGGCTCGCCTTGGGACCGATGCACGATCGTCCCCCTCGCCGGCGGAGTCTAAGCCCGACACCGGACAGGTCAAGTGCGGCGAGCGCCGCCGTTGTGTGCCCGGCGTGCGAGGTTATGCTACGCGCAGGTTACCCCAACAGGAGACGCCGATATGCCCGTAAGCTATTCACTGGGTGCGCACGAACCGCTGGCCCACCGTCTGCGAACCGGCAACGCCGCGACCGACGAGCGCCGGCGCTACGCCGAGGAAGTCTCCGACGCCGCCCTCGACCGCGCCGTCGCCATCGGGGCCGATACCGTTCATATCGCCTGCTACAAGGGCTTCGGCCTCGAGCACGAGAAAGACACCATCGCCCGAGCCGCCGACTTCGCCGCCCGCGCCCGCAAGCGAAACCTTCGCGTCAGCATCTACGTCCAGGGCGCGCCGGTCTACTACGAAACCTTCCTGGCCGAAACGCCCGAGGCGGCCGACTGGCTGGTGATCAACCAGTTCGGCCAGTACGTGCCGTGGGGGTTCCAGGTTTTCCGGCGGTACATGTGCCTGAGCGCGGTGGGCTTTATCGAGTACCAGCAGAAGATGCTCCGCACCGTGATCGACGCGGTCGGCCCCGACGACGTGTTCATGGACAATGTTTCCTGGAACCCCCCGCCCAACGACTGCCACTGCCCTCGCTGCCAGCGCGACTTCCGCCGACATCTGGAGCGCACCTTCGGCGAGCGACTGGAAGACGAGACCGGCATTGCTTCGCTCGACCACGTCGAGATCCCGCGGACCGATCTGTTCTTCTATCCGCCCGACTCGTTCCGCCTTATCCGCGACCCGATCCACCAGGAGTATGTGCGGTTTCGCGTTCAGTCGCTGCGACGGTATCTCCGGGCCATGTATGACGCGGTGAAATCCATTGACGCGAGAATGACCTTCGGCTGCAACGCCGGCTGCGATCACTTCCGCGTCAACACGCCATACACCAACGGCCAATGGCTCGAAGACATCAATGCCGCGACCGACCACTGGAGCCTGGAGGAGTTCGCCTTCCGCCCGCGCGTCGAGCCCGACGGCAGCGTGGTCAGCAAGGCCCGCATCAACAAGGTGGCTGAGTTTTACGGGCGGACCATTGGCCGGGGCATGTGGGGCGAGGCGACCGACGAAGACCGCCGCGTCACGATCGGTGAGTCGCTGGCCTTTGCGCGGGGGCGCATCGGCGGAATCGGCAACCTGGCCGCCCCGAAGGGCTACTTCGACGGAATCGCGCCGACGTTGAAGTGGGCCAGAGGTTTGCAGGAGAAGATAGCGGCCGGTGACATCATCGCCCCGGTCGCCACGCTGCGGCTGCTTGCGAGCCAGGCGTTTGTGCGGTTTGCTCCGATGCATTACGCGTGCATGGCCGAGCAGGCGCTGCTCGAGGGACACGTGCCGTTTTTGATCGCCACGGATGCGATCTTCGATCGGCTGGACGAGTTCTCGGTTATCGTGATGCCCAACGTGCCGGCTTTGTCGGATCGGCAGGTGGATCGGCTGCGGGTATTTGTGCAGCGCGGCGGCGGGTTGGTGTTGATCGGCCAGAGCGCCACCACCGACGAGCGTCTGCGAGTTCGGACCAACCACCCCTTTGCCGACGCGTTCTCGCCCGACGCGCTCGACTCGCTGCTGGAGATGGGCCCGCCCCACTTTGTGCCGCGGGTTGATGTTTCGCGTCTGACCCAGACCATCCACGGCCAACTGGGCGATGGGAAGGTAGCCTGGCTGCCCACGCTCACACCCACCAGCACCGTGCAGTGGCAGCGCGACCCGTACTTCCCGTTCCGCATCGTGCTACCCGAAGAGGTTCGCCCGCCCGCCGAAGCGGCAGAGCTTATTCAAATGGTCAAAGCCGTCGCGCCGCAGCCTTTCGCGGTCGAGGTCGAAGCGCCCAAGCACGTGATGGCCGAGTATCGTCGCGACGACAACCGTTTCTATGTGCATCTGGTCAACCTGGCGACCGACGCACCCGCTCGCGATGTGACCCTGCACGTCAACGAGCCGGTCACCGGCGAGGCGACGGTGTACCCGATGGACGGCAAGGCGTTCTCGGTCGAGCCTCGCGCGGCAGGAAAGGGCCGGCGCATCGATCTGGACGTGCTCGACCGCTACGCCCTGGTGGAGATTGCGATCGAATAGGGTGGGCGCGAACGGGTAGGCGTGCGATTTCAGATTGATGCGTGCGCGATACCGATTGCTGAGGCGTGTCGCACGTTACTTGTGGCGTCGACGCCGATTCGATATTCTGCCCTCCCGTGTATAGGTGTCGTTCGCTACGACGGTGAGTGTAGGCAGGATGGCGGCAATAACTGTTGAGAACATTCGCAGTGCCGGTGTGGTAGGGGCCGGCGGGGCCGGCTTTCCCACGCACGTTAAGCTCTCGGGTAAGGCCGATACGGTTCTGGTCAACGCCGCCGAGTGCGAGCCCTTACTGCACAAGGACAAGGAGGTGCTGCGGGCGTTCCCCGACGAGCTGATCGCCGGTCTGGCTGCCGCCATGAGCTTGGTCGGCGCCGAGCACGGGGTGATTGGCATCAAGGAGAAGTACCAGGACGTCATCGATCTGGTCCGGCCGAAGCTGGCTTCGAACATGAAGCTCGTAGCCTTGCGGGACAGCTATCCAGCCGGCGATGAGTTCATTTTGGTCTACGACGTTCTCGGCCGGGTGATCCCGCCGGGCGGGCTGCCGCTCGACGTGGGCGCGGTGGTCATCAACGTCGAGACGGCCGTCAACATCGCCGCCTCACCCGAGCAGCCCGTTACCGAGAAGTTCCTGACGGTGGGCGGGGCCGTCGCACGACCCTCGACGGTTCGCGCGTGCGTCGGGGCGACGCTGGCGCAATGCGTCGCCGCCGCCGGCGGAGCCAACGTCGACGACCCCAACTACATGGTCGGCGGGGTGATGATGGGCTACCTCGAAGACAACCACGACGCGCTGGTCGACAAGACGACGGGCGGCATCGTCGTGCTGGCCGGCGATCACGTGGTGATCCGCCGACGCCGCCAGGACTGGCAGCAGATTGTCCGCATCGGCCGAAGCGCGTGCGACCAGTGCAGCTATTGCACCGAGCTGTGCCCACGCTATCTGCTGGGTCACCCCATCGAGCCGCACCGGGCCATGCGAAGCCTCGAGTTCAACCTGGTGGGCGAGGCCAACGTGGTGGGTACGAGCTTTTGCTGCGAGTGCAATCTGTGCAGTCTCTACTCCTGCCCGGAGGACCTCGACCCCAAGAACGTCTGCACGCAGAACAAACGGCGCCTCGCCGCCGAGAAGACCACGTGGGACCATCCGCCGTTCAACCCCGACCGCCCAGATGTACACCTGAACAATCGCAGGGCCCCGATGATCAAGCTGATGCAAAAGCTCGGGCTGACCGGCTTTGTCAACGTGGGCCCGCTCGACGGGAAGCTGCTTGTCGCCGACCGCGTCGGCATCAAGCTCAAACAGCACGTCGGCGCGCCGTGCGAGCCGACCGTTGCGGTGGGCGACACGGTGAAGCTCGGCCAGCAGATTGGCGCGCCGCCGAAGCGTAACGGCAAGCCGGCGCTGGGTGCGCCGGTGCACGCATCGATCGACGGGCGAGTGGCTGCGATCGAGGACGGTGTCATATGGATCGAGAGATGATGCACTGCCCGACACCGGCCGGCGCGCTGTCGGTCGCAAGGTATGCCGACTAGAGGATAAAAATGGCCGCACCGAAATCCATTGGCGCGATCGAGCTGTCCAGTATCGGCGTGGGCTACAACGTTGAGGACCACATGCTCAAAGCCGCCTCGGTGAAGGTGGTCATCGCCCGCACGATCTGCTCAGGCAAATACTTCATCGTGCTGGCCGGGTCTGTCAGCGACGTGCGAGCCGCTATAGCGGCCGGTCTGGACATTGCCGGTGAGGCCATCATCGACCATCTTGTCATCCCCAACGTGCACGAGTCGGTCTTCCCTGCGTTGGGCCAGTCGGTCGAGCTGCGCGACGAGCAGGCCGAGGCGCTTGGCGTGGTCGAAACATTCAGCGGGGTCAGCGTCGTCGCCGCCGCCGACGCAGCCGCCAAGGCCGCTCGCGTCACCCTTTTCCGCATCCATGTGGCCATGGCGCTCGGAGGCAAGGGCTTCTGCCTGATGACCGGCAGTGTGGCCGACGTGCGGGCGGGGGTCGCCGCTGCCGCGGCTGCGGCTCGAGAGCGCGGGCTGTTGGTCAGCGAGCATGTCCTGCCACGCCCGAGCCGCGAGTTGTTTGCCGAGTATCTCTAGGGCTTCTTTGCCGGTTGAGGTCGTCCTGTGACGCGGGCCGACAACACCATGCCATCCGCTCTTGACGCCATCGGCCAGACGCCGTTGGTCGAGCTTGCCCGAATCACAGCCGGGCTGAACGGCCGAGTCCTTGCCAAGCTCGACTACCTTAACCCGGGCCTGTCCAAGAAGGACCGAATCGCCCTTCAGATCATCGAAGACGCCGAGGCCGACGGCAGCCTTGCGCCTGGTCAGACCGTGGTGGAACTGACCAGCGGGAACATGGGCACCGGGTTGGCCATCGTCTGCGCGATCAAGGGCTATCCGTTCGTCGCGGTTATGTCGAAGGGCAACTCAGTCGAGCGGGCCCGGATGATGTCGGCGCTGGGGGCTGAGGTCATCCTGGTCGACCAACTCCCCGGCTCGGTACCCGGCCAGGTCTCCGGGGGCGATCTGGAAGAGGTGGAAAAAGTCACACGACAGATCGTGCGGCAGCGCAAGGCGTTTCGGGCCGATCAGTTCCGCCTGAAGGGCAGCTTCCGCGCCCACTACCTGCACACCGGCCCGGAGATCCTGCGGCAGGCAGGTGGTCGAATCGGTGCGTTCTGCGACTTCGCCGGGACGGCCGGCACGTTTGCTGGCTGCGCCGCCGCCTTCAAGGAGCACGACCCGTCGATCCGCTGCTACCTGGTGGAACCGGCGGGCGCGGCCGTTCTGGCCGGCGGACCCGCCACCAATCCCAACCATCGCATCCAGGGCGGCGGCTATGCCATGCCCGAACTGCCGCTGCTCAATCGCGATCACGTGGACGGGTACCTGACCGTCAGCGACGAGGCAGCCATCGACGCAACCCGGCGCCTCGCCCGCCAGGAGAGCATCTTCGCGGGCTTCTCCTCGGGCGCGAACCTGGCTGCGGCCCTGCAACTGCTCGACGGCCCGTGCGAGGGGCAGAACGTTGCGATCATCATGTGCGATTCGGGCCTAAAGTATCTAAGCACCGACCTCTGGCCGTAGGCCGCTTGGCCGACGCCGCGTTTCCTATCCGTCCGATAATCGAGTCATTGCCGCCAGCGTGATCGAATTACGTAGCATTTTGCTTGCTTTCGTGATTGATATCAGTTATATTTCTATCGATATCAGTCATTAGAGTGACTGCATTCGATGGTGGGCGCTTCGCATGAACGTGGAAGACAGGCGTTCGAAGACATCTGAACTGCTTTCTTTACAGGGCTTTATGTCGCTGGCGGAGCTGGTCGACGCACTCGGCGTCTCGGAGAGCACCATCCGGCGCGATTTGGAGAACCTTGAGCAGCAGGGCCTTATCCGGCGTACGCACGGCGGGGCCGTGTATGTGGCCGACAGTGCGGCCCACAGCCTGGCGTTTGCCAAACGGCAGGGCGAGGCGGCCAGCGAAAAGCAGGCCATCGCCCGCATGGTGGCTGAGCTGATCCCGCCGGGTCAGACAGTGATCATCAACGGAGGCACGACCTGCTACGAGGTAGCCCGGGCCGTACAGGGACGCGGGCTCAACGTCATCACCAACTCGGTGCCTATCGCGGCGCTGCTGTCGGCCGACGTGGTAACCGAGGTGACGCTGGTGGGCGGCTATGTGTATCCGCGGACGGGCGTGGCCCTTGGGTCGATGGCCGAACGCCAGCTCGAAACGCTTCACGCCACGCAACTGGTGCTCAGTTGCGCCGGGCTCACCGAGCAGGGGGCGTTCAACTCCAATCAGATGATGGTCGACGCCGAGCGCAAGATGATGCAAATCGCCGACGAGGTCATCCTAGCCGTCGATCATACGAAGCTTGGAAAGCGCGCGGTCGCCAGGCTGTGCGCACTGGACGAAATCGACGTGATCGTCGCCGACGCCACGCCCGACGATGCTCGTGCGGAATGGCTCGAACGGGTGCGAGCGCGCGTCATCTTTGCCGCCAATATCAGAGCGAAAGGATAATCAGCGGTGTCAGCCACAACGCTGAACATCCCCATGCCTCGCGAGCAACTCGAACGAGTGGTCCGCCAAGTGGTGCGCGAGCGTCTCGCCGCCGGCGAGCCGCAGCTTTCGGTGGCCTATACGCCCAACCTGGTGGTCAACATCTCGGCCCGGCATATGCACGTGAGCCCCGACGATCTCCAGCGGCTGTTCGGGCCTGAGGCGGAACTGACGGTCTATCGATGGCTATACCAGCCGGGCGAGTTCGCGGCCGACCAACAGGTAACGATCATCGGCCCGCGGCGCCGGGCGATCGAGAACGTGCGGATCCTCGGGCCCGTGCGGAAGATGACGCAGGTGGAAGTCAGCTTCACCGACGCGGTAGCGCTGGGTATTGACGCACCGTGTCGCCCTTCGGGCAGCATCGAAGGGACGCCGGGGTGCGTGGTCGTCGGGCCGAAAGGGTCGATCGAGCTGAAGCAGGGGGTCATCCGGGCGGAGCGGCACGTGCACATGTCGCCGGCGGACGCGGGCGTATACGGCTTTAAAGATGGTCAATATGTCAAGCTGCGGGTCGAGAGCGACTGTCCGACGACGTTTGAACGGTTGCTGTGCAGAGTGGACCCGCGGTTTTTGCTCGAGGTGCACTTGGACACCGACGAAGGCAACGCGTGCGACCTGGTCGGTGCCGACGGTGTGGAACTGCTTGGGTAGGCGAATGATGAAGGACACTTCCTTTCAAGGAGATGCGTAGATGGCGCTGCAAGCATTGGGCATGGTCGAGACGCGAGGCCTGGTCGGGCTGATCGAGGCGTCGGACGCGATGTGCAAGGCGGCCAACGTCGAGCTGGTCGGTTGGGACCGCGTCGGCGCGGGCATGGTGACCGGGTTTGTCCGTGGCGACGTGGCTGCGGTCAAAGCCGCGACCGATGCCGGGGCGGCGGCGGCGGGCAAGATCGGTGAGGTTGTCTCGGTACACGTGATCCCGCGTCCGCACGAGGATCTGGATCATGCGGTCCCGACCAAGTCGACCGGTACGTAAGAAGCCGGGCAACGGCAAAGGCAAGCGCCCACCCGGCCGACGCGATGCGCAATCGTCGGCGGGTCGGCGATCAGGAGAACAGCAGATGGAAGCGTTGGGCATGATCGAGACCAAGGGCTACGTCGGGCTGATCGAGGCCTCCGACGCGATGTGCAAAGCCGCCAGCGTCGAGCTGATCAAGCAGATCGAAATCGGCGGCGGGTACGTCACGACGCTGGTCCGCGGCGACGTGGGTTCGGTCAAGGCGGCGGTCGAGGCCGGCGCGGCGGCGGCGGGCAAGGTGGGCGAGTTGGTGTCGTCGCACGTGATCCCCGCACCGCATGATGGCCTGACCGGCGTGTTCCTGTAGGCAGGGGCGGTCCAACCGACAGGCCGAAGACAGACGCCATGAAGATTCTGGTGGCCAACATCGGATCGACCAGCTTCAAGTTCCGGCTGTTCGAGATGGCCGGGGCCGAAGAGAGCGAACTGGCCTCGGGCGGCGCCGACCGCATCGGGCAGGATGGCGGCACGCTGAGCTGGCAGATTGCCGGAGCGAATCCGCAGTCGAGGCCTGGGGATTTCGCCGATCACGGTGAGGCGGTCACGCAAGTGCTGGAGCAACTGGTGGCCGACGGTGCATTGGCGGCGCCGGGCGATCTTGATGCGGTGGCGTTCAAGGCGGTGATGGGCGGCGATTTGGATCCGGTGGTGCGGGTCGACGAGCACGTGCTTGAGCGTATGGAGTACTTCGTGCCGATCGCGCCGATGCACAACCCGGCCTACGTCGCCGCGATGCGTATGTTTCGCCAGGTGCTGGGCGACACACCCTTGGTGGCGGCGTTCGAGCCGGGCTTTCACCACACGATTCCGCTGCGACGTCAACGCTATGCCGTGCCGCCGGAATGGGCCGAACGGTACGGCGTCCGACGCTATGGCTATCACGGGGCGTCGCACTGTTACATCGCCACGCGCACGGCTGAACTGATGGGCGCCGACAAGGCGCGGCGGATCATCTCGTGTCATCTGGGCGGCTCGTCGAGCATATGTGCGATTCGCGACGGCCGGAGCGTGGCCAACTCGTTCGGGTTGTCGGCGCAGTCGGGTTTGCCGCACGGGGCGCGGGCGGGCGAGTTTGATCCGTTTGCCCTGTCGCTGCTGAGCCGCCAAGCCGGACTGAGCCTCGATCAGATGCTCACCATGCTGGGCACGCAGAGCGGGTTGGCAGCGGTGAGCGGCACGAGCGGCGACATGCGTGATATTCACGAAGCCGCAGCCGGCGGCAGCGAGCAGGCAAAGTTGGCGATTGAGGTACTGGTTACCGCCATACGGGATTACCTCGGCGCGTACCTGGTCGAGCTGGACGGGGCCGACGCGATCGTCTTTACGGGCGGTATCGGGCAGAAGGATCCGTGTGTGCGTACGGCGGTGTGCAGCGGTCTGGAGTTCTGCAACATCGGGATCGACGAGCGGAAGAACGAGGCGGCAGCCGGCGAATGTCGTATCGAGGGTGCGGAGTCTTCGTCGGCTATCTGGGTGATGCCTACGAATGAGGAATTGATCGTCGCGAGACAGGCGGCGGAGTTGTTGGCAAACGGTTCGTAATCAAGCGAGGACCATACCGGCCGGCATGGCCGGTTTCGGAGAGTAATGATGCCAGATGAAGCTTTGGGAATGATCGAAACACGGGGACTGGTGGCCGTCATCGAGGCGACCGACGCGATGCTCAAGGCGGCCAAGGTGAAGTACATCGGCCGCCATCGCGCCGGCAGCGGATATGTAGCGTCGCTGGTGGCCGGCGACGTGGCGGCGTGCAAGGCGGCAGTCGACGCCGGGGCGGCGGCGGCGGCCCGCATCGGCGAAGTGGTGTCGGTGCACGTAATCCCCAGACCGCACGGTGACGTCGAGAAGGTGATGCCACGTACATAAGGCACTGGCGGGTAAGCCGCTCGCACACTGGCGGACAAGCCGCCAGTGGCACCCGGAACAGGGGCTTGGCCGCGGCGGGCGAGTGTGAAAGGAAGCCGGCATGTTCATTGCCCGAGTCAAAGGCAACGTGGTAACCACGCAGAAGGTTCCTCAGATGAAGGGCAGGAAACTGCTGATCATCGACCCTTTGCGCGTGGAGGAAGACGGGAAGACCATGATCGCGACGGGTCGATGCTTCGTCGCGGTCGACTCGATCGGCGCGGGCGTGGACGAGCTGGTGCTGGTCACGCAGGGCTCGAGCGCCCGGATGACCGAGGGCACGTCCGACGCGCCGGTCGACTGCGTGGTCATCGGCATCGTCGACACGGTCGGCGTGCACGGCGAGACGATCTACCGCAAGCAGGGCGACCGCTGACCAACGAAACCTGCCCGTAACGGGAGCATGTCATGACGCAGGTGGACGAACAGCTTATTCAGGATGTCGTAACCAAAGTGCTCGAGCATGTGCAGAGCGGCTGGGGCGGCCGCGTCGCGCCGACGGTGGGCAAGAGCGCGGCGGCGCCGGTGTCGGCGGCGTCGGCGACACCGACGACCGCGGGCAATCGGTTCGGTCAGTTCGCCGACGTCGACGAGGCGGTGGCGGCGGCGAAGGCGGCCCAGGCAGCCCTGATGCGCCGATCACTCGCGCAGCGACAGATCGCCTGCGATTTGATCGGCAAGATCTGCATCAACCAGGCCGACGAGCTGGGCCGCATGGAGTATGAGGAGACGCGGATCGGCCATCCGGCGCACAAGGCCGACAAGCTCGTGCTGGCCGCGCGGATCGCAATGGGTGTCAACTCGATCGACACCGAGTGTTTCAGCGGCGACCACGGCATTACGCTGGAGGAGCACGCGCCGTTCGGTGTGATCGGCGTGATTACCCCGGTGACGCATTCGCTGCCGACGCTGGCCAACAACGCCATGAACATGATCGCAGCCGGCAATTCGCTGGTCTGCAACCCGCACCCCAGCGGCAAGCGGATCGCGGCGCACGGCGCGAAGCTATTCAACCAGGCGATCTACGAGAAACTCGGGATTGATAATCTGATTTGCGTCATCGCCGAGCCCACGCTGGAGAGCGCCAACCAGATCTTCACGCACCGCGACGTGGCGATGTTGGCCATCACGGGCGGTATGGGTGTGGTGCGAGCGGCCATGCAGTCGGGCAAGCGGGCGATCTGCGCCGGGCCGGGCAACCCGCCCGTGGTCGTCGACGCGTCGGCCGATCTGGACAACGCGGCGCGATGCATCATCGAGGGCGCCTCCTACGACAACAATCTGCTGTGCATTTCCGAGAAGGAAGCCTTCGTCGAGGCGTCGGTCTTCGAGCCGATGATGGCGGCCATGACCAAGACCGGCGCGTTTCAGCTTAGCACCCAGCAGATGGACCAGTTGGCCCGGATCTGCATCGAGACCGGCGGGGACGGCAGTCATCCACACGCAAAAACCGAATACGTCGGCGCCGAGCCGCAGACGCTCGCGCAGCAGATCGGCGTGAGCATCCCGGCCTCGTGCCGATTGCTGTTCGGCCAGACCGAGCTGAAGCACCCGTTCGTGCAGGCCGAGCAGATGATGCCCGTGCTGCCCTTCGTCAAGTGCGACAGCTTCGAGAAAGCGGTTGAGTGCGCCAAGCAGGCCGAGCACGGCTTCGGGCATACGGCGGTGATTCATTCGCGCCTGGTCGACCACATGACGCACATGGGCAAGGAGATGGACACCACGATATACGTCAAGAACGGACCGTCGCTGGCGGGCGATGCGGCCGGCGGCGAGGGCTACGGCAGTTACTCGATCGCCTGCTCGACCGGCGAGGGACTGACCACGCCGACGACCTACACGCGCATCCGCCGGTGCACGATGGTGGATAACCTGCGAATCATCTAACAGAGCAGTAAGGGCGCATCATGCTTCGTGGAATCGTGGAAGGCAGCGCGATCTCGACCGTCAAGCATCCGTCGATGCGCGGGTGGAAGCTGCTGGTGGTCCAGCCGATCGGCCAGGACGGTCGCGCCGACGGCGATCCGCTGCTGGCGATCGACATGCTCGGCGCCGGTCATGGTACGCATGTGGTGATCAGTAACGACGGCAGGGGCGCGCGGGAGATGGTGGGCGACAACACCTCGCCCGTCCGCTGGGCCGTCATCGGGATCATGGATTAGGCTCTGTCTGAATAAGAGGTTCTCCCGACGGTAGCCGTCCGGGGCACTGGCGGACAAGCCGCCAGTGGCACCCGAGATGCCCGGATCCGAATCATCAGACACAGCCTAGAAAGGCAGCAGGCGGTGGAGGCCGAACTGGTCAATCGGATCGTCGAGCAGGTGCTGGTTGCTCTGCGACAGCGGGGCGGGTCGGCCCTGACCGGCGCGCCTCCAGCAGCCGTCGCACGGATTGGTGTCGGCCAAGCCAGACCGCAGGTCGGCCCGCCCGCCAAGGTGTTCATCACGGCCCAGATGCTTCAGCAGCGTATCCGGGCGTCGACCGGCAACGGCATGATCGAGTTGGCGAGCAACGAGTATCTCACGCCCAATGCCGTCGACCTTGTCCAGCAGCGACACCTGACCGTCCACAAGGCCCCCAAGCCGAACCCGGCGCAGGCGAGCGGCAACCCGGCTGCGCCCGTCGCGAACTCCGGTGGCGAGGCAGCGGAGACACCTTCGAACCCAGCGCTTCCGGTCGGGGCCATCGGTGTGGTCAACGACCGAACCGACCGGACGGCCGAGGGACTGTTGGACGCAGTGGCGTGCGACGGCGTGACGCTGGTCGACTGCAACCAGACCGACTGCTGGATCCGCAACCTCCAGGCCATGGGCCGGTCTATCACGGACGGTACACTGGCGGCGGGTGTCGCGATGCTGCCCTACGCCGCCGACGCGATGGTATTGGCAAACAAAATGCCGGGCATCCGCGCCGTGCAGGGAACGCGCCTCCAAAGCGTGTCAGCCGCCCTGCGACATTTCGACGCCAACATGCTGATCCTGGAGACGGCGTTCAGCAGTTTTCACGAGATGCGAACCATGATCCGCCAGTTTGCGTCCGAACGAACGGCTTCGCCTATGGCCGACACCTTGCTGGCGGCTGTGGCCGAGTTGGAAAGGACATAGCGCACCATGCGAATCGCCCGGGTGATCGGCAAGCTCACGCTCAACCGCAAGATGTCCGAACTCGTGCCGGGCAGCTTTCTGCTCGTGAGGCCGTCCAATCGCGGCACGCTGGCGGGCAAGAACGGTGGCAACGAGGAGACGCTGGTGATGTACGACAGTCTGGCCGCTCGCGAGGATGATCGCGTGGGGCTGGTGGAGGGGCGCGAGGCCACCGCACCGTTCCACCCGCAGAAAGTCCCGTACGACGCCTACAACGCGTGCATCCTTGACGATCTCGATTTCGATCCCGTCCTGGAGGTGCCGTGATGGCCAGCGAATGGGAGGTCAAGAGACAGATCTGCCAGGTCGGCCGCCGGATGTACGAGAAGAACTTCGTCGCCGCCAACGACGGCAACATCAGCTACCGTCTGGGCGACGGCCGCTACCTCTGCACGCCGACGGGCGTGTCCAAGGGGTTCCTCCAACCCGCAGACATCGCAGTAGTCGACGAGCAGGGCAAGCAGCTCGGCGGGGGCATGCCGCGGACATCGGAGATCATGCTCCACCTGGAGATCTATCACGAGCTGCCCGGCATCAACGCCGTGTGCCACGCCCACCCGCCGCATGCAACGGCGTTCGCGGTGGCCGGACTTGAGTTGCCCACGTGCATCCTGCCCGAGGTGGAGATCTTCATCGGCCAGGTGCCCATCGCCGAATACAACACACCCGGCACCAAGACGTTTGCAGAAACGATCCTGCCGCATTTGCGCAACAAAGCCAATACCATTCTGCTGGCCAATCATGGGGCGGTAGCGTGTGACCAGACGCTCGAGCAGGCGTACTTCCACCTTGAGACGTTGGATCAGTACTGCCGCATCTTGCTGCTGGCCAAGCAGGTGGGCAGCATTCGTCAACTGTCCGAAGGGCACGTGCACGAGCTTCTGCAATTGAAGCAGAACCTGGGCATCGACGATCCGCGGCTGCACGGCGACGCGCAGGTATGCACGCTGGCCGGCAGCGATGAGTTTCTTCGAGGCTTCTCCATGCAGGCCATCGCCCAGCACACCCCCGATGCCAACGGGCACGGACGTGGGGCGGGCATCGCCGGGGCCGAATCGCAGGCCGGCCAAGCACAGCCGCTGCCAGAGCAAACCCGAGCTTTCCCGGCCGTGGTGGCCGGTCGGCAGCTCGCCGGCGCGCAGGCGATGGGCTCCAGCTCCGAAACCGCCCGCAAACGCGCGATGGACGATCAGGTAGAACGCCTTGTGCACTTGATCACCGATCGGATCGTCCAGATGGCGGGCGACGGACGAGGGTAACCACTGCCATGATCAAATCACTCGACGCGAAACTCACCGACATCCACGCCGACCCGAACTCCGGCGCCTTCATCCTGGCCGATGCCAAGGACGCGGACATGGCCTTCGGCATGGGCGCGCCCGGCGTGAGCCCCGAGCATCAGGACGGGGGCTTTCGTTCGCTGGCCGACTATCGAGAGCACATTGCCGAGAACGTCCGACAGGGGCTGCTCGACATCATGCTGATGTCCGTCTCGACCAACGAGGTGGTGACCATTCGCCAACGCCTGTTCGACGGCTCGCCGGTCACGCCGGCCGTGCGGGCCAACGACACGACCGACATTCACGTCGCACGCGGCGCGTCCTATCCCAAAGAGCCTTCGCGGCCGTTTCGTACGGCTCTGATCGAGCACGCCCAATGCGGACAGCTCGACTGCGACGATTCGCAGCGGCAGCTCGGCGCGAACCTCGGCCTGTATAGCATCACGTTCAACAACGACGTCGATATGGACCGCCGGAGCCTGGAGGCCTATCGCGAATTTCGCACGGAGGCCGAGCGCAAGGGTTTTCGCCACTTCCTGGAGGTGTTCGATCCCAACGCACCGGTCCACCCGATCCCGCCCGACAAGATCGGCGCGTTCATCAACGATCTGATCGCCCGGGCACTGGCGGGTGTGGCCTCGGCGGGTCGGCCACTGTTTCTGAAGATCGTCTACCACGGACCGAAGTCGATGGAAGAGTTGGTCGATTACGACCGGCATCTCGTGCCGGGCATTCTGGGCGGCTCGGCGGGCACGACGTACGACGCATTCAAGCTGCTGGCCGAGGCCAAGGCCCACGGCGCCCGGGCGGCCTTGTTCGGACGCAAGATCAACAACGCCGAGCATCAGCTCAGCTTCATCCAGTTTCTGCGGTGGATCGCCGACGGCGAGATTAGCCCGGAGGAAGCGGTCAAGGCCTACCACGGCGTGCTACAGGGGCTGGGGATCAAGCCCAACCGCTCGCTAGCCGACGACATGCAGTTGACCGAGCAAGCTGTCGGATATAGCGGCTCGACGCGCCGTTTCAGCATGCCGGCTTCGCCGGTGCCCGCACGGCGTGCCGTTACGGCCGATT
>CBFCZG010000051.1:0-17887 GCA_965602375.1 uncultured Phycisphaerae bacterium | reverse complement strand
GCTTATAACGTGTGGCTGGATTACTCGGCCCGCAAGGACCCGCCCCGTTTCGCCGAGACCAACGTGAAGCTCGTGCGCGATGCGGCGCGGGCGGGGGTGCGATGCGTCAAGTTCTGGTACAAGCCTCAGTTCAATGCCGAGTTCGGTTTCTATTTTGACGACTGGCGGCTCGACCCGGTCTTCGAAGCCATGATCGAGCACCGCCTGCCCGCCTTGGTGCACATCGCCGACCCGGATATCTGGTGGAAAAGCCACTACCACGACCCTCAACGCTACGAGGCCAAGGTCTTCACCTACCGACAGCTCACCAACACCCTGGGGCGCTATCCGGGGATGAAGGTTCTTGCCCCGCACATGGGCGGTAATCCCGAGCATCTGGACCATCTAAGCGAGTTGCTCCAGACGTATCCGAATTTCCATCTCGACACCTCCGGCACCAAGTGGGTGGCCCGCGAACTGTCGGCCCAGCCCCAGAAGGCCCGCGATTTCTTCATCCGCTGGGCCGATCGTATGATGTTCGGCTCGGACCTGGTGGCGTTCAATCACGCCGACTTGTCGCACCACTGCTCGCGGTACTGGGTGCACCAGTTCATGTACGAGCAGGATGGGGTGGTCCGCTCCCCCATCGAAGACGCGGACGCCGGTGGGCCCGTCTACCTATCCGGGCTCGACCTGCCCGAGGGCGTGCTGCGCCGGCTCTACTGGGACAACGCCGTCGAATTCTTCCGTCTGGACGTCTGACAGCCCTAACGGCACCATACCCGCCGGGTGCAGCCCGACCGCGGCATAGGTCCCAGCATGGATTGTCGCGATCGCACGAATTGGCCCCCAACAGGCCGGAGTCACCGATCGATGTTCAACTTCGAGGTCATGGCACGAGATGGCGACACCCGCGCCCGCCTTGGCCGGCTGACCACACCTCACGGAGTGGTCGAGACCCCCGCGTTCATGCCGGTGGGCACGGCCGGCGAGGTCAAGGGCGTGCTGCCCGAGCAACTGCGGCAGGTGGGCGTGCAGATGGTGCTGGCCAATACCTACCACTTGCAGCTCAGGCCCGGGGCCGACGTGGTCGAACGCCTGGGCGGCCTGGCGCGGTTCATGGGCTGGGACGGCCCAGTCCTGACCGACAGCGGGGGCTACCAGGTCTTCTCGCTGGCCGAACTGGTGGAGGTCGATGACGACGGCGTATCGTTCCGCTCCCACATCGACGGGACTCGCCTGCGACTGGACCCCGCCCAAGCCGTGCAGATCCAGAACAAACTCGGGGCCGACATCATCATGGTCCTCGACGAGTGTGTGCCCGCAGAGTCCGATAAGTCGACGGTTGCCAGGGCTGTCGAACGGACCGTCCGGTGGGCCCGTGAGTCGCGTGCGGCGCACAAACAGGCCCACCGGCAGTGGTTGTTCGCCATCAACCAGGGCGGGCTCTACCACGATTTGCGGGCGTCATGCATGGAGCGCCTGACCGCGATGGACTTTGCCGGCTATGCGGTCGGGGGGCTGAGCGTGGGCGAGTCCCGCGGGCAGATGCTCGAGGTGCTCGGTCGGCTCGAACCCCTGATGCCGGCCGACCGCCCGCGCTACCTGATGGGGGTGGGAAAACCCCACGACATCGTCGAAGCCGTCGCCGCCGGGATCGACCTGTTCGACTGCGTCATCCCCACCCGCAACGGGCGGAACGGGTACGCTTTCACCTGCCAGGGTCCGATCCGCCTGAAAAATGAGCGACACCGTCTGTCAGACAAACCGCTCGACCTGGAGTGCGACTGCCCGGCGTGCCGGCGCTTCAGCCGGGGGTACCTTCGGCACCTGATCCTGGCCGGCCAAATGCTCGGGCCGATGCTGGTGTCCTTGCATAACATCGCTTACTATCAGGGCTTGGTGTCGCGTCTGAGGCACGCCATCGGGCAGGGCTCGCTGCGCCTGTGGCGCGACGATTTCTTCCGCAACGTGGCGGAAAGCGTCAACCCCGACGAGGAAGCATGATGACCCATTGGATGACACTTCTGGCCCTGGTAGCCCAAGCCGACGCGTCCACACCAGCCAAGCCGGGCGGGCCACCCCTCTGGTACCAGCTCATGCCGTTTGTTCTGCTGCTGGTGATTCTCTACTTCTTCCTGATCCGCGGGCGGCAGAAGGAGCAGAAAAAACGCCGCGAGATGCTGGCAGCCGTCAAGAAGAACGATCGTGTCATGACCATTGGGGGCGTCATCGGCACGGTGATGAACGTACGGGACGACGAGGTGGTGCTAAAGGTGGATGAGGCGGCCAACGTGAAGTTGACGTTCACACGTGGTTCGATCCAGAGGGTTGTCAGCGAGGAAGGTTCGTCGTAGGGCGGGTCGGTTCGGCCCGGGCGGCATCGAGATGACGACTCCAAGCCAAGACTGACCAAGAGGCTCATAGCGAATGACAGAGCGGAATTTGTGGCTGAAGCTGTTGGTGACGACGTTTGTGGCGGCATTGGCGTTCTACTACATGTACCCGCCGAGCGAACGGCTCAAGGGCGGTATCGACCTGGTGGGCGGCACGAGTCTGCTGTACGAGATCGATGACTCGGGCTTGGCCAATTGGGAGAAGCAGGACCTGGCCAAGCGCGTCATGCGCGTGCTCCGCCGCCGTGTCGATCCGGACAACGTGCGAAATCTGGTGTGGCGGCCGATCGGAAGCAACCGGCTCGAGATCCAGATGCCGCAGCCGCCCAAAGAGGCCCAACAACGGCGAGATGCCTATCGTCAGGCGCAGGAAACGCTTCGGGCGACCAACGTGCAGCCGCGACAGGTCGAGCAGGCATTGCAGCAGGCCGACGCCGCGCGCCAACAGGCGCTGGACGCATTGGCCGAGAAGGTTCCGTCGCGCCGTCCGTTACTGGATGCGGTGGCCGACGCCTACGACGCGATGCAGCAGGCGAACGCCGGCGACGACGAGCAGGCCAAGCTCGACGCCGCCGAGCGTTACGAATCGGCCCTCGACGACGTGCTTGAGACCAACATCGATGTCTCCGGCGTAAGCGTGATCGGCGCCCTACCGATCGGCTCGCCCGCGCGCCAGGAGCAGCTGGCCCGACTGAAGGGCCGGTACCCCGACCGAGCCGGCCTGATCGACGCGGCTCTGCAAGCCTACGACACCTGGGCCGAGGTGCGGGGTGTCCTCGACGATCCAGCCGACCTTCAGCGGCTCCTGCGAGGAGCGGGGGTGCTCGAATTCCGCATCCTGGCCGAGCCCGATCCGCAGAATCCGGCCAAATTCGACCGCTATCGCGAGCAGATCGCGCAGCGCGGGCCCCGCGCCAGTGCGGGCGATCAGTACGGTTGGTTCGAGGTCGAAAAGCCGCTGTCCTTTTTCCACATGGACAACGTCGAGCAACTCGACCAGGCCCTTGATGCGCAGGCGATCTCAACCAGCGTGGCCGCCAAGTATGCCGAGAGGTATTACGTTCTGTGCCACCTGTCGCAGGAGAAGGGGCTCCTGTCGACTTCCGCCCGCAAATGGTCGCTGAGGTCGGCCAGGCCCGCACCCGATCCTGAGCGGGCAGGCTACCAGGTCACCTTCGACTTGGACGAACGCGGCGGCAGCATGTTTGAGGTGCTCACGCGCGAGAATAAGGGCAAGCGGCTCTGCATTCTGTTGGACGACGTGGCCATTTCCGCTCCGACCATTCAGACCACCATTCGATCATCTGGGCGCATCACCGGCGACTTCACGGCCGACGAGGTCAACTACCTCGCGCAGACGCTCAACGCCGGAGCCCTGCCGGCCCGACTGAAGCAAACGCCCATCAGCGTCAAGACCATCGGTCCGTCGCTGGGCAAGACCAATCGCGAAATGGGCACCAAGGCCGCCATGTACGGCGCCGTAGCGGTGTTGGTGTTTATGGCCGTCTACTACCTGTTCAGCGGGATCGTGGTGGACATCGCCGTGGCCATGAACCTGCTGCTGGTGCTGGGGATGATGGCCGCCATGAACGCCACCTGGACGCTGCCGGGCATCGCCGGGCTGGCGCTGACGGTGGGCATGGCGGTCGACGCCAACGTGCTGATCAACGAACGCATACGTGAGGAGCTGGCCCGGGGCGTCAGCTTGCGCCTGGCGATCAAGACGGGGTACGAAAAGGCCTTCAGCGCGATTCTCGACTCGAACGTCACCACGATCATCACGTGTGTAATCCTCGGCTATTTCGGCAGCGAGGAGGTCAAGGGCTTCGCCCTTACGCTGGGGTTGGGCCTGGTGTGCAACGTGTACACCTCCGTGTTCGTCACCCGGTGGATCGTGACCGGGCTGGTGCAGATGCGGGCGCTGCGCTCCCTGCCGATGCTGCGACTGATCGGCGTGCCCGATATCGACTGGATGGGCAGACGACGCATCTTCCAGACCGTGTCCATCGTGCTGGTGGTCGCTGGGCTGTCGGTGTTCTTCGTACGCGGCGAGGACAAGTACGACATTGAGTTCCGCGGCGGCGTGTCGGCGCAGATCGAACTGAAACCGGGCCTGCAACTCAGCGACGCGGAGGTTCGCGAGCAGGTAACGGGTGATGCAGCCCACTGGCTGGGCGAAGCGTCCAAGGTGTTGGCCGAAGCCGAGGTAACCGCCGACCCCGCCATGGCCGGTGTCTTTACCATTCAGTGTCAGGGGCTGACGGCCACGCAGCTCGAAAGCTTCGTGCTCCAGGCGATTGAGGCTGACGGGGTCAAACGAGGCCGTAAGCTGCTTGCCAAGGACGGCGTGGAGGAAGTCGGGCCTCACTCCATCCGCATCACCACCATAAGCAAACAAGCAGACAGAAACAATCCGGAGCAGCAGGAAACCACGCAACCGGCCGCGACTGCTGGCAAATATCTGGAACTGGACGAGATGCGCGATCTGGTAACGATGGAGTCCGCTCGCTATGCCGAACGGGCAGGCCGGCAACTGGGGGCGGCCTCGGTGCAAATCGTCGAAGAAGTCGGAGCCGAAGCGGCCGGTGAGACCTTTGAGATCATCACCACCGAGCAGAACCAGAAGGTAGTGCGCGATGCGATCCTGGCCGTCATGAGCGATCAGCTCAACATTGAAGGGGCGGTCAACTTCGCGGTGCGGACGGAGTCGGTGCTGGCGCCGAATGGGCTCTTCCCCATCGAGAGTCGCCGCTTGGCGACCGTGATCAACGATCCCTCGGCTGCCGGCGACGTGCGCGATTATCTGGGCGGCGTGGCCATCGTGCTGGACGAGCTTTCGCCGCCACAAACCGAACAGCAGATCACCCGACGACTGCGCGACATGCGCCTCCAGCCGGACTTCGAACAATCCGAATGGCGCGAGTTTAAGGTGATGGGGCTGGAAAAGGCCGACCCACAAGACGAGTCGGCCGCGCTGTACGAGAGCGCAGCCATCGTCGTGGTCGATCCGGCCTTACCGTTCGATGAGGACGAGGCCGCCTGGCGGCGGGACCTGGCCCAGACGGAACTCCAACTCGTGCGCACCGCGATGCTGACCGAGCGGTCGCTGCAGAAGGTCACGCAGTTTGGCAGCCAAGTGGCGTCGCAGGCCGCCAACCAGGCGCTCCTGGCGATGGTGCTGGCGCTGCTGGCCATTGTGATCTACATCTGGCTTCGGTTCGGCACGCCTCGCCACGGCCTGGCCGCCATTGTCGCATTGGTGCACGACGTGAGCATCGCCCTGGGTGCGGTGGCGGTGGCCCACTTCGTCGCGCGTACACCGGTGGGGACGATCCTGGGCATCACTGACTTCAGGATCGACCTGGCCATGGTGGCGGCGTTCCTGACACTGATCGGGTATTCGCTGAACGACACCATCGTGGTGTTCGATCGCATTCGCGAGAACCGCGGCAAGCTAACGACCGTTTCAGCGCCCCTCGTCAACAGCAGCATCAGCCAGATGCTGGGGCGAACAATCCTGACGAGTGTGACGACCTTGACTGTGGTAGGAATCCTATACATCTTCGGCGGACAGGGCATCCACGGCATCAGCTTTGCTCTGCTGATCGGCGTGCTCGTGGGAACATACAGTTCGGTTGCCGTCGCCAGTCCGTTGCTGCTGACCGGCAATCGGTCGGCAACGGCGGGAAGGCGTTAGGTCGCTCTTAACGGGGAGGGGCAAGCAGGCGGCTCTGCAAGGAGGCTTCGCCATGCGCAGCGATGCAAAGATAGGTATGCTGATCGGGGCCGTGCTTATCGCCGTGGCCGGATGGTATTTCCTCGGCCAGGATAAGCAGGACCAACCCATCGCTCTCGACCAGGAACTTCCCACAACCGACAGCGCGGCGCCAGCGGCCAACGCGCCCGAGCCCAAGCCGCCCGTGCCGGTGGCTGCCGAGCCGAACGAGCCCGTCGCGATGGAAGTCGGGCCGATCATCCCGCTGCCGGTCGGACAGGTGGGTGCCGCGCCCGAGCCCGACGAGCAGGCCGTGTCGCCCCCACCGGCCGCGCCGCAGGACCCCGCCCTGGTGCCCGTCGAGCCCGAGCCGAGCTGGACGGGCGCCCATCGCGAGACGGTCAGAACGACCGAGTTGCAGGTCCAGCCGGCGCCGGCGGCAAAGCCGGTGCCCGTCACGCGGACACACGTAATCCAGACGGGCGATACGTTCGCCGACTTGGCCGAGCAGTACTACGGCAGCCGCGCCGCCCGATACGTCAGCCTGCTGATGCAGGCCAACCCCGATGTCGACCCGCGGCGCATGCGCGTCGGCAGCGAGGTCGTGATCCCATCACCCGAGGGCGATGCGTCTGCCAAGGCAGCACCCGCCAAACGGCCGGCAGTGTCGGCCGCCACCGGCACCTACCGCGTCCAGGAGGCAGACACCCTCTACGCCATCGCACGCAAGCTGTGCGGCGACGGCGAGCGATACCGCGAGCTGCACGCGGCCAATCGCGGCCTGATCGGCGGTGATGCGAATCGCCTTCGTCCAGGCATGGTGCTTCGCGTGCCGTCAGACTGGCCGGCATCGAACCGCTAGCACGCACCAAGGCTGCGAGCACGCACCGGCCTGGATGTCGAGCGACGTGGCCGCGACGGCGGATCGGTCGGACGCGTTATGAGCCAGGCAACAGGGCAGCTGTATATCGGCCACTCCGGCTGGAGCTACCCAGACTGGGAGGGGATCGTCTACCCGACCGGCGGGGTGCGGCGGTTCGATCAACTCCACTACATCAGCCATTACTTCAACGCCGTCGAGGTCAACAGCAGCTTCTACCGTCCGCCCAGCGCGCGGACCACCGCCAGTTGGGCTCGCCGTATCGAACAGCCGTTTCGCTTTACTTTCAAGCTGCACCAGCGATTCACGCACCAGCGCGACGAGCCGCCTCAGCGCAACGAGGTGGATGAGTTTCTCGAAGGGATCGCCCCGGTGCAGCAGGCGGGAATGTTGGGCTGCCTGCTCGTGCAGTTCCCCTGGTCGTTTCGCTGCGGCGAGTCGGCCTTTGAGTGGCTGGACCACCTCGTGGCGGCCTTCGGGCGATTTCCCCTGGCCGTCGAGGTCCGACATGCCTCGTGGGATGCGCCGCAAGCGCGGCAAAAGCTCGCGGATCTGGGGGTCAGCCTGTGCAACATCGATCAGCCGCAATTGCGGAACTGCCTGGCTCCGTCGGCGCGGGTGACCGGACCCATCGGCTATGTCCGCTTCCACGGTAGGCGCAACGACACATGGTTCGCCGACAACATCGAGCCGCATGAGCGTTACAACTATCTTTACTCGGCCGAGCAGCTGGGCAACTGGGTGGGGCGCATCAAAACGATGGCCGACAAAGCCGACGCGGTCTATGTTTTCGCCAACAACCACTTCCGCGGGCAGGGACCGGCCAACGCCCTCCAGCTTCGTGCCATGCTCGAGCAGCGCCAGGTGGATGTGCCGCCCGAGATGTTGCAGCACTTCCCTTTCCTGCAAGCGGTCGCCAAACGCTCGTCCAGACCGGGCACACAGATGGGCTTGTTCGACTAGGGACTACCCACAGATCCGAAGGGATTGGGTTACCGTGTGCGCCGTCGCGCGCACATCGCAGCAACTGCTCCGATTCCCAAGAGTGCAAGCGTCGCCGGCTCGGGGACCTGGTAGAAGTGCACGTTATCGATGCCCGTGTTCCAGCTCGGCCCGAACTGGATGCGAACCGTACCTGCATGGGTCAGTGAGGGCGCAAACGCGTTGTGGCCGCCTCCCATGATATCGATGGGCGAATAGTCGAGCAGCACCTGGTAGTTCTCATCCACAAGGCGGACGGTCTGGTCGGGCTGGTCGCCGTATCCACCCAGGTCGAACCCGTCGAGCACCACGCTCCAGCCAGCCTCGGGCACCAGTGAGATCTCACCCATGCACCCCTGGGCCGTCGAGTAGGCGATGTCCTCCAGGTCGCCGAACCCCGTCGACCAGTAGTCGAGCTTGTCGGTGCGGGTGCTGTTGTCGCTCAGATCGAACGTGCGATAATCCACGGTGATGTTGGGCGTCCAGCCGGCGCCTTGCTCGTAATAGCCCAAGCCGTCGTATAGGGACGTTACGTTATCCCCGTAAGCGCCGGGAATCTCCTGCCAGTCGATCAGCCCGGGTATGTCGAACGTCAGGATGGTGGCCCGACTCACCGCCGGCCAGGCAGCGAACAGACCGACCAGCAACACAATCCTTCCGATTCCCGCCGGCAATGTCTGCCGCTCGCGCATGATCACTCTCCCTCCGCGACACCCTGGATCACCGATGGCACGATCCTCAGGTGCCGCCTCCAAGCACGGTTCTCCTTATCGGGGAGAGTTCTCTCTCATCCCTCTCGCCGATACGGACGCGACGCCCGCGCCCCGCGCTATCAGGAAATAGTATGTCGCAACGGCGCCACAATACAAGGCCTTTGCCTCGTCTTTAGAGACCTCTCCCAACGTTATCGGCACTCGACAAGGCTAACATCAGCCCCGGTTGGCTTTCGCGGCGGCTGGGCCTACACTCCCGGGATGAGCCGTCTGGACGTCACACATGCGATGGCCATGATCAAGCCGGTCAGCGGTACGTGCAACCTCGACTGCGACTACTGCTACTATCGCGAAACCGGATCCTATTTCGGCCCGCCCCCGCACAAGATGAGCCTCGACACGCTGCGCGACGTGGTCCGCAGCTTCACGCAACTGCCCCAGTCGCAGGTAAGTTTCTCGTGGCAGGGCGGCGAGCCGATGATGGCCGGGCTCGACTTTTTCAAGCGGGCCGTCGCCTACCAGCAGGCCTACGCCGGGCGCGGCCAGCGCGTCAGCAACATGCTTCAGAGCAACGGCACGCTGATCGACGAAACCTGGTGCAAGTTCCTACACCGATACGGGTTTCTCGTGGGCATCAGCGTCGACGGGCCGCCCGAGCTGCACAATCCCAACCGCAACGACAGCTACGACCGGGTCATCCGAGGCCTGCGCCTGCTTCAGCAGCACCAGGTCGAACACAACGCGCTCACGCTGGTCAACCCGCTCAACGCCCCGCATCCGCAGCGCGTCTATAGACATCTCCGTGAGTTGGGCGTCGACTTCATGCAATTCATCCCGTGCATCGTGACGGGCCTGGAGCACGATCGCGTCTCGCCGAAGGCGGTCGAGCCCGAGGCGTTCGGGCGATTCCTCTGTGGCGTGTTCGACGAATGGGTGGCTGAGGGCGACGACCGACCCTACGTCCGCCTGTTCCAGAACCTGCTGCTGGTAGCGGCCGGCCATCCGCCCGAGCTGTGCATATACCAGCCGCGGTGCGGTGGATGCCTGCTGATTGAATACAACGGCGACGTATTCCCGTGCGATTTTGCGGTGCATCCGGACTGGCGAGTCGGCAATCTGCGAGTCTCCCCTATCTGGCGGCTGCTCCAGCACGACCGTATGACGAAATTCACCAACCTCAAGCCCGACCTGGCCCGCCAGTGCACCGAGTGCGAGTGGCTGAACATCTGCTACGGCGCATGCCCGCTAACGCGTTTTCGCGACGGGGACCAGCCGGTCCCCAGTTACACCTGTGCGGGGCTGAAGATCTTCTTCGCCCACGCCATGCCGACCATTCGGAAGCTGGCCGAGCGACTGCCCGCCTCGGTGGCGACCGATCGGCAGCCCGGCCCGGCAGGCCCCTGAGCATCAAATCGAAGGGAGCAACTGCGTATGGTCACGATCTGCGACGACAACTCCGTGTTCACGGCCATCGTTCGGGTTGATCTCCAGCAGCCCGACGATCAGCCCGCACTCATCGAGGCCGCCACGCGCATGATTCCCGTGTTCGAAAAGCAGCCGGGCTTCGTCTCGGTCAGCCTGCACCGCGGACTGCGGGGCACACAGATCGTTACCTACCTACAGTGGCGCAACAAGGCCGATCACGAGGCCTGCCAGAGCAGCCCCGAGGTCATGGCCGCGGGTCAGGAGTTTCTGGCCTACCTGGCGTCGGGACGGGCCAGCATCGACGTGCAGACGTTCGAGGTCGTCGCCTGCGCCGAAGCGACGTGAAGCGCCGCGCCATCCTCAGTGGTCATTCGGTTTCGGCGGGCGGCTGGGGCGTACGCTGAAGTCGCGCCGGGTCGTAGCCTTTGTCGGGCAGGCGGGCAACGATTCCCTCGTAGATCGCTTGGTCGAGTGTGGGCGTCCGGCTGAGCACCCAAAGGTATTTACGCGAAGGCATGCCGACCACCGCCCACTGGTACCCATCGTCCAGATCGATGATCCAGTAATCGCCCTCGAACGGCCAGAAGAACGTTACCTTCAGCTTGGCGTTGGTCTGCGGATCGGCCACCCGCGCGACACCTTCGATGCTCTCTTCGGGTCCGTCGAGGGTGTCCTTGCGACACCGGTTGACCACACCGATTCGCCCGTCCTCGCGCAGCGAATACTCGGCCGTCACCCCCACGCAGCCTTGCTGAAACGAGGTCGGGTACCGTGCGATCTCGTACCATTTGCCGACGTAGCGGTCGAGATCGACCGATTCGACCACCTCCAGCGGCGGGTAGCACCACATCCCACATCCGGTTAACGTCAGCAATGCCCCAAAGGCGGATAGGCAAGCGGATTTCATGACGAGGCCCTTTTGCGCAGTCGTTCGGCCGTTACGCACGGTCCGTGTTACAATAGCGCCGGATAGGACGAAAGGCAAAATGGGCGTGAAGTTGGCTGGCCCACCGGAAGGTGGAGGTGACGCCATGGCGAGACGGCAGGCGACGTACTCGATGATCGCAACCATTCTGCTGGTCTCGGTGCCGGCGGCTCGGTCGTCCGCCCAGGCGAAGGGCGCCTTCGTGAAGCGCCCGACCATCAACGTGAAGGCCATGCGGGCGCTCAAGAGCCGGTTCCATAATGGCGATTACCGCGAGGTTTCCCAGCTCGCCTATAAGCTGCTTTGGGAGGACATATACCAGCCCGAGGTTCTGCGCTACCTGGGCGCATCGCTCAAGGAGATCGGCAAGCCTGACGCCGCCGCCGCCGTCATGCATATCCTCTTGCGCGTCCTGGAGGACCCGAGGTGCAGTGATTACGCTCAGGCGGTCGCCGCGCGTCGCTGGTGCGACAGCCAGCTCAAGCGGCTCGACACCGACTTCCGCAAACAGCAGGAGCAGCACAGCGCCGCCACGCCAACCAGAGCGTTCACCAAGCCCGAAGCCGTCGACGACGCTTGGATGACCGAGGTGACGGCCGATCTGCAAAGCCTGCACGGCTTGTACGCCTGGACGCTCGTGGGTGGGCGCAAGGACGCGGACAAAAAGTGGATCCACAACCGGCTGGGGCAGTTGCACCGCAACGGCGCCAAGTACCTCAGCGAGGTGGAGGGCCGCAGAGGGGTGCTGTTTGCGATCCCGCTGAAGGAAAGCCATCGCCTGTCGCGGCTGGTTGTCAGAAAGGCCGGTCCAGCGCCCTTTTTGCGTGTCGGCACGCGGGCCTACGGCTTTCCGTTCGTGCTCGACGTTGTGATCGAGGGCACATCGGTCGCTACTCAGACCATCGGGACCGACGCCTGGGAGGATTTGAAGATACCTCTCGACGAGTATGCCGACAAAGACGTCGAGATCGTCCTCAAGCTGGTTGTGCCCGAAGACCAAAAGTGGCACGAGGGGGCTTACTTCGACTACGTTGATTCTTTCCAGAACTAGGCTGCGCCGGCAGCGGTTTGGTGCCGTGTGCGGACGTGGCTATAATGCTCTTCAATCAGTGCGGCAGACAGGCTAGAGATCATGGGTGTATTCTCGATTTGGGTTACCATAGTAGCTGCGGCGTGGCCGGGGCAGGCCACCCAGCCGGCCGTCTCGCTGGGGCCCACCTGCGTCGACGGCGAGATGGGGTTCTCCATCAGGCCGCCGGCCGATGCGCAGCTCGTCCGGCATGGCCCGGACGAGCCGGGCCAGCGCCCCACGCTGTTTCAACTGGTAAGCTTTCCGGTACAGCAGCGAGGCTGGAATCTCGCCGTCCAGGTGATGCGAACCAAGCCGGGCGAGCCGATCGCCGATTCAGCCGAACGAATCGTAGAACGAACGGTCGAACATCTAGGGCTGACGTTACTGGACCGACGCCCGCAACAGGTCGACGGGCGTGAAGCGGTGCGCTTATCGGCCCGCGGGCCTTTTGCCGGCAGCGAAGTACATCTGTTCAGCGTGGTGGTCACCGCCACCGAGACGAAGCGCTTCGTCGTGGAATTCAGCGGCCCGGGCGCAGACGTCGTCGAATTGAGCGCCACCTTCGAGGCGGTTCTCGACAGTTTCCGTGTGCTGATCTCCTCGCGCGACGAGGCCGCCCTTCGCCGGGCATCACAGGCCGCCATGGCGCTGCTGCCTTCGATCGCCGCCGAAGGACTGGCCGATCGACTCGTGCCGACCAGTTACTACCGGCTGCTCAATAACGGCAAGGACGTGGGTTACATGGTCGTTTCTGAGAAACCCAGATCCCTTCGCGCAACCTCCGGCGTCCAGATTGCCGAACGCGCGTGGCTGTTCGAGCCGACCGGCGACATCAAACGCGTGGAGAACGATCTGTTCGTCAGCAACGACCTTAAGCAGGAGCGATGGATCAACCGCGTACACCAGATCGGCGTCGCCACACAGCAACGATCGCGCGGCTATGCGCTGACACAGGTTGAGGGAGTCCGGCAACATGACACGTTGCTCGTCTCCCACAGTGCCGGACCCGCTCCGATGCTGTCGGGCAATAAGGCATTCGAACTGTCCGGCGACTACCTTCCCCAGGCGCTGATTCGCCTGCTGCCTCGTTTCCTGGTAGGCGGCAAGGCCGAACCGGTGGCGTTTACGTGCTGCGACACGCAGGGCGGAGCACTGCTGACGCGCCGTTACGACCCGATTGGATGGGACGTCATCGAGCTTGACGGCAAGAGCGTCTCCGCATACCGGGTGGAAGATCGGCTTGGGCTGACGGCAGAACCGGCCGTGATGTGGGTTGACCGCCAAGGGCGTCTGCTACGCGTGCGAACCGGGCCGATCGATATGATTCTGACCGACAAGACCCGGATCGATATGCTGTACGCAACCCGGCGCGCCGAGGCAGAAGCGGTGTTGAGGCAATTGACCGACGCCGCGCGCCAACGTTAGGCAATAACTAAAAGATCGGAGCATTCCCCATGCCGCAAGACAAGTACGACGTCATTGTCGTCGGCGCCGGGCCGGCAGGTTTGGCCGCCGGCCTCTACACCGCGCGCGACCGCCTGACCACACTCTTGCTCGACAAGAGCTTTTCGGCGGGCGGGCAAATCCTGCCAACCGATCGAATCGAGAACTACCCAGGTTTCGACTGCATCAGCGGCGAGGATCTGGTGGAGAAAATCAAGGCGCAGTGCCTCAAGTTCGGGGCCGAGCTGCTCACCCGTCACGAGGCCCGGAAGCTCCGCCGCGAGGACGATGGCACGCTGGTCGTCGAGGCGTATGACGAATCGGCAGACGAGGTCAAGCCGCTCCGCGCGCGGGCGGTCATTCTTTCGCCCGGCAGCGACTATCGTCACCTCGGCGTTTCCGGAGAGGACAAGTTTCGCTCGGCCGGTGCGGGCGTAAGCTACTGCGGCACGTGTGACGCGCCGTTCTTCAAGGACAAGGTCGTCGTGGCCGTCGGGGGAGGCAACACCGCCGTCGAAGAGGTGATCAACCTCGGCAAGTTCGCCAGCAAGGTATATATGGTCCACCGTCGCCAACAGTTCCGTGCTACCGCCGTGCTGGTCGAAGAACTGATGCAGCACAAGGACGAACTAGGCATCGAACTGGTGCTCGACAGCGTCGTCGAGCGGATCGAGGGCGGCGACCGCGTCGAGCGCGTCGTCGGCAAGAACGTCAAGACCGACAAGCCGTTCACGCTCGACTGCGACGGCGTGTTCATCTTCGTGGGCCACATCCCCAACACCAAGTGGCTCGAAGGTACGCTCGATCTGACCAAACAGGGCTTCATCCAATGTGAGCCGGCGTTCCTGCGCACCAGGATCCCCGGCGTGTTCGCAGCCGGCGACTGCCGCGTGGCGGCGGCCATGCAACTTGCCACCGCCTGCGGCGACGGCGTGGTGGCTGCCATGATGCTCAAGCAGTATCTGGCCGACCCGGACTGGTGGTTCCGCCCCGCACCCCACGTCCAGAACCCCGCCGACTGGCAGACCTCGGCGAGCTAGCTAGCCAAAACGTAAACGGCGGATACAGCTGCCGCCGCGCGGCCACAGATTAGCTTCGATCTCAGTGAAGGGTGGGCGCTGGCGTTGCGCAACCGGGGAAAAGGTGCTACGGAGTATGGATTCCCCCTACCCGGCGTCGGCCAAGCTCTTCAACCACGCAGTCTCTTCGGCCGGTAGCGGCCCCTTGTGCAGATACCGGAGGTTGGCCAAGACCCATTCGGTGCGTCGCATGGCCACGATCAGCCGATCGACACCCGGCGCGAACGCCGAGTATCGCAGCATTGCCTCAGCCACGCGGCGGCGGGCTGTCTCCATGTCGACGCCTTCCAGGGCAGAGAAACGCTCGGCCCGCTTGTCGAGTTCCCAGCCGCGGCCGAACGGGCACACCGCCAGCGTCTCCCAGCCAACCGCCTTGGCCGACGCGAATCGCTCGGTGTTGGGCTCAGCCACGTTACATCGCATGACGGCCAGCGCGTACGGCCCGCCGTCGGGCCACCGGGTCTGGACATCCTCCGGCGGCGCCCAGATGCCCAGCCGATCCACTTTCCCCTCAGCCTGCCATGCCATCGCTACTTCGAGCTGGGCGGCGTCTTCGGCCGGATTGCCCACACTGTGAAGGACCAGCATCTCGATGTGGTCGGTGCCAAGCTGCCGACACAACATCTGCCAGTGCTCGGGCCGATACGGTGCCGGGCCGCCCACCTCATCGCCCGGGCCGAACGGCTTGAAGAAGTTCCACGCGACGATCGTTGCCTCGTCGCGCCGGTCCAGCACCGAGAGGGCTCGGCCGAGGGCAACTCGCTCGGGTTGATAGGTGGTATCGAATGTTGTGATCCCGGCGTCGAGGCAAACGCGGACGATCTCAATCTGAAGCTCTTCGTCCGCGGCCGGATCATTGCCGAGCTGCTGGATGAACGAGTGCCCACCCAGTATCAATCGGGACGCGTCGTTGCCCCACTTTTTCACTGCCTGTTCCTCCTTGCTGGCATCAGCGGGCGACCACCGCGTCAATGCAGGTTCATCGCCTGCCCGCATTCTGCATCTTGCGTAGCAGCCAGATCTCGCCACCGTGGTTGGCTTCGTCGTGCAGGGCGTGCACGATGCGATGTCGGAGCGACCCCTCCTGCGCGCCTGCCGGCGGCGCGGCCAACTGCTCGGCATTCAATGCAGCGACAAGCGCTCGCAGCCGATGGTGTTGTGATCGCAGGGCTTCGACCACCTCGATAAGCGTCGGCCAACGCTCGCCCGGCACGTCGGCCGGTCTGCTCTGCCAACTGAACATCACATGCCAGCCCGCCGGCAATTCGACCGTCTCGCCCAGTGCCTCCAGCGTCAGTGCCTCGACCACCACGTAAATGTGCCCGGCGTGCCAGACGATGTGGTTGGCCAACCCCGGAGGCGCCCAACGGGCTTGGGCATTGGTCACGCCCTCCAGCAATCGCAGCGTCTTGCCCCGCACCTCGTCGAACAGCATCAGCAGCGTCTGGTCGGCCATCGTAATTCTCGGCAATGAGGTTGAGTTACCACCGCGTCCCATCGAATCGGCAGCTTATTGCACAGACTCGCACCGCTGGATTGTACGCCTTAAGCCACCGGCGCGCAAAGAGCGCATTCAGCCCAACATCGGTGAGCAGCACGTACGCTATAAAGAGACCGGCCTTGCCTTCTGGCATCCATCGATCCAACTATGGCGTACGACCATCCGCGGTGCGAACGCGAGGTCCCGCGTTCGCTTGTAAGTTCCGCGTGGTATCTATAGTCTGCCCAAGGACCGACGGCGCTTTGGTGACGAGCGTCTGTCGGCTTGAGTGGACAGGCCGCGAAGGCAACGCGCGTCAAGATCATAAGGAGGAACTGCACAGTGCAGAACAAGCCCAATAAGCTCCGCAAAAAGCTGCGCGACGGCCAGCTTGCGGTGGGAGCCGTTATGTACTCCTGGAGCCCGGCGGTCATTGAGTTGGCCGGTTATGCGGGCCTCGATTTCATGCGGCTCGACAACGAGCATGCCTGGCGTCAGGACGAATCCGCCGAGCACATAATGCGGGCCGCCGCCATCGGCGACATCGTAGCGCTGCACCGCGTCGACCGCGACAATCCCTATTTGATCCGCAAGGCTCTCGAGATCGGCGCCGGCGGCATCATCATACCCGACGTGGATTCACCGGAGTATGCCAAAGCCATCGTGCAGGCGGCCAAGTTCCCGCCGCAAGGCACGCGGGGCATCGGCACGCAATGCTTCTCCGCCAGATGGGCTACGGCCGACATCGCCAAATGGGTCGAGTGGAGCGATCTGGAGCCGATGGTCGGCGTGATGATCGAGAGTGTAAAGGCCATCGAGTGTGTTGACGACATTCTTGCCGTCGACGGCGTTGATTTTGCTCTGTTTGGCCCGGCCGACTACTCGATGTCGCTCGGCCTGCGAAAGCCCGACAAGAACCACCCAGCCGTCCAGGACGCCCTCGCCAGGACCATCGCCGCAGCCAAAAAGCTCGGCAAGCACGTCATATTCGGCGTCGGAGCCGATCCGGACGAGATTGCCCGATACGTCGAAATGGGCGTCACAATGTTGGAGCTGCCCGCCGACATGGCTGTCCTGCGCACCGGCTGGGGCAACGTCTGCGAGGCGATCCGACAGCGCGAATCCAACGGGCGTCGCTGAATGTCAGTTCGAACAGGAGCTAGCAAAACTGCAGAGCAGCAGTGGGCACCATCTCATGGAGGGGCCATTGAAACCGGCCCGCACTACTCCATCGATGTTCTCACCGCCTGCGGCGCTCGCCGCTTTAGGATGCATGAAGTAGGCATGGCGCTACACCTCCGCCAAACCTCACAGCCCGCCCCAGGCGTCTGGTCCGCCGGATGAACCGATGTTCGACAAACGATGGTTGTGATTGGCCATGCAGCCGATCTACTGGGGGCCCGCCGACGCTTAAGTCAAACGATACATCCCATCTAAGCCTCCGCCTGTCTGCCATGCTGTTCTTACAGTATGGCATGTGGGGCATCTGGGTGCCCTACCAGGCCAACTACCTTCAGGCTACCGTCGAACGCGGCGGCCTGGGCTTCACGGGCGGACAGATCGGTTGGATCCTTGCTCTTGCCGTCGCCACCGGCGCGCTGGGTTTTGGTCTGGGAATGCCGGGTCCACTTAGGGCGCAGGAGGCGCCCGTCTCGGGCGGCACGCTGATCTGGGGACATTCCGAGACCACGCAAAACCTCGACATGCACCAGACTGGCACCGCCTCGACCAGCCGGGTGCTTCAGAACATCCACGATTCGATCGTAACCATAAACGACGAGATGGAAGTGGTGCCGCAA
>CBFCZG010000050.1:0-18031 GCA_965602375.1 uncultured Phycisphaerae bacterium | reverse complement strand
GTTGATCGCGGGGGTAACCGGGTCGGGCAAGAGCACGACTTTGGCGTCGATGATTCAGCATATCAACGAAACACGAAACGTCCACATTATCACCATCGAAGACCCCATTGAGTATGCCTTCAAGCCGGCCAAGGCGATCATCTCACAGCGTGAGCTGAATGTCGACGTGAGCGACTATCACGAGGCGCTCAAGTTCGTCGTGCGACAGGATCCGGATGTGATCTTCATCGGCGAGATGCGCGATCGCTACACGATGCTGGCGGCCTTGCAGGCGGCTGAAACCGGTCACCTCGTCTTCGGCTCGATCCACTGTCCGGATGCCACGCAGGCGTTCGCTCGTGTCCTCGAGTTCTTTCCCCAGGATCAGCACGAGTTCATCCGTTCGTCGCTGGCCGCCAGCATGGTGGGCATTGGCGCGCAGCGTCTGCTGCCGGCTATCGATGAGAAGATCCTTCGCGTGCCTGCTTGTGAGGTACTTCTGACCAACGCCACGGTAAAAGACAAGATCCGCCGGGGAGAAGACGACGACCTGCCTGAGATCATCGCCACCAACACCGAGGACGGGATGCGGAGTTTCACCTACTCGCTGGCCGAACTGGTGAAGACCGAGATGGTGTACCGCGACACGGCCATGGAATTCGCGCCGAATCGCGATGCCCTCGCTGCCACCTTGCGAGGAATTTCGACGACCGCCAGTGGCCTGGTGGGTCGTCGGTAGGGCGGCGGGGGGGCTATTTGCGCAAGCGAGGGGTCTTGCGGGCGGGAGGGGCGGCGGGAAGCCGATCGGCCCTCGCGGCTACGACAAATCGGTCGAGGTCCTGGAAATCCCATAGCGTTCGCGG
Source organism: uncultured Phycisphaerae bacterium (assembly GCA_965602375.1). Lineage (GTDB taxonomy): Bacteria > Planctomycetota > Phycisphaerae > UBA1845 > DATKUK01 > DATKUK01. The sequence goes on along the minus strand of CBFCZG010000050.1, from coordinate 17,189 downwards.
CACCGGGCGCTTCTGCCCATCTGATATGGGGGCGTGCCAGTCGTCCACCAGAGCCCGCGCAGCAAACCGATCGCACATCGATTCCTTCTGTCGAATGTTCCGACCGGCCCGGTGGATAAGCCAGTGGTAGAGTTCGTGCAGGAACACGAAAAGCGCCAACTGATACGCATCGGCCAACTCGATCACGTATGTGGGCTTCCACCAGTGGCGGGCGTTGCTGCGGGCGCGAGCCAGATTCGTGCCCATCCGGTACGGATATCGCACGCGCCGGCCCACGTTTACGTAGATGCGATCGCGGTCGTAGCGGCACGTACCGGAGAAGTCGGCTCCCCGACTGGGACGGACAAACACCTCCAAGTCATCTGTGTCCCAGCCGGCGGTATAGCGCCCGAATCGCGCGCTTAGTTCACCGTCGGCCAGATGCGTTGTGTTATGAAGCTTCATCGTCCCTTCCCCATACCCGGCCGCCCTCCAGCTAGGCGGTCGCGCGTGGCCCGATGACGTCCACGTGCGGCAAGGGGACACAGTAGCCAGTGTGCTGGGCAGAGTCTACTGGCGGGGATGAAAGCGGGCGTGAATGGCCTTGAGGCGGTCGCGGTCCACGTGTGTGTAGATCTGGGTGGTCACCACACTGACATGTCCCAGAAGCTCCTGTACCACCCGCAGATCGGCCCCACCGGCGAGCATGTGCGACGCAAAACAGTGCCGCAACAGGTGCGGGGTCACCCGACGGCTAATTCCGGCCTGCGTGGCGTGCTTGACCACTCGCCGCCACAGGTTGTGTCGATCCAGAGGACGTCCAGCCCGGCTGAGGAACAGAGTTGTGATCGCTGGGGTCTTGACCAGGCGCGGCCGTAGCCGCAACAGATAATCTGTCACCGCCTGTAGGGCATGGCGCCCGATCGGCACGATCCGCTCTCGCATGCCCTTGCCCAGACAGCGGACGTAGCCCACTTGCAGGTTCACATCCTCGCAGCGCAATCCAACCAGCTCCGCAGCCCGCAGACCCGTGCCGTACAGCATCTCCAGGATGGCCCGGTCCCGAAGGTATAGCGGATCGTCCGGCTGAGGCGCGCCCAATAACTGCTCGACGTCTCGACGGCTGAGCACCTTGGGCAGCCGCTGCCATTGGCGAGGCGAATCGAACAGTCCCGCCACGTCGCGCGCCATGGCACCTTGTGCGAAGAGATATCGAAGAAACATTCGAACCGCCACCAGGTGACGCGCGATGCTGGCCACCGCCAGTCCCCGCTCGTGCAAGGCCACCAGATGTTGCTGCACGACACCCGGCTCGACCTGCTGAGGACGCCCCAGCCCCTGACCCTCCAGCCATTCGGCAAACTCACGAAGGTCGCGTCGATAGGCCGACAGCGTGTTCGACGAAAGCCCACACTCGATGCTGAGGTAGTTCAGGAATGCGTCAAGCAGGCGGTCCAGCGGCTTGGAGGGCGTCTCAGGCCACGACCGCTGCGACAAGGGATCGTTGCTCGGATACGCGGCGCCAGCGAAGTTCATGGTAGACAGGACACGCCGTCGGGCAGCTCGCACAAAGCTTGAAGGCCTCGCCCAACCGGCCCAGGCTCAGGCGTCTGGCACAACGAGCATCCAACGACTCAATAAACGGACAGATCTGCGGGCGAAACATCCTTGTGCCACATCCGCGGCGATGTATGGGTGTTATCGGCCGCCCACGCCCACCCCCTTGAGCCGGGTCGGCCACATCCGCTGGCATATCGGCGTCCAGGCGGTCAATCGTCCTGTTTGGGGGCCTTTGCGGCTGGTTCTCGAAGCCAGTCGGCCACCTCTTTGGCGATTGCCTCGGCCAGATCCTCCGGGCCGCTTCGGACCGCTTTGGTGCTTCCGGCCACGTTTGCCCGCCCAATGACGGCGCCCGAGCCGGTGTCAATGACTTCGACCCGCGCGAGCGTGAGTGACGTGCTGCCGAGCAGCTTCTTCACCCCGCCTCCACTTCGGTAGTACAGCGCCCGAGCGTTGACCTGAAGCTTGGGGCCGCCACCGTACACCACCTTTTCGGCGTTCTCGGCCAACTCCTCGGCCAGCGCCAGTTTCAACTCGTTGATGAAGTTGGGTGGGCACTCGGGGCCCGCGTCGTGGTCCACTCGGCCCACCTGCACGCCGCCCGCATTGGCGACGCGGTCGGCCGACAGTGGGCCAAGCACCTGCACCTCGCCCTTCGCGCCGGCCATCTCGGCCAAGCCTCGTTTGGCCGCCGTAAAGCAGCCCGTCGTGGTCGTCAGAACGACCGCCGCCAACACGCATGTCGCCGTCCGCATTTTATACTCCTTATGCCTGATCGTCCCGGCAGAGCAACGCGACGATTGTAGCTGCTTAGCCGGTAGCATCAATCGTCTTTTGCACGTTCGCTCGGGTCAGGAACCTTCCGACCACCTGCATCCGAAGCGCCGGACCGTTTTGAGCCGAACCGGCTGCGCACCAAACCCACAAGTTCCGATGTGGCAGGAAGCTCGTCGGCTCTGAAGTACAGACCCCGGTCCCGCTCCTGCTTGAATAGGAAGTGTGCGACAAGCCACACCCGTTCGGCCCGAGCCACGGGATCGTCACTCTCGGCGGGCCTGGCGGCGTTCAACGCCTGCTGCCACTGGCCCACCACACCGTCAAGATCGCGTAATCGCACCGCTTCACGCGTACCGATCCACCCCCGATCCACGAAGAATGGTTTCACCCACGAGGTGCCACCGCCTGCTTGAACGACCAGCCACGTGAAATCCTCGCCACGGCGGACGTAGCGAAACGCCGGGGCTGACAGACGGTCCGCCAGGTCGAGCCGTTTCTTGATGCTGGCGGCCTGCTCGAACTGCATGTTCGCCGCCGCCGCAGACATGTCCTGCCGCCACCGTTCCAGCGTGGCGGCGCGATCGCCTTGCGCGAAAACGACCGCGCGATCCACAACGCGGCGGTACTCCGCCATGGTGATCGCCCCGACGCATACCCCGCAACACCGTCTCATCTCGTAGTACGCACACGCCTCGTCGCGCCGCCCTTGGCGCAGAATGTCGTGGCGTCGGCACAGATCAAAAAGGTCGTACAACAGGTCGACGTACTCGCGGCAGTCGCGGCGGGTGGCGAAGGGCCCGAGGTAAATCGTCGGCGCCGGGCGAGTGTAGACCGCGCTGGTCGGCACGAGTTGCGGTACGCCGGTGGCCGTCTCGGCCTGTATAAACCACGCAGGGCCGAAACCCAGCATTTTGCGGTACCGCTGCGGGTAGAGCCGTCGGCACGCACGCCAGTAGTGCAAAGTGTTTTCGAACGGCGAGAACCCGGGTTGCCATCGGAGGCGCCGAGCGATTGCCGTTAGGTCGGCGCGGCTGCTGCGCGCTTCCGAACGGGCCAATCTCGCCCCAACGGAACGCCGCAGATTCTGACAAGACGCCAACTGGATAGGCCGATCGTTCTCGTCGCAAATCAGCCATGTCCCCCCGTGTGACGGCACCTGCGAGAAGTCCCAGGAACTCGGATCAGGCGGCAGATCCACCTTGCAGGCGAACAGTTCGTCGAGGTCCATAGGGCGCATTGCTCGACACGGCCGCGAGAGCACGTGGCTGGCGCGCCGCCAACCCGAAGGCGGCGGGATGGTTCCTGCCTACACGTTGGTCGTGACGCACATGCCGGGGGTCGGCTCTTGCCTTAGCTTCGCAGTGGCCCGGCACACCGATCAAACGGGCATGCCGGTGACCCTACCTTCGAACACCATCGTGTCGCCCACGAGGCCTTGGATCTGGCAGATCATGCGTCGCGGCCGAAAATCAACGGTCTGGCCCAAAAAGTGCAGTGCACAGGTCGGCACCACCGCGTCGCGAAACTTGACGCCATCCAGACCGCCAAACCCGAAGAAACGATCGTGCTCGCTGACCGTGTGCACGAAATAGCTGACTGTCTGGGCAGCCGCTTCGATCATGAGCACGCCGGGAAACAGCGGTCGGCCAGGTATGTGTCCACGCGTCCACCAGTCGACCTGGCGGATGTGTTTAACCGTCACGATGCGCCCCGCATCCTGGTCCAGATGGACCACACCGTCGAGCAACGAGAATTCATAGCGGTGAGGCAAGGCTTGATAAATCTGCTCCCGGGTAACGACCACGCGCGACAGATCGATGTCACTCAGGTCGAACAGCAACGGCGGCGGCAATGGCGCGATCCTCCTTTCCAGGCCCCGGATGAGGCGCCGGTTCGGCTACAACCGCTCCGACCCACCGTAGGATCGCACCTAGGGGGTCCCTGTAGCCCGCACCTCCAGGATCTTCTTGCGCAATTCCTGGGCAGTGCTCTTGATATCCTGCATCGCCTTGCGGACCCGCGTGCCTGCGGCCTTATTGCCGCCCTCGGCCTTGGCGATGTCCTCTGCCACCTCCTCGACGAGCTTCTTAAGCTGCTCATATTCTTCCATTGCCTGGCTCCTACCTGGGCTACCGCTGTACCTCGACATTTCGCTAAGTCTCGCCACGGGGCGAGGTTGCCGCTGAGTTTAGCAGGCCGTCGCAGGATTGCCAACCACGGCGACCCATGGTCCACCCGGGTCGCCCTGTGGCCTCAGCCACAGCGACGGCGCCATAAATTATTTCACAAAAAGAACTTATGGCTCCATATGTTCAGTCTGGGTTCGATGGATCAGATCGACCTCGCCGACGGCCGGTGCGATCGGTGTATACCCACTCCGCCGAATCTCGGCCGCCCCGGCATCGCTGAAGAGCCAATCCACATACACCTTGACCGGCTCGGGCGGCGGATTCGCCGACCAGACATATACCAGCTTGCCCAGAAGGTACTTGTTCGCCATCACCGACTCGTCCGTCGCCTCAACCGGGGGATCGCCCTCATAGCTGGCTAGAGCCAGACTGCGCACCGCACCCTCTACCCCGAGCGGGGCAAAGCCCAAACCATCCGGATCATTCGCAACGGCTGCCACCACCGCTTGCGGCTGGTCGAAGCTCTTCCACGGGCTCTCGGCCAGGAAAAGCTTGGCGATCCCCATGAGCAGCTCGCCGCCCGCGCTGCGGCGCGGCGGCCCATACAGGTTGATCGAGCCACCTTCACGCCAGCCAAGTGACGACCATTGCGTCGCCTCCCGCCGGTAGATCTGCCTGACTTGGCCAGCCGTCAGTGAACGGACCGGGTTGCTCGGGTGTACGTAGAGCGCGAACGCACGCGCTGCCACCCGCCAGCCTAGCGGCCGCGCGACCTGTTGGCGATCGAACTTCTCCAGCTCATACCGCGCGATGTGCCAACTCGTGCAGGCCAGGTCGATTCTCCTCTCCCGCAGGGCGTCGAACGCGCGAGGTGCGGTCACCAGCGGCTTGCCCTTGGTGACTTCGAAATGTGCGGCCGGGCACCGCTGAGCCCAGGCTCGCACCAGCTCGCGGGGCAGGTGGGCGCCGCCCATCCGCAACGTGTACCTTGCGCCGCCAACCGAGCGGTGCTGCTCGGCCAGTTGCGAACACCCGGTAATCAGCGAGCAAAGCACGATTCCCAGCAATCCAGTACACGCCCGATGCATAAAGTATGCCTCAACCAAGGTCCGGAGCAGCTGTTTTACCCTGATAGTGCGTCGCCCAGCGCCTCGGCGACGCGCCGCTGCTGGGTGACGGTCAGCTCCGGATAGACCGGCAGCGCCAGCACTTCTTGCGTTGCCCTCTCTGCGACGGGGAAATCGCCCGACTTGTATCCCAGGTGGGCAAAGCACGGCTGAAGGTGCAGTGACAGGGGATAGTAGATATTGGTGCCGACACCGGCGGCCGTCAGTGCGGTCCGCACTCGGTCGCGGTTTGGCACACGGACCACATATTGGTTGTAAATCATCCGGTTACCCGGCCGAACGACCGGACAGGCAACCGCGAGCCGGGCGAAGAGCTCGTCATAGCGCCGCGCATTGCGCCGTCGGGCCTGGGTCCACGTCTCCAGATGATTGAGCTTTACGCGGAGGACTGCCGCTTGCAGCGCGTCAAGCCGAAAGCAGCCGCCTACCCGGTCGTGGTAGTAGGGCTCGTCCGTCCGGAAGCCGTGCACCCGCAGCGAACGACAGCGGGCAGCCAGTTCAGCGTCGTTGGCGACGATCATCCCGCCGTCCCCGAAGCCGCCGAGATTCTTGGTGGGGTAGAACGACAGGCAGCCCAACTGGCCCATGCTGCCGGCCCGGCGACCTTGGTATTCGGCGCCGATGGCCTGCGCCGCATCCTCGACAACGGGTATGGACCGCGATCGGGCGATCGCCAGAAGCGCATCCATGTCGGCACACTGCCCGAACAGATGGACGGGGATGATGGCCTTGGTATGCGCGGTGACGGCCGACTCAACGCGGGCCGGATCGATATTGTACGTGTCGGCCTCGATGTCGACGAATACCGGCCTGGCGCCCAGACGCGCCACCACCCCCGCCGTGGCAAAGAACGTAAAGGTCGGTAAGATGACCTCATCACCCGGACCGATCTCCAGCGCCATGAGGCTGCACAGCAGGGCATCGGTGCCCGAACTTACTCCCACTGCGTAGCGGCACTGGCAGTAGTCCGCCAGCGTCTTCTCCAGGGCCTCCACTTCCGGCCCGAGTGTGAACGCCTGCGAGTCAACCACGCGCCGAATGGCCTGCTCCACCTCGTGGCGGATCGACTCATGCTGCGCTTTCAGATCCAGCAGAGGGACCTTCATCGATTCACCCGTACGGGCACGACGCAGCCGACCCAACGACGGGCGAACCTAGTCATCGTCTCTATCCTTCAGGTCCTCGTACTTGTCCTTGACGCGTTCGTACTTGTCCTTGCATTCCTCGTACTTGCGTTGAAGGCGCTTGTTCTCACGCTCCAACTGGCCGATGCGGTCGTAGGCCTTTCTCAATTCCTGTCGCGCCTCGGCGTGGTTTGCAGTCGCGGGGATCTGGGTACTGGCGATTCGCGACTGCCGCGAGCGCCCGTAGTCGGTACCCACGTTGATCTCGCGCGGCGCCTCCACTTTGCAGCCGGCGCCCAGCCCGACCAAGCCGGAGCACACCAGCGCGCCCATCATTGCTCTACGCATGGTAGAATCTCCTTTGTTATCAGGCCTCTGAGTGGGTGTCATGCTATGGGTGCCCGACCGGACAATCAAGGCGACGCCGAGCGGCTGGTGCTGCTGATCGGCTGCACGGCCAGCGGCAAAAGTGACGTCGGTATCCATCTGGCCGGGCTACTCGATGCCGAGATCGTCTCGGCCGATTCGATGATGGTCTATCGACGCATGGACATCGGCACCGCCAAGCCGTCGCCGCAGCAGCGAGCGGCTGTCGCCCACCATCTGATCGATGTCGTCGAGCCGGACGAGCCCTTCAGCGTCGCTGAATATGTGCAGCGGGCCGATGACGTGATCGCCAGACTTCCCGCCGGCGGGGGGTGCCCGCTTGTCGTCGGCGGCACGGCCTTATACCTCAAGGCGCTGACCGAAGGTCTGTTCCCCGGCCCGTCGGCGAATCTCGAATTCCGGCGGAACCTGCGCAGCCGGGCCGAGCGCGAGGGCGTGCCCGCGCTGCACGCCGAACTGGCGGCGGTGGATCCGGATGCCGCCGCACGCATCCACCCGAACGACTTGCGTCGCGTCGAGCGTGCATTGGAGGTCTATGATCTCAGCGGCAAGCCAATCAGCGTCTTGCAGCAACAGTGGGGACGAACCCGGCGCTACGATTGCCGCTTCGTGGGCATTCGGCGCGCTGTAAGCGACCTAAACCATCGAATCAACCGCCGCGTCAAACAGATGATCGACGACGGCCTTGTGGACGAGGTGCGTCGTCTGCTGGCCGAACCCGCCCCGCTCAGCCGCCAGGCACGGCAGGCGCTCGGCTACGCCCAGATCATCGATCACCTCGAGGGGCGATGCAGTCTTGAAGACACGGTGGAACAGATCAAGATTCTCACGCGACGCTTCGGCAAAGGTCAACGGACCTGGTTTCGCCGGTTCGAGGGCGTCGAGTGGCTCGACGTCGAACCCGATGAATCGCCCGAGTCGATCGCGGTTCGGGCGGTCAAGGTGCTGCGTCGACACCCGGCTGGGTAACGGGTGAGCTTGTTGGCAACTGCGCGCCGACATACCCTGGGCCGTTCCATGGGTCGTTGCAGTGGGTGACCGGTCGGCCTGAAAGGGAGGCCAATTCCTCGTGGCCAACTCCCAACTATCCGCCTCGCGTTCACGTCCGGATGACCTCTGCAGTTCGGGCAGCTCACCTCATCAGACCACACGCGGCATGGTGTTGGCGGCCCTGTTGATTGGGTTGGTCGTGCTGGGCATCTACCTCCCCACGGTGGGCTACGATTTCACCAACTTCGACGACCGCGACTACGTGACGCATAATCCACGTCTCCACTGGCCGCTGATGCCGTACCTCACGGCCATCACCACCTCGTTCGTGCCGCCCAACCATGGTGACTTCCTGCCTTTGACCATGTTGTCTTACTGGCTCGAATTTCAACTCGTCGGTCGCAGCGCCTGGCTGTTCCACCTGGACAACGCATGGCTGCATGCTGTCAGCGCATCGCTGGTCTGCCTGTTGGTCTGGCGGTTGAGCGGGCGAGCGGCGGTCTCGTGCCTGGTCGCTCTGCTGTTCGGCCTGCATCCAATGAACACCGAGGCGGTGTCGTGGATATCCGAGCGGAAGAGCGTGCTGTCCATGTGTCTGATGCTGTTGAGTCTGCACGCGCTGCTGACGGCCGACGGAACGGGAAAAAAGCGCTACTGGGCGATGTGTTATGGTCTCTACGCTCTGGCTTGCCTGAGCAAGACAGCCGTGGTCTTCCTACCGCTGATCGTTGTGGCGTACGGGGCATGGGTTGCCCGGTGGGGCCTGCGCAGGCTTTTCTGGCGCACTCTCCCGTTAGTCGTACTCGCCGGCCTAACGGCGGTCGGGCGTCTCGTGGGTCACCAGCGTGCCGGACAGATGGAGGCAGAGCTGTTCCCAAGCCTCACAGCCCACGCCGCGACCCTGGTCGAGATCTTCGGGTGGTACCTTCGTAAGTTGGCGGTGCCGACGGATCTGAACGCCGGCTATTCCCTGCGCGTCACCGCGGATGGGCTCTCCCCCGACGTCCTCTTCGGCTTGGCGCTGGCGCTGGTCGTGGCGAGCCTGCTCGTGTATGCGATCTACTATCGACGTTCGCTGCTTGCGCTGGCCCTGAGCTGGTACTTGGCGGCCTGGCTGCCCCATGCCCAGATTGTGTATATTCCGCCGGCCCTGCGGGCAGATCGCTACGTCTACTACTCCTGTGTGGGTGCGTTTCTGGCTGCCGTACTAATTGCCGCGATGTTATACGAGACGCTACGTGCACGCTCGGCAAGTCGATCGTGGTCGGTTGGTGTGCGTCTACTGGGCACCTCGCTCGGGGTGGGTGTCGTTGCTGCTTGTGCTATGGGCACTGTCGCCCGCAACCGTGTCTGGCGCGACAGTGTCGCGCTGTGGACTGACGCGCTGGCCAAGAGCCCGACCTCGATCACAGCCCGCAACAAGCTCGGTGCTGCGTACCTGGAACAGGACCAGACCGACCTGGCTTTCCCTTACTTGCGCCAAGCCGTCGACCTGAGGCCCGACCACGGCCCCGCATGGGCCAATCTGGGACGGGCGTGGCTCAAGACCGGCCACGCCGAACAGGCGGAGAAGGCCTACCAGCAGGCCCTCGCCGCCGAGCCGGACAACGCCCGCTACGCTACCGGTCTGGCCGAGGCGTATCGGACCCGTAAGCAATGGGGTCCTGCCGACGAATGGAGCGCCAAAGCCGTTCGGCTCGATCCGCAGTGGGCTTATGCTTGGTACGTGCGAGGTGCCATTCTATCGGACCGGCAAGATGACGCCGGCGCGGTGGAGGCGTTTCGCAGGGCGATCGCGCTTGACGCCGGCCAGGCTCGTCCAAATGCCGAGTTGGGCATGCTTCTGCTGAAGCGCGGCCAACTCGACCAGGCAATCATGTACCTCGACCGCGCCGCTTCGTTGGATAAGGACAACCCCGACCTGCTATGCAACCTCGGCAGCGCAAGGCAATCGGCGGGTCGGCTCGCCCAGGCGGTCGAGGCCTATGAGCGGGCCATCCAGGCCGATCCCAACCACTGGGGAGGCTACAACAACCTGGCGTGGCTTCTGGCCACGTCTAAGCAGTCCGCGTTTCGCAAGCCGGACCGGGCGGTGAGCCTGGCCGAGAAGGCCTTCGCTCTGGCCGACCTCGGGGAGGTCGACAACAGCCAAAAAGCCGGCGTCCTCGACACGCTTGCCGCTGCGTATGCCGCGACCGGCGACTTCCCGCGGGCAATCGAAACCCAGCAGCGTGCCCTTGATTTGATGCCGGCGTCGGCACGCGGACCGCTTGAAGAGCGTTTGCGCCTCTACCGCGAAGCCAAGGCGTACGCCGAGTAGGCCCACCGATTCACGTGGGCAAACGCCTGCCTATTCCAGGTCGAGCTGCTGACCGGGCTGAATGACGGGCGGGTCGGTCAGCTTCTCGCACAACTCTTCCCGGTCCAGAGCCAGGAATGGACTGATCTCGATGACGGCATCGGGTTCGCCATCGCTTCGTTGAGGCACGTCGCACCCGGCCGCCTCCAACCACGCGGCGGCCCGGCGGATCAGGTCGCGCCGTGCCGTGTCGGCCGAGTCCTGCCCCGTGGCGTTCTTGACCGGACTGAACTGCTCGGTGCGGCTGGCCTCCAGGACCAGCGGGTTCTCGGCCAGGGGCAGAGCATCGAAGATGAAGGTCTCCAGCTTGATACCGTTGGGCTCGGTCGGCTCGACACGCTGCCCCGATGCATCGACGTAGGGCACCTTCTTCTCGGCGCGGTGCCACGGAAGGGCAAACCGGCCTTCGTCGGCTGTCAGACGCTGCACGAAACTTCGCGTCAGGACGTGTATGGCCGGACTGCCGGCATTGAACTTGCGTGAGCCATCCGCATTGCGGGCCGTGGCGAGAGCCTTCGGCAGGTCGAAGTACTCCACAACGAAAAGCCGTCCACCCGACCATGCGAAGTTGCCCACCTTCTCAAAGTCGTTTGCCTTCGGCAGCGACCTGGAGGACATCTCCGAGCCGGTGCTTGCGTGCAGCCCGATGAAGAGCGGATCCAGCACGCTCACCAAGGGATTGTCCACCTGGAAGTAGCTGATGTACTCCACGCCGCGTCTGGCCATATCGTCCAGCGCCCCGCTGCGACGCAGGGCCAGCAACGTCCCGCCGTGACCGTCGGGCGACAGCGAAAGCCGATGCGGTTCGGCCAGAAGCAGTCGCCCGCGCCGATCGAATGCAGGCATTACTCCTTGCTGAAAGAAGAACAGATCCTCCGCCGAAAGGCCAAAGTATCGCTGCTCGGCGAAGAACGCGCGCGTTGCCTCATCGTTGTCCCGACTGGTCATGATGTACCAGGGGACGGTGCTGCCGTAGCGCCGCGCCACAGCCTGGATCGATTCGGCAAACAGCTGAAACAGCGTCTTGTGCCGCACGGGCGAGATGGGAAACATGCCCTTTGGACCGTCGAAGCCGAGCCTCGTGCCCTGCCCGCCGGCGACCGTAAGTGCGGCGACCTTTCCGGCGGCAATCCATTCCCGCCCCAGCCGGACGGCATCGGCGTAGCGCCCCACCTGGTCCAGGTCGGGGCGGCAGGGCAGGGGAGCCACCGGCTCCAGATCCACATAGGCCGCAGCCTGAGAGGGCGAATCCAAGTAGTCTCGCGCCAGCGTGCACACCGCTGCCAGATCGACCATATCCAGATCGGCCAGCAGTTGACACCGCTGCTCATCGCCAAGCTGCGGCCAGAAGGTAAGCACATGCCCCTGTCCCAACGCCTTCAGACGACCGCCGAACTCCTCGTACCGCACCTGCAAGCCCATCGCTGCCTCCCGTCGTGGTGCGTGATTTGAGCGCGCCACCTAAAGTGCCGATACAATAGTTATAGCCTTGCCCGAATTCAACAGCGATGGACGCTTCGCACAGGCACAGATGAGTCAGCATCCGATGGCCAGCGGCGAATACCCGACGAGGAGAAAGTTCTTCAGGCAAAGCGCTGCCCTGGCAGCGGCGGCCCTGACGGCGCAAAGCCGCTCGTTGGGGCGCGAATCGCAGCCCACAACCTCCGCCGTTGCCCCTGACCGAACGACAGGACGCGTGGTCGAGTTGTCCAATGGGCGTGTCGTCTCAGGCAGGACGGTCCATCACCACATCCTTCGCGAGTTGCTGGAGCGCGGCATCGGGGAGTTCTTCCACCAGCCGTCCGCTGCGGAAGGGTGGCGCACGCTGCTGAAGGACGACGATGTGATCGCTCTGAAGTTCAATCAATCCGGGGCAGCGGGTATCGGCACCACACCGGTGTTTGCTCGGGTGCTGGTGGCAAGTCTCTTGGCCGCCGATTTCAGGCCCGATCAGCTCGTCCTGCTCGAGTTGCCCACCGGTGTGGTCGAGCAGGAGACGCGGCGAGCGCCTCAAGGTTGGACGCAGCGTGTCTATGACTTTGGCAGCGGGCGCGACCGGCTGATGGCCGTCGTGGAGGAGGTTACGGCGATCATCAACATCCCGTTTTTAAAGACCCACAACATCGCCGGGATGTCCGGCTGCCTGAAGAATCTCTCGCACGCGCTGGTGCGGCACCCCGGGCGGTTTCACGCCAACGGGTGTGATCCCTACGTAGCGGACATTGTCTGCTTGCCGGCCGTCCGCGACCGGCTCAAGCTTCACATCGTGGACGCGCTGCGGGTGGTCTCGGCGGGCGGGCCTGACGCACGCGAGGTCAACATCGATACCGCCAGCACGGTGCTGATCAGCCGCGACCCGGTAGCTGCCGACACCGTCGGGCAGGACATCCTCGACGCCCGGCGGTTGGTGAGACGGCTGCCACGGCTGGCTGCCGATTCGGGCAAACTGCCCATCCTGGCCACGGCTGCCCGCAAAGGGCTGGGTATGAACGATCCGGATGCGTTGGACCACGTTAAGATTCGCGTGTGAAAGAAGTTACGCGCGTTAGCCATGGCCCGGCAGTTAGGGCGGGCTACCAGAGATGCATTTGGGCAGCGGCCGGACGCAAAAATGGCCTATAATTATGTTAGTTGACAGGGGCGCGCAGGATGTTAGCATAGAGGTGGTTACGGTATAAGGTTGGATGCTACGCCGGGCGACGAGCCAATAATACCTTCAGCCATCATACCTTATTTTTCTTCGATTCCCGCCCGGGTCCGTAACTTGCAAAAGATGGGTTGCAGCCAGGCAACCTGTGTAATGCGGGGTAACCCCGTTGCGGACCATGCATTGCCAGGAGTTACGCCAAAGAGGTGACGTGAGTGTGGGCGCGGGTCTGCGCGCGGCTTGTGTGCGTGCGCGTGCAGCTCGGGCCCGGGCACAAGGCTGTCCACCCGAACGCCGGTGCGTTGCCGGCGTCGTGGCGGCCGGATAGACTGCGTGCAACCGGTTGAACGTCGGCGCGTGACCGACGGCCGGACAGGTCGACCTGGACCAGGCGGTGGGAAAGCCAAGTACAGAGCCGTTTCAGTGACATCGCATTCATGGCATTTTGATCGAATCTTGGCACGGGTCCGCGACCAGGTCGGCTGGGCCATGCAAACGGTATGAAGGAGGTATTGTCGTGCGAAGAACGAAGGCATTTACACTGATCGAGCTGTTGGTGGTGGTGGCGATCATCGCGCTGTTGATCTCCATCCTGCTGCCCAGCCTGTCTCGCGCCAGGGAGATGTCGAAGCGTGCGGTGGGCGCAGCGAACCTGCGAGGCATCGGCCAGGCTATGTACATCTACGCCAACGATAACTATGAGCAGTTTCCGGCTACCGAGATTGACCCCGACCTGGCCGGGTCCAACGCATCACCCGGCAACTATCGCGACCCGAACAACAACGACCCCGTGCCGGGTAACCCGAACGCCGTGGACGCCAGCCCTCGCGCCACCGACGGAACACCGTCCACGACGGCCGACCTCTGGCTGCTCGTGCAGGGGGCCCTGGCCACACCCAAGCAGTTCATCTGCCCCAGCACCAGCAAGACCCCCGACGACTTTAACGGTAAAGACCCCGCGGTGCTGTACGACTTCGCCGGCGCGGGTGGCGACCAAGGCGTCAAGGTCTCTGCGCCGAACCTTAGCTACGGCTATCACTTTGGCCACGATTCTAATGTGTCCGGCGACTATGGCGGCGGAGTGAGCAACGGGACGAATATGGACCCGCGGTTCCCCGTGATGGCCGACGAAAACCCCTACGTCTTTGGCCAGGATAAGCAGGCCCTCTCGGACGATGGCTTGAGCAACTGCGGGGCGGGCGAGTCGCCCAATGGTAACAGCCTCAATCACCAGGAGGACGGGCAGAACATCCTGTACGCCGACTCTCACGTGAAGTTCGAGAAGAGCCCGATGCAGGGCATTGAGGGCGACAACATCTACACCCGCGGCAACAGCGGCGAGGAAGGTGGAGACGCCGAGCACTGCGGTTTGCAGGGCAAGCGTGTGGTCGGGGCCGGTCGGGGTGGCGTCAAAGGGGCGGACCTTTTCTCCAGCACCGATTGCCTCATCCTTCCGTAAGGCTGGTCGGTTCAACGCGAGGACAAGCCAAGGGGTGGGTCGCCATGACCCACCCCTCGGTTTTGCGCCAAAGCCTACTTGCAAGGGGCAGCCGCCGATCGTGGCAACCGCTGGCAGCCCCCGGGAGTGAGCGTCCTGGCTGACGAGTCAGGGCTGAATGGCAAGCAATGCGTCGGCCACCTCGGCGTCGACAACGTCTTCCACGATCCGGGCCTGGCCGACTCGCTCGACCAGGACGAATCGCATTCGCCCGGCCACAAACTTCTTGTCGTGACGCATTCGCCGCCCGAGAGCATCGACATCCAGCCGGTTGGGCAACTTGGCCGGAAGGTGTAGCCGCTCGATGAGCGTGCGGATCTGGCCGGCCTCGTTCGGATCGAGCAGTCCGCGGCGGGCGGCGATCTGATTGGCGGCTATCATTCCCAACGCCACAGACTCGCCGTGCCTGAGCCCAAACTGAGACTCCGCCTCAACGGCGTGCCCTATGGTATGCCCGAAATTCAGGATCGCCCGCAGTCCGGCCTCACGCTCGTCCTCGGCGACGACCTCGCCCTTGATCTGACAGTTACGCTGAATCAGCTCGGCCAACACATCCTGTTCGCCGCCCAGGATGAGGTCGGCGCGGTCAGACTGCCAGGCGAAGAAGTCTGCGTCGCGGATGGCAGCGTGTTTGATGCTTTCAGCCAAGCCGGCCCGCAGGTCCCGAGGGTCGAGGGTGCGGAGGCATTCGACATCGATGACGACAATTCGAGGCTGGTGAAAGGCTCCGATGAGGTTCTTACCGCTGGCGTGATTTACGGCCGTCTTGCCCCCGACGCTGGCGTCGATGTCGGCCTCCAGCGTCGTAGGCACCTGCACAAAGGGCAGCCCCCGCAGCCAAGTGGCAGCCACGAATCCGCTCAGGTCGCCCACCACACCGCCACCCAGAGCAACGATGGCCGCCTGACGGTCCACGCCGAGGGTGCTGAGCCGGTCGTACAGTTGTCCGGCCACGGCTAGCGACTTCGACGACTCGCCCGGTGCAACCTCAAGCAGCGCCGGCTTGCAGCCGGCGCCCTCCAGAGAGCTCACCACGCGTTCGGCGTAGAGCCCCGCGACCGTGTGGTCTGAAATAACCACGGTTTTTGTCGGGGTGAGGCGCGGCAGTATGAGCTCGCCAAGGCGGTTCAAAAGCCCTGAGCCGATGAGAACCGGGTAGCCACGATCGCCTAGATTAACATCGAGTGAGAGCATAAAGGTCTGCCAAGATTAACGTTACCACCTTTGCCGAGCCGCGGCCCGCCAGGAATGACGGGCCATTAGGGGGGCGGCCTGAGGTTGCCACTCTGATCGTGCCGCGCCGCCGCGTCACTACGATAGCGACCCCCTCGTGGTGTGACCAGCCGTGGACGATGGCCAAGTTGAGACCTCTTGTGGACTACCCTGACCAAACGGGCCGCGCAAAGCGTTTCAAGGCAGTACAGCAGCCGTGACTGGCGGGAAAAAGGACCTACCAGCAGAGGAGCAGACATAGAGGAGGGCCGAACGCGCGGGGCCATGCCAGGCGGTTGATCGATGGCAGTCCATGATTATCCGTCAGGAGAGGCTTGAGCGGTGACGGCAGGTCGTCATAGACTTATGTAAAGTTCGTTTTTATCGAACCTTATGACCGTTCGAGTACCTTGGAAGACGGCCGCGGGCGACACGCGGCGGTGTCTTCGAGAAAGCCAGCGGCTTGATGTAAATTCTTTATTAACAATAGGTTGGGCGATAATGCCACCCCGGATGGGACGTAAGCTGCTTCTGCGATAAAGTCTTGACCATCAGGGCAAGGGCCGGTAGAATAGTCCCGCAATATGGCACGGTTATCTGCTACGACAGCCGCTCGCCGGAGGCGGAACAGCAACGGGGTCATCCGGACATATCGCGCGGCACTGAAGTTCCTCGGCTCTGTAACGGACTATGAGAAGTTGACTCGTGTGGGGTACAACCACACGACGTTCAACCTGTCCCGGATGAGTCGCCTTCTGAAGCCGTTGGGCAACCCCCATCGCAACTTCCGCAGTGTGCATATCGCCGGCACGAAGGGCAAGGGCTCGACGGCGACGATGCTGGCGCGGATGCTGGAGGCGTGTGGACGACGGACGGGGCTCTATACGTCTCCGCACCTGGTGGACCTGCGTGAGCGAATCAGCATTGACGGCAAGGTGATTAGCGAGACGGAGCTTACACGGCTGATCGCCAAGATTGCCCCGGTGGTCAAGCAACTCCGCAACGACGACCCCACGTTCTTCGAGATCATGACGGCGGCAGCGTTTCTCTACTTCGCCGAGAAGGGGGTGGACATTGCGGTGGTGGAGACGGGCCTCGGCGGCCGACTGGACTCGACCAACGTGTTGAAGCCCGATGTCTGCGGTATCACCACAATCAGCTTGGACCATCAGCAGCAACTGGGCAGTTCGCTGGCGGCCATCGCCGAGGAGAAGGCGGGGATCTTCAAGAACGGTGTGCCGATCGTAAGCGCCCCGCAGGCGCCGGAGGTTATGCGGGTGCTTAGGAAGGCGGCACAGAAGGCCAACACCAACCTCCGCATCACGGGCGAGGACATCGATTTCAGCTACCGGTTCGAGTCGTCTCGCCTGGTCGGGCCCCATACGCGGGTATGTCTGACC
>CBFCZG010000049.1:0-18132 GCA_965602375.1 uncultured Phycisphaerae bacterium | reverse complement strand
CGGCCTCGATCAGGGCGACGTTGAACTCGACGATCCTGTCGAGAAGCTCGCAGACGAAGTCGCGGTTCTCCATAAAGTCGCCCAGCAGGTTTTCCATGCCCCGCAGGCTCCACGCCCGCTCGTAGAGGCTGAAGTCGAGCGCCATCAGGTGAAACTTGTCGGGGAATTGTCTCAGACTCTCCGCGAGCTCGTCGAAACGCCCCGCAGCATGGGGGTCGGGCCAGCGATAGGCGGATAGGTTCTCCGGTGTGACGATCGGGCTGGGGTTGCCGATGTCGGCGTCGATCGTTCGGTCGAAGTCCACGCCGAACTCGTCGACGTAGTGACCCGTTTCGTCGCGCACGCCCCACTCCACGCGGATCACGCCGACGAACATCACGTCGTTATCGACCCGCTCGAACAGCTCCCGCCCGCCGGGACTCACCAGGAACTTCTCCGTGGCCGCCACCGTAAACCCGATCGCATAGGGCACCCGCGGCACCGGTTCAAACGCCAACGCCTGATACACAAGCTCTTTTGAGGTCATAGCCAAACCCCGCCTGATAGCATCCTACGTGCACACGCTCAGCATCCTGCGGCTGACAGGCCAACTCTACCCCCCTGCCGCCCATGGGGCAACGGCGAGGTCACGCCAATGGCAACCCCCGTGTGCTGACCGGCAGGCCGCCGGCCTTTACAATGCCCAAGCGAGTTCGACAGACCGTCAGGCAGGAGAACGAACCATTCACGTTATGTCGCTATTCCGGCGTCGGCCGAGCTTTCACGGGGGGTACTGGTTCGCCCAGCCACGCGACGCCGGCGCTGAGTCGATTGGCGATATCTCACCCACGGCGCCGTTGGTCGTACCTCTGGCCGAGGGGTCTGGCCCGCCCGCGTCCCCCGTGGTCGAGGCAGGACAGGCGGTCGCGCCGGGTCAGCTCATCGCCCAAAACGAAGAACAGGACGGCTTGCCCGCTCACGCGCCCGTTGCCGGGACGGTGGTCGAGATCGGTCGAGTCGACACGGCCGACGCTTGCGACGTGCCGGCCATTGTGATCGCGCCCGACCCCGTCCGCCGCGTCGAGCCACAATCGGTGGGGCCGCCGCTGTCGGACCGGCCTGGCCTGGACGAACTTATCGAGCGACTTTCGGCAGCAGGCGTGATCAACACCGTCGGCAATCGGCCGCTCGGTGAGCAGCTTGCCCAGGCGCGGCGGCAGCTGATCCACCACGTCATCGTCAACAGCATCGAGTCTCAGCCGTTGCTCACCGCGCAGCAGCGACAACTCTCCGAACAACCCACCGACGTGCTCGATGCGGCCGAGATGATCCGCCACGCCCTCGGTGCGCGACGCCTGTGGCTGACCATCCCAGACACGTCGCGACGTCTGATTCGCACGCTTCAACAATGCTGCCGCGGTCATCCCGCGCGTCCGGTGGCGCTCACGCCGAAGTACCCGCAGGAGTCGCCCGTGATGCTTGCGCACACGTTGCTGGGCGTGGCCCTATCGCCGGGGCGCAACGTACTGGAAGCAGGCGTGCTGGTGGTGGACGTAGCCACGGCGCTGGCCGCCGGTCGAGCCGTCCGGTACGGGCAAGCGCAGACGCACCGCGTGCTGACAGTAGGCGGTGACGCAGCCGAGCGCCCGGGCTGCTATCTCGTTGCCGTCGGCACAAGTCTGGCCGACGTATGCGAGCACGTGGGATTGCGCGGTCCGCTGGGCCGGGTCGTGGTCGGCGGCTTGATGACCGGCCTGGCGGTTCCCGATCTGAGCACCGTGGTAACTCGCACGACGTTGGCCGTGCTGTTCCTGTCGCAGTCCTGGTCTGGGCGCCCGATCGCCTGCGTCCGGTGCGGCGCGTGCATCGATCACTGCCCGGTCGGGTTGGCGCCGGCGTCTCTGCTGTCGGCGTTCGAACTGGATCAGGCCGACGTGTCGGAATTGTATCCCGAAGCTTGCGTCGAGTGCGGCGCGTGCAGCCTGGTCTGTCCCAGCCATTTGCCGCTGCTATTGGCTGCTCAACGTCTCAAGGCTCGGGTGAGCGTGGCGCGTCGGCCTGGCGAGGCCACGTCGCCATGAGCCGCGCCAATCACAACGGTTCGTCGCAAACGCCGGCGCGGCTCGAGGTGGGTGCGGCCCCGCACCTCGCTCCCGCGGTCAGCTACACCGAATCGGTCTGGATGTACATCGCGGTGGCCTGCCTGCCGCTCGGGGCGGGTCTGGTGGTGTATGGACTGGCGGCCGCGCGCGTCGCGGGTCTGAGCATGCTCGCCGCTGTGCTTACGCAGCGATTGATCGGCACTGCCAAGCGGCAGCCAGCACGGATCGAGATCACCCATTCGGCGATGATGGGGCTGTTGCTGGGTCTGACGCTGCCGGCCGCCACGCCATGGTACATTCCGGTTGCCGCCGGCGCGATCGCCGTCGCCATCGGCAAGGCCGCGTTCGGCGGGATCGGTCATTACTTCTGGCATCCGGCTGCGCTGGGTCGTATTGCCGTGCAGGTGCTCTTCCCCGAGAAGCTCAGTCCCGGTCTGTGGGCACACGGGGTCAACTGGCCCTTTCTGGGCCGAGGGCATCTGCTAACCGGCGACCTGACCCGTACGTGCACCGCCGACCACTATATCGGATGGCGGGAAACACCCTTGCCTTCCGGCTGTGAAGCCTGGCTGGCGCCGCGACCCGAGCAGATTCTGCGATGGCTGGCGGATGGACGTACCGAACTGACCGGCGGCGCCGACCATCCGCTACTCGCCGCCATACGCGACGCCCTGCCGCCCTGGCGAGACACGGTGCTCGGGCTGACCGGTGGCGGCATCGGCGAAGGGTGTGCGGTAGCCCTGCTGGTAGCTGCAATCTATCTGATGTACCGGCGTCACTTGCGCTGGCAAATCGTGGTCGGCGTCTTGGCTGCCGCGGCGGCGGCGGCGGCGATACTGCCCGTTCGCGTCGCGCCGACCGGCTCGGACGGCGGATCGTGGCTGTGGCTGCCTGTTCTGGCGTGGCCGGAAGGTCTGCCCGCCGGGCCCATCTACGTGCTCTACCATCTAACCTGTGGCGACCTGATGCTCGTAGCGTGTCTGTTGGCAGGCGAGACGGTAACCAATCCGATCACGCCGCGAGGCCAAATCATCTTCGCGTTGGCGCTGGGTGCCCTGACGGTCTTCCTGCGGATGTACGCGCTGCCGGTGTGCGCGGGCTATTGGGCCCTGCTGGCGATGAACACCTTCGTGCCGTTGATCGACCGCCGTACCCAACCTCGCGTGTTGGGCACGTAACCGACAAGGGCGGCATCGGCACAAGGCTCAGCGAAACGTAACCAGGCCGTAGCTCCCGGTGTTCTTGCTGGCGTCGGAATCGCCCGAGAGGACCATGCCGCTGGTCGGTGCTACGGGCGAGGCGTCGTCCTTGTCGTCCACGAGCACTTCGATGGCCAGTTGGGCGCCAGGTGCGGGTCGAAACCCCTCGACGACGGCGCCGGCGGGAATCGCCAACTCCACCACATACCCGCCTTCGCGACTTGCCCAGCCGACCTTCAGCTTGTCAGCCAGCGTGCCGCCGCCCGGCGAGACCTCGATGGGCGGCTCGCCCGAGTCGGCCGGTACCGACACAATCAACTGCCGGCACGGACCGGCGAAACGCCCGTCGCGCGCTGCCGCGGGCCGCGGATCCCAGAAGATCTCCACGCCGTCCTTGAGCCACACCTGGCGCGCCTGCGTCACCAGCGCCTCGTCGGTGACGTCGATGGCGAGGTACACCCACGCGTCGTCGTACCCCACCCGGGTGACCATCGAGCAATCCTGCGGCCCCAACCACGCGCCGGGGTTGTCCTTGACGCGGCCACGAGTCGCGGCGACACAGCCGGCCACGGCGGTCCAGTCATCAAGCTTGCCGTCGACACGGATAGCCGAAACGCGAGGCGCGTCCAGCGTCACCACGACCGGTAGCAGCAGCGTTCGTTTGCCCTGCAAGGTCTTTTGCTTGTAGGCCATCTGGTACCCGATCATCAGCGCGGGCGGGTCGGTAGCGGCTGGGGCCGACGCGATTTTGTACTGCCGCTCGGCACTTTGCCCGGCGGGCAGCACGACCGACTCGGCCTTGGGCACGCCGTCGGCAAACCACTTGGCGTCGCCGCTCCAACTCAACTCGTATCGCACCTGTGAACCCGTGTCGTTGCTCATTCGCAGAGCACTCGCTCCGCCCGCGGTGGTGACGGGCGTGATGAGCAGGCCGCGGTGAACTGCCGTGTGTGCCTTGCGCACGCCGCGGTCGATCATGTCGTGCGGCAGGACTTCACCGACCGGCACGATCGAGATCGCGGGCTTACCGTCGCTGACAACCACACTGGCGTAGGAGTGAAAACTGCCTTCCGCGCGGTTCTCGTTTTCACCCGCCGCCGATTTCGTGGCTGTGGCCGACAGAACGTAAAACGGCACGCCGTCCTCCCGATCGTAGCTTAAATGGTGCCAGTGCCCGGTGAAGATCGTCGTCTTGTCCGCGTCGAGCAGCTTGCGAATTCGCGGCCACACTTCGTTGTCGTAGATCGGATGGTGAAAGAATACAAAGACGTGTCGCGCCTCCTTGGCGGCGGCCAGATCCTTGGCCAGCCACGCAAGCTGAGCGTTCACCAGGTCGGTGAGCTGCACCTCGAAGGCCGTACTGTCGAGCACGACGAAGTGACAGTCGCGGTAGTCGAACGAGTAGTAGGTCTTGCCGCTGACACTGTGCAACCGCGTATAGACCTCGCGCGGCTTGTCGTCTGTGACGTCGTGGTTGCCCGGGCAGTAGAAGAACGGTGCGTCGAGCTTCTGCGTCAGCGAGTCGAACTCCTTCCACTGCGCCAGGAGTTTGGCCTCGTCGTCGGTGTAGCCTTCGATCAGATCGCCCACGCTCATGACGAAGTCGGGCTTGACGCGGTTGACCTGTTCGACCGCCAGCGCCCAAGCGCCGGGCAGATGCCCGCCCGTCCGGTCCGAAAGGACGATGAAGTGGAAGGCGTCGCCCGTTTTCGGGGCCGCCCCTTTCCATCCTGCGATCTTGCTCAAGTCCGAAGGGCTCTGTGTCTCTTCGGCCAGTCCGATCGGGACGGACACCGCCAGCAAAACGACACATGTGGCCAACACATACGCTGTCCGCATCGATACACCTCCTGAAAACAACGCGACTTGAAACCGTGGCGCATTCGGTTCGGGTCGGTGAGTGTACGATACCGAGGTCGTCCCTAGGGTGCAAGCGGTACACTCAAAATGATTGTTTGCTCGTGGCGCGGTCGGCGGCTACCGCTAGAATGGGCAACTCAACCAGCGCGAGGAAAGACGATGCACATGATAGTCGACACGAAAATCGTCCACGGCAACGCGTGCGACATCGAGGTCCGCGAGGAGGGCAACACCGCGGTCGTCGAGTTTGCGGCCGACCCGCATGGCGGGCCGGAGTGCCTGTGGTTCTGCTTTCGACTGAAGCGAGGCGAGGGCGAGCCCGAGCCGCCAGTTGGCAAGGTGCGGCTCGTGCTGAAACACTTCGGCAACATTCTCGGCGGCAGCGATCCGTCGGCGATCCGGCCGGTGGCGCGATATGCGGGCGACGAGTGGCAGCGGCTCGAACCCGGCACGGCTGAGAACTTACCTGACGGGCGCGTGCAGGCGCACTGGACGATCGAGCTGCCGACTTCTTACGTCGATGTTGCACTGTGCTATCCCTACGGATGCACGGAGCTTGGCGAACTGGTCAGCGCAACCGACGGCTTCTGGCGATGCGACACGATCGGGGTCAGCCAGGCCGCCCGACCGATCCTGCGGCTGAGCAACGACTACGGAGCCATCGACGGCGATCGGCCTGGACTATACCTGATCGCCCGGCAGCACTCGGGCGAGACGCCCGGCTCGTGGGTGCTCGACGGCTTCCTGCGACAGATCGCCACGTTGGGCGACGACGCGCCGCTGGTATGGGCGGTGCCGTTGTCGAACATCGACGGAGTCGAGCAAGGCGACTACGGCAAGGACAATTTCCCGTACGACCTGAACCGCGCCTGGGGGCACCCGCCCATGCGGCACGAGACGCTCATCGTGCAGCGCGACATGCGGCGATGGCAAAAGCGGTGCCGCCCGGTGCTGGGCATCGACTTCCACGCGCCCGGCGCCTGCGAGACCGACGGCATGTACATGTACCTGCCCGCGCCAGAGAACTATCCCACTGAGCACGAGCGAGCCGACAAGTGGACCGCTCGTCTGGGCGAAGCGCTCACGCACCAGTTCGCCGCCGAGCCAGCCAACCGGGTCGCGCGATACCGATCGCGCTGGGAGACGCCCGGCTTTGTGGGCTACTGCTGCGGCGAGCTGAAACTGTGCGCCCTGACGATCGAAACGCCCTACACCTCAGCCGGCACTACACTGTTCACGCGAGAGGCCTATCGCCAGGCCGGTGAGCGCCTGGCAGCCGCCGTGGCTGAACACGTAGCCCGTGGTCCTGAATAAGGCAGAGGTGACTGCGGTTCTATAGCAACTGCTTTCGGATTGCCCCGGCTGCGGCTGCCGGGTCTTCGGCACCAATGATCGCGCTGCACACGGCCACGCGGTTCACCCCGGCCGAGACGAGTTGCCCAACGTTCTCTGCGTCGATACCCCCGATGGCCACGATCGGGCCGGCGAATTCGTTGCGGGCCGCCTCGATTAACGCCTCGCGCGACGCAAGCGCCCGCACGTCCGGTTTGGTATGGCTGGCGAACATCGGCCCGATGGCCAGATAGTCAGGCCCCTCCGCCGCCGCCGCAACAACCTGTTGCTGGCTGTGTGTGCTCTTGCCCACCAGCAGATTCCCGCCAGCGATGCGGCGGACCTCTGCGACACTCAGATCGTCCTGTCCAACGTGCACGCCGTCGGCGCCGGCCAAAACCGCGATGTCGAGCCGGTCGTTAATGACGCATAGTGCGTTCCGACTGTGGGCCAACTCTGCCAACGCCGTTGCCCGACGCAGCAGCTCGCGGTCGGACAGCTGCTTTTCACGCAGTTGCACGCCCTCGGCGCCCCCGTCGATAGCGGCACCGGCAGTCTCCAACCAGTCGCCGCGGCACAACTCGGCTGTGACCAGCACGTAAAGCCGAACCCTGTCAAACCCGCTGAGTGTGTCCATGGCACCATTATAGCGGCAGGCACCGGGCTGCGTCCGTGATATAGTGTGCTGTGTATCTAATAGGTGAGACACTCGTAGCGATCCGCTGGTGAGGTGGACCATGACGCATCTGGCCGCGGCCGTCTTTGCACTCCACTGCCTGACCCCTGCCACGACCTCCCAGCGCGCGCCCGCCGAGTTGGTCAAACAGCAACTCACCGGCAAGGCGGGCATGCATCCTCGGCTGCTGCTCAACGGCGAGCAGTTCAGGCTATTGCGGCGGCAGACCGCCCGCGGTAAGCGTGCCCTGTTGGCCCGACAGATCATCCGGCAGGCGGACGAGATGCTCGACGAGTCGCCGCCGGCCGAACCGCCAAAGACAGCGAACGCCGTCCGCGGCTTTGGCAACCGCGTGCCCTGGCTGGCGCTGGCCTACAGACTTACCGGGCAGGTCAAGTACCTCCATGCCGCCGAAAACTGGATGCTCAAAGCCGCAGGCTATCGCCATTGGGTCGTCGACGCCGGTTCGGGGGCCGGTCACATGCTTTTCGGCCTCGCGGTGGGATACGACTGGCTCTACCACGAGTTGAAGCCTGAAACGAGGACCGCTATGCGCCAGGCCCTGCTGAGCCATGGACGCATCGTGTATGAGTCGGCAGAGGCGCGACCGAACAACGCGCACCTTCAGAACAGTCTGTGGATCGATGCGGCAGGTTTGGCGACTTGTGGTTTCGCCCTGTTTGACGAAAGCGACGAGGTGTTGGGGTGGATCGTTTGGGCACAGAACTTCTTCGACGCGGTGCTGGAGGCACTGGGCCCCGACGGCGCCACCCACGAGGGCGTAACGTATTGGGGCTGCGGGTTGGAGTATCTGCTGAAGTACCTCGCTCTTCAGCGCGACCTGCTGGAGATCGACCGCTTCGGTCACCCGTGGCTCGGCAAGACCGGCGACTACCGCCTCTATGCAGCGCTGCCGGACGGGCGCTCGTGTGTGAACTTCGCCGACAGCGCCCGCGCTGACTGGTGCGGTCCCGGTCATCTGCTGCGACGGCTGGCCGGCGAGTACCGCAGGGGACGCTGGCAGTGGCTGGCCGACCACATCGAAGCAGCCGGTGGCGGACAACGCGAGTGGCTCGATCTGCTCTGGTACGATCCGAGCGTGCGCCCGATCCACCCAGGCGACGAGCCGCCGGGCCGGTTCTTCAGCGATCTAGGCCTGGTCTTTGCCCGTAGCGACTGGACCGAAGACGCCCTGCACGTGGCCCTCAAGTGCGGTCCACCATTGGGTCGCAATGCCGCGCAAGTGCGGCGCGACCTGGGCGGGCGACACGTTCACCCCGACGCAGCCAGCCTGACGTTGGTACGCGGGAAGGACCACATCCTCGTCGACGACGGGTACACGCTGCGCAAGCGCACAAGCAACCACAGCACGCTGCTGGTCGACGGCGCCGGTCAAGTCGGCGAGGGTGGTGAATGGTTCAACATACAGGCGTGCATCGACACCGACGCAAACCCCGAAATGCGGTTCGTGCAGTTCGGCAAAGACTACGACTGGTACACCGCCGACGCCACCTCAGCCTATCCTGAGGCTGTAGGACTGTCCCAGTTCATCCGGCACGTGCTGTTCGTCAGGCCGGACGTGGTGGTGATCGTCGACGAACTGGCCGCCGTCCGCCCCGTTCGCTTCGAATTGCTGTATCAGCTAGCCGGCGAGGCACGTCAGACCGACCAAGGGTATGAGATTCGCAGTGGAAGTACGCTCGCCCACATGCAGCGATGGTCGACCGCGCCGCTGCGCGAACTGCTCGAGCCGGCAGTGATCCCCAAGCCCGAACGCCACGGAGCCGACACTGTCGCCCTTCGCAGCCGCCTGTCGCTGAAGACCGCCGAGCCGGTCAGCGATGTCATCTTCATCGCGGCCTTTGACGTCGGACCGGGCGCTGTCGGGCAACGCCCCGACGTTTCTGTAGGTTTGATGCGTAGTGCGGTGGAGTTGAGCGTGGTGCGGAACGGACGCTGCCGAACGCTTACCATCCCGCTGGCTCGACCGGCGCCGCCGGCATCCACCCGGGAGCCGGCCGTCGGAGCCGGCCGTCTGGAAGGCGTCCCGCCGCCGGCACCCGCTGCCGCCGGCCCCCCTCCCTCACGCTGACCGTGCCAAGCTGAAGAATCGCTCGCCACGGCCTCAAATCTCCACCGGTGCAAAGCCAAGATATGCCTCAAAACGGCCGATAAAGCATGCAGCGCGGTTGACCGTCTGTATCGTACACTTCCACGAGAGGTGACCTGTAAACGTGACGGAGCAGACAGAAGCCATTCAAGCCAGCCTGGAGTGCATCCGGAACAGACCTCTGATCTTGGCCGAACGGTTCTTCGATCGGCTCTTCCGCGAACATCCCCGATTCCGACCCGCGTTCGAGGGTGTCGACGACGCCGCGAGAGAGCGGCTAGCCTTGTCGGCGCTGACGCTTACAGCCGAGTTCTCTCGAGCCCCCGGCCAGATGGAGCGATACGTACGCCGACTGGCCCAGCGGCATGTCGATTACGGCGCCAGGAGCGAGGACCTCAAGCCCTTCATCAACACACTGCTTCTGACCGTCGCGGAGTTGTCGGGCGAGAGCTGGACGCATGAAGCGGCCTTGGCGTGGCGCCGCGCCGGTGAGCGAATCGGCACGACGATGGCACAGGTCATCGGCCAGCCGGGCAATGCAGCACGACCGACCCACACAAGGTCCGACTGAGTTCAGATCAGACCCGCGCGCTGCCGTTCACTCCAGCAGATTCTCGCGAACCGCCGCCAGCGTCTGCTCGGAAACGCCGAGCGATGCGGCCACCACTTCGATGCCACCCTCCCGGTCGATGTAATCCAGCAGGCTCAGAAGCGGCGCCGGATCTTTGATCTCAGGCGACAGCATGAAGTCGTCGACGATGTCCTCGAGATCGACCCCCAGTACCGACAGCAGCAGAGCCGCGAAAACACCCGCCCGATGGTTCCCCCCGCCACAGTGAAACAACAAGGGCAATCGCTCGGGGTCGGCCAGCAGCTCAAGCCCCTCACCAAAGGACTCGGCATAAGGCTCGAGGGCCGACTCGAACGCGTTCTCATCGGCGATGCCCGCGACGGGTAGCAGGTGCATCTCGGCGCAACAGAACACGCACGGAACGTCGCCGCCGAACAGCGTCGATGGCAGCAGTCGGTTCCTCATGTCGATTACCGTCTCGATCCCCAGGTCGGCAAACGCCTGGCAGCCCTCCTCCGTCAACGCGTCAAGTGCGGCCGAGCGATAGACTCGCCGCCAACGGACGGTCCTGCCGTCGTCCGCGACGTAGCCGCCCAAATCGCGTGCGTTCAGCGCGCCGGGCAGGTCGATCCAGCGGGTAGACTCCGGCGGCAAGGCGCCGCTGGGCGTCGGACAGCAGTCCTGATAGCAGCCCTGCGGCGAGGTCATGCACACGACCGCCACCATCAGGGCGAACATCGCGCCGGTCGAAGAGGTCAACACCAGACGAGTCACCTACCGCCTCCCTCGGCCGTTAGACCAAGTTCATCAATCGCTCCAGACCTCAAGACACCGCGAGCCCGAGCTCGGAGTCGTTCGCCATCCTATCGGTCGACATGATACCGTTCAACCGCCCAAGAGATGCCCACTGTGGGGCACCCCTCCCCCCGTCAGAAGGGCCCGCGGCCGACGTTCTTGGGCACTTGCCAAGATCGCGCGTGCCGTTACGCTGCTGACATGCTTGAAGCACGAATAATCAGCGTGGGCAGCGAGATGATGCTCGGCCAACTCATCGACACGAACGCGGCCTGGTTGTCGCAACGTCTGGCTGAAATCGGCGTCCCGGTGGTGGAACACATAACGGTCGGCGACGACCAGACGCGGATTGAAGAGGCGCTGGCCGGCGCCGCCAAACCTGGCACTGTGGTGTTGGTGACGGGCGGGCTTGGACCCACCGAAGACGACCTGACACGCCACGCCCTTGCCACGGTGCTTGAGGCACCGTTGGAGTTACACGAGGCGTCTCTCGATCGGATCCGCGACTTCTTCCGCAGCCGTGGGCGCAAGATGGCCGACCGCAATGCGATCCAAGCGATGTTTCCGTACGGTAGCGAGCCACTCGAGAACCCTTGCGGCACGGCGCCGGGCATTCGCGCCCGGTGTGGCGATGCGATCATTTACGTCACGCCTGGCGTGCCTCGAGAGATGAAGGTCATGTTCGAGCGTCATGTCCTGCCCGACCTGGTGAGTCGATCGACCGGTCAGGTCGTGGTAACCGAGTCGCTGCATTGCTTCGGTACGGGCGAGTCGGACATCGGGCAGCAGATAAGCGATCTCATGCAGCCCGGACACCAACCCGCGGTCGGCACGCGCGTCGACGAGGGTATCATCTCGGTACGCATCGTGGCCTGCGGGCATCTGGCGGAGGCACGACAGAAGGTCGCCGAAACCGCCGGAATCGTGGAGGCGCGGCTGGGTACGCTGATCTTCGGCCGTGGTGACGAGACGCTGGCCTCGGCTGTGGGGCGTCTGCTCCAGGCGAATGGTCAGACCGTAGCCGTCGCCGAAAGTTGCACCGGCGGCCTGGTCGCCAAGTGGATTACCGACGTGCCCGGCAGCAGTGCGCACTTCCTTGGCGGGGTCGTGGCCTACGCCAACATGGCCAAGCAGGATCTACTCGGGGTCCAGCAACAGCTCATCGAGATCCACGGGGCGGTCCGCGAGCCGGTCGCCCGGGCCATGGCGTGTGGCTGCCGTGAGCGATTCGGGTCAGACTTTGCCCTGGCTGTCACGGGCATCGCCGGACCAGACGGCGGCACGACGGACAAGCCGGTCGGGCTGGTCTACATTGCGCTGGCCGACGCCGGCGACTGCCACGTGGCCGAACACCGCTTCGGAGCCCACATGGATCGCCACGCCATCCGCCGGCGTACGGCCTCGGCCGCCCTGAACATGCTCCGCCTGCACCTGCTCGACCGATAGGCGCGAGCCCTTCGTATCGGGCAGCCGCGTGACTACAATTGAGTTGATGAGCGATTTGCCCATTCCAGAGCTGGACGACCCCGTGCCGCTATTCCCCCTGCCGAACGCGGTGCTGTTCCCACGCGCGGTCCTGCCCCTCCACATCTTCGAACCGCGGTACCGCGCGATGGTGGGTGATGCCCTCGGCGGCGAACGCCTCATAGCCATCGCCCTCCTGCACCCGGGCTACGAGGACCTTTACCGTACCAACGAGGCGCCCATCAACCCCGTAACGTGCGTGGGACGCATCCTCAACCATGAGGAACTTGAGGACGGCAAGTACAACATCATCCTTCAGGGATTGTGTCGGGCCCGCATCCGGCAGGAGCACGCTGACGGGACATATCGCGAAGCGATGATGGAGCGCATGACCTCACGCGAACCGGAAACGGACTCCATTCATCACTCGCTGCGCGAACACCTGCACGGCTCCATTTCGAACGATGCGTTCCGGGACATCGCCGTTACCGAGAAGCTCAAGACGCTTCTGTCCACAGAGCTGCCGCTGGGCGCTGTGACCGATCTCGTGGCGTATGCCATGGTCCAGGATGTGGAGGTAAAGCAGAGCCTGCTGGAGCAACTGGATGTGGTCGAGCGCGTGGAGCAACTGGTAGCCGAAATCGAGATCCTGGGCCGGCTGATCGACCTTACCCGTAAGACAAGAGGTCAGTGGCCGCCGTCGATGAGCCAGAACTAGCCCAGCCGACCCATCAGCAGGCGAAACCGTCTCGGGCCTCTGCGATCCGCAGGCAATCCGTCAGCAGCGCTTCCAGCCGATCGAGGGGCCAGACCGTCTCCGCATCACTTAACGCCTGAGGGGGATCGTCGTGGATCTCCAGGAAGAGTGCGTCGGCCCCGGCCGCCACGGCTGCCCGCGCCAAGGCCGGTACGAATTGCCGCTGGCCGCCGGAACGGTCGCCCCCTGCTCCGGGCAGTTGACAGGAGTGCGTCGCGTCAAAAACCACCGGTGCCAACTCCCGCATACGCGGGATGGCGGTCATGTCGTTCACCAGCCGATGGTAGCCGAAGAACGTACCTCGCTCGGTAAGCACAACGTCCTCGTTGCCCGCCGAGCGAATCTTCTCAACCGGGCCCACCATTTCCTCGGGCGAGAGAAACTGCCCCTTTTTGACGTTCACCGGGCGTCCGGTGCGCCCCGCCGCCAGCAGCAGGTCCGTTTGGCGACACAAGAATGCGGGGATTTGAAGCAGGTCGAGCACCGCGCCAGCCGCTTCGGCCTGGGCTGTTTCGTGGATGTCGCTGGTGACAGGCACGCCCAGCGAGCGCTTGACAGCCGCCAGGATCGCCAACCCCTCGTCGAGTCCGGGCCCGCGGCAACTGGCTACACGAGAGCGATTTGCCTTGTCGAAGCTTGCTTTGAATATGTAGCCCACACCCAGTCGGCCACATACCTTGGCAGCGTGCTCGCCCAGGGCAAGGCAGTGATCGCGCGACTCGATGACGCAGGGCCCGGCAATCACACACAGCCCGCCGCCCCCGATGGTTACGCCCGCCACATCCACGCCCGCTGGACCCATGTTGACCCTCTCCGCTGCCCGAACTCACGAGGGCGGTTCAAGAAACAGCGCCGCGCCAGGCACCACCGAAAAGCTCACCGGCACACCACCCGCCGGGTCTCCGTCGGCCTGAACCGTCAACGGCCCGTCCGACGTCACCTCCACCCGCCTGCATCGCCGGTAGATCACGCCACGGCTGCCAACGTGAGTGCGCAGGATAGTCCGGCATGCGTGCAGCAGCAATCGTCCCTGCCAACGGCAGCGGTAGATGCAGACGTCCAACAGTCCGTCGTCGGGGCGGGCGTCCCGCAGAATCCGCAGTCCAACCGAGTAGCGCGCCAGATTGCCCACGAAGACCAGCCCCGGTCCATGGCACACCGGTTCGCCATCGACCACCACACGCACCGGCCAGAAGCGGTGCTCCCAAAAGGTTCGCCAAAGTGGCCAGAAGTAGCTCAGGTGCGTGATGTGACCGGCTCGCTGGTCCACTAGCCGATCCACGACCTCAGCATCGAATCCGATGCCCGCTACGATCAGGAACGGGCGGTCATTGACCAGTCCCACGTCGACACGCCTGACGTGGCCCTGCTGGAGCGTCTGCCAGAGCCGTTCGACGTCGACACGAGACCTAAACTCTTTGGCCACAATGTTTTCAGTGCCTACGGGTACGATCAGGATCGGTGTGGGGCAGTCGATCAGCCCCTCGACCACCTCGCGAACCGTGCCGTCGCCGCCCACGGCGACTACCGCGCTGCAACGACCTGCCACTTCAGCCAGAAAGCCCGGCGCCTCACCCGGGCCCCCCGTACGGTATAGCAGCACTTGGCGACCGGCCGTCTTCAGACGCTGGGCCAGTTCTGTGACAATCGCCCGTGACGTGGCACCACCGGCGACCGGATTGGCCACCACGACAACGGGGCCTTCCGACCGAAGCGGGACGTCCTGGGCTCTGCCAGCCTGCTGAACCATTGCACACGGCCTCGACGGGGGTTGAACGCGCCGTGGCCGGCGACTATACTAGCCTGCTCGCTACCAGCCAAACAGTGCTGACCATCCAAACAAGACTACCAACGCGGTGTGGAGACAGGTCTGCACGGGGTAGGTACCAAGTCAAAGGAGGTCTCAGCAGCCTATGGAAGCGGTCGCCGATCTCGAACAACTCTACAACCAGGACCCTTTCGACGACGCCACCTTTGAGCAGGTGCGCCAGATGGTCGGGCAAGCCGGCCGGCAACGTGAACGCCTGATGATGCTCCTGGAGGAGCTGGAGGAGCAGGCGGCTGACGATGCGGGCCGGTCCAAGCTCGCGCTGAGGCTCGGGCTGGGCTGGTGCCTGCTCGGACGGCACCGGCCGGCAGCCGACTGGCTGCAACAGACGCAAGACTGCAAATTGAAGCACTACTATCTGGCCAGGGCTCTTCGGCAACTCAGGCAGTACGACACAGCACTCGAGCAACTCGATGCGGCTGCAACGGCCGGGTGGGACCCGGTCGAGTGCGACCTGGAGAAGGTACGAACGCTGCTCAAGGCAGACCGGCTGGACGAGGCCGAGGCGGCTGCGGGACAGATCAGTGGCCGTGCAGAACGCCACGCCGGATTCCATGTGGTTGAGGGGCTCCTACTGGAGCAGCAGGGCCTGCGGGAGGCGGCCATTGACCGCTTCAAGAAGGCCCTGGAGGTCGACGAGGCGTGTGTGGAAGCGCGGTTCCGTTTGGCCTACTCCCTCGATCTACAAGGCGAGGATGAGCAGGCCATCGACCAGTACGAGCAGTGTGTCGAACAGGAGCCGGCGCACGTCAACGCCCTGGTCAATCTGGCCGTCCTGTATGAAGACGCGGCCGATTACGAAGACGCCGAACGCTGCCTGCGCCAAGTGCTTGCCTCCGATCCGAATCACCCCCGCGCCAGACTGTTCATGCGCGAAGTGACCAGTTCGCAGCAGATGTTCATCGACGAAGATCAGGAGCGAATACGCGAGAAGCGAGACGCCATCCTCGACACGCCCATCAGCGATTTCGAGCTTTCGGTGCGCAGCCGTAACTGCCTCAAGAAGATGAATATCTTCACGCTTGGCGACCTGCTGCGAATCAGCGAAGCCGAACTGCTGGCCTACAAGAACTTCGGCGAGACCAGTCTGACCGAAATTAAAGCCATGCTCGCCCAGCGGGGACTGAGGCTGGGCCAACTGCTCGAGGAGCAGCAGTCGGCCGCTCGGCAGGAGGCGCTGGGGAGGGTCACGGCGGCCGGAGCACCCGAAGTGCTGGACAAACCCGTCACGGAGTTGGAGCTGTCGGTGCGGTCGCGCAAGTGCCTTCAGCGCCTCAACATCGAGACGCTGGGCGATCTGACCTCGCGTACCGAGGCCGAACTTCTCGGGGCCAAGAACTTCGGGCAGACCTCACTCAACGAAGTCAAGCAGCGTCTGACCGAATACGGCCTGAACCTGCGCCAGATCAGCGGATGAATCAGCCGTTCGCAACGGACCATCGGGACACGTGGCGGCAGGCGGTCACTTGGCTGCTGCTCATTTCGGTGGTGCTGCCGGCCGCCGGCGGTCTGTCGTGCCGGCGGGAAACAATCACGCCGGTCGAGGTCGAGCGTCCCGGCAGGGCGCTCATGCCCGTCGATCTGCATCTGCGCGTGCGACTCGCACAGGGGGCCGCATCGCTCGAACTGGCCGTGGCCGGTCCCTATGAGATCCGCGGGCCTCGGCACGAACTCCTGGCTGACTCGCCCGATCCCTTGCAGCGCAGCAAGGTCACGGTCGCCAGTTCCAGCAGCCCGCCGCTCAGCATAGGCCCATACGAACTGGGCACCGGACCTGTCGAGATCGTCCCCACCGACGACGGCACGATCCAACTAAACGACCGACGCTACCGCGGGCGCATGCGGATCGAGGCCCGACCCGACGGTCTGACCGCCACCAACCTCATCCACGTCGAATCGTACCTCAAAGGGGTGTTGCGGGGCGAACTGCCGCGCTATTTCCACCGCGAGACCTTCCGCGCCCAGGCCATCACCGCACGAACTTATGCCCTCTATCAGAAGCTCAAGCACGGCCCAAAACGCGATTACGACGTATTGAGCACGACCGCTTCACAGGTATACATCGGCCTCGATGCGGAAGGTCACAACGCCGTCAAGGCCGTCGACTACACGCGAGGCATCGTCCTGACGTGGGACTCTCCCCGCGGACGCGAGGTCTTCAGCACCTACTACAGCTCCACCTGCGGCGGCATGACCCAGAGCGTTGCCAACGTCAAGCCCGAGCCCGAGATTCCGCCGCTGGCCGGCGGCGTGGCCTGCCCCTACTGCCGCAACGCACCTTACTACCGCTGGGACCCCGTGCGGTTGACCAAGACATTTGTCACCGAGAAACTTCGAGGGCGATTTAGCCACCTGGCCGGGCTCAAGACCGTCCGGCAGCTTGTCGTGCTCGGACACACACCGAACGGCCACGCCACGAGGATTAAGGTGGTCGACGCAGACGGCAAGTCGTTCGATCTGCGGGCCGAGGACTTCCGCCTGGCGATGGGCGGCAACCGCCTCAAGAGCACGCGCTTCCGCCTCGTCGCCGAGCGCGACGCGTTCGTCTTCCAGGACGGACGGGGCTACGGACACGGGGTGGGCATGTGCCAGTTCGGCGCCGAGGGCATGGCGAAGCAGGGCTTTACCGCCGGACAGATTCTGCGGCATTACTACCCGTCAAGTCACCTGACCAAGGCGTATCGTTAGGTGCCACACGCTCCGCCCGGCTCGCTCGAATGACTTGTCGGCGCCCGTGACGAACCTATGATGGCTACAGGTCCAATCACAAAGGAGCTACCGTCATGTCGGAACTGGCCCGGTACGACGTGCGTTTCGTGGCCCAACCGCCCGATCCGTTGGACGGACGCGGCGATCACGCCCCCTGGCCCAAGACCCAGCCGCTGTCGGAGCTGACCATCCTCGGTCAGAGCGACCGGAAGCCCGATTGCCAGACGACCATCAAGGCCTGCTTCGACGCCGACAACCTCTACCTGTACTACCATTGCGTCGATCCCGAGATCATCAGCACCTACACGCAGCGCGACCAGATGCTGTGGGAGCAGGACGTGGTCGAGGCCTTTGTCTGCCCCGACGGCAAGCTCGACCGCTACTTCGAGTTCAACTTCTCACCACGCGCCGTGATCTTCGACGCCATCATCACCAACCCTGAGATCAAGCGGGGGCCTGGTTTTAAGTTCGACAAAAGCTGGAACGCCGACGGTCTGCGCCTGGTGGCGGCTGGTGAGGGTCGCCTCTTCGGCAACAGTCAGGTCGATCTGTGGTGGTCGGTCGAGGCGGCTATCCCCTTTGCCGATCTGAACGTCTCGGTGCCCGACGACGGGCAGCAGTGGCGGATCAACCTGTTCCGCATCGAGCGGGCCGGCGGGCGCGAACAATACGGCACGTGGTCGCCCATCCCCCAGTTTGGCCCGGGCTTCCATCAGGCGCCCGTCCACCCCGCTGATACCCACCGCCCTG
>CBFCZG010000048.1:0-18165 GCA_965602375.1 uncultured Phycisphaerae bacterium | reverse complement strand
GGGCTGCTGCCCGGTGGCGGCTGACTCATCTTCCAGCGTCCCTG
Organism: uncultured Phycisphaerae bacterium; assembly: GCA_965602375.1. GTDB lineage: Bacteria > Planctomycetota > Phycisphaerae > UBA1845 > DATKUK01 > DATKUK01. The sequence goes on along the minus strand of CBFCZG010000048.1, from coordinate 18,121 downwards.
CCGTCTTTTCAGGTACGACCCAAACCTTGATTTCCACCCGAATGTCTTCGTCGAACTCGACGGTTACCGCAACCGTGTCGAGTTGTCGGATGGGGCGTTCCAGCCTGATCTGTTGTGCCGTGACCGCGTGTCCTTCGTTGATCAGTGCGCGGGCGATATCGCGCGTGGTCACCGACCCGTAGAGGTGTCCCTCGGGATTGGCCGCAGCCGGGATGGTGACTTCCGTTCCCGCCAGGTGCTCGGCTTCCTGCTTGATATTCTGTAGGCGCCGGGCGCGCTCTTCGGCGGCACGTTTCTTCTCTTCCTCGATCTCGCGCAGGTTTGCGGCGTTGGGCTCGACGGCCAAGCCCATCGGGACGAGATAGTTCCGACCGTATCCAGCGGCCACGTCGACGACATCCCCGACCTGGCCCAGCCTGGGTACGTCCTTGCGCAATAACAACCTCATAGTCTTGTTCTCCAGTTGTTTTGTCGGCAGCTTCGCTCGACTTACGTCGTGTACGGCAACATCGCCAGGAAACGCGCGCGTTTCAAAGCGCGTTTGGCCGAACGCTGGTGCTTGGCGCAGTTGCCGCTTCGCTGACGCGAGTAGATCTTGCCGCGAGCGGTCAGCAGCCGCTGCAAGGCCGTCAGGTCCTTATAGTCTACTTCGCGAACGTGTTCACGACAAAACCGGCAGACGGTTCGACTTCGGCCCCTGGCCCGCTTGCGGGTAGTCCGCCGTCCACCGCCTCGTTGCATAGCACTCATGGTTCGCTAACCCTTTCTTCGGCTTCGGTTACATGCGTTCTGTCCGTTTACCAACAGCCTCGGACAGATGTTGCCTGGTGCGTTCCGCCTCTTTCAGAACGGGATGTCGTCGTCCCCGCCAGGCGGCGGCACGTCCTCTTGCGAAGGTGGCGAAGGTCTTTCGGCGCCCCGATCGGCCTGCTGCGGCGACCCGGAGCCGCCGCCTCGACCTGTTCCGAGGAACTGGAATCGCTCCACCACCACCGAAAGCTTGCTTCGCTTTTGCCCATCCTGGGTTTCCCACTGATCCAGACGCAGGCGACCCTCTACCAGCGCCGACCGGCCCTTGCTCATATACTGGTTGAAGGTCTCGGCCTGGGCGCCGTAGATCCGGCAGTCGACGAAACAGGTCTCGTCTCGATTCTGGCCGTCCTGGCCGCGCCATCGTCGGTTGACGGCCAGACCGAACTCGCAGACCGGCGTATTGCTGGGAAGGACGGTCAGTTGCGGGTCCCTCGTCAGATTGCCCGCCAGAATTACCCTGTTGTAATTGGCCATGTCGCTTCTCCTCTGTCTGGACCCTTACGAAATCACCTTGCGTCGACTTGGCGCGGCGTCCGACGACGTCTCGGAAGGCGCCTGCTCGCTTACGGCAACGAGTTTTTCTCCTCCGAATCTGCGTCGCCGGCGGCGGCGGGTGGATCATCGGTCGTCTGCTCGTCGGCGGTCGTCTTGTCCGCGGCAGGGCTTGGGGCCGGCGCTTGTGAGTCGGGCGGGACGTCGGGCGCGGGTGCCTGCACATCAGCCGGGACGTCGGCGGCCGGCGGCTTCTCGCGCTCAGGCGTATCGCCCGCCGTGTCCACCGGAGTCGGTTCGACCTTTTCGGTGGCGGGCTTGTCTTGGCGTGCGTGTGCGGCTTCGTCTGCTTTCGCGCCGGGTCGCATGACCGCTGCCTGTTCGGCGCCTGCTTGCGCGTGGCTGCGAATCTCCTCTTCGCTGACGTGGTCTGCTCGAAGGACGAGCATCCGCACGATGTGCTCGGAGAGCTGTGCATCGCGCTCGAGCCCGGCAATGCGAGACGGATCGGCGCGAAGATACGTCAGGATATAGCATCCACGCTTGTGCGGGCCGATCTCGTACGCCAGCCGACGCTCATCCCATTTGCGGCAGCAAAGCAACTCCGCTTCGGCACGACCTGTCAAGCGCTCGATCTCTCCCTCGACAGCTTGCCAGTCGGCGGCCTTTCCCGAATCCATAACGAACATCGCTTCGTAGGTATTCAATGCTGATTCTCCTGCTTTGCGCTCATCTGCCCGCCGTCGCGTCGGTCGGGCCATTGTAACGGTTCATCGCCTGTTCGATGCCTTCGCTGATCCAGCATTCGGCGGCCTGGGCCGCCCGTGTCACGGTCGGCTCGACGTTAGGCAACTGGACGGGTTCAAATCGCCCCAGCACATGTCCGATGGCCTGGCCCTCGGTACTGGATCCGATGCCGATCCGCAGCCTTGCGAAGTCGTCGCGCCCCAGCATGAGGATGATGCTATCCAGCCCTCGGTGCCCGCCGGCGGAACCCCCCGGGCGCAGGCGAATCCGCCCGAGTGGCAGGTCCATATCGTCAAGAATCACGAGCAGATCGTCCGCCGCCAGCCTGTAGAAACGCCAGGCCTCTCCCACTGACCGGCCGCTATCGTTCATGAACGTGGTGGGTTTGAGAAGCAATACCGACGTGCCGCACGCATGACCCTCTCCGATCAGACCGCGGAACTTCTCGCGCCGACACGGAATCGCCCAGCGTTCGGTGAGTCGGTCCACCACCCGATACCCGACGTTGTGCCGGGTTTCGGCGTATTGGCTACCAGGATTGCCCAGTCCTACCACGAGTTTCATTGCACCTTGGTTTGAGGCCGCAAGTCGAGACGCGGATGCGCTGCGGGGTCACTTTTCCTTATCCTCAGGCTGCTCCTTCTCATCGCGTCCGATGATCTCGGGCTCGGCCTCGCCTTCCTCGGCGGGCTTTTCCTCTTCCGGCTCTTCGCCGAGCGGCCGGACCGTGCACACCGGATCGTCCGGCTCGGCCAGAGGCCTTACGCCCTCGGGCAGGTCCAGATCCTTGACACGCAGAGACTCGTTCAGCCCGAGTGATGCGACCCGAATGCGGGTCGCCTCGGGGATCTCGGTCACGAGACAGTCCACCTCGATTTCGCCCATGATCTGGTCCAACACACCGCCTTCATTGACGCCCGCCGGCACACCGCGCAGCTCGATCGGCACGACCACCTGGACGCGCTCATCCAGGCTCACCCGTACCAGGTCGACGTGCACGGGATCCTCGTCGAGGTGATCGTACTGCACCTCCTTGATCAGGCACCGGGTCGACGAGCCCTTGACGTCCAACTCCAGAAGGTGTGCACCGTGCCCCAGCGCTACCACCAGATCGTGCGCGGGTAGCGAGACCGCCACGGGCTCTTCCCTGTGGCCGTAGAGAATGGCGGGCACCCTGCTCTTACGACGCAACGTACGAGCGGCTCGCGTACCGCTCGGTTTCCGCATCTCAGCCTTCATTCTGGTTGCCTCAGGCATCGTCTTCTCCTCGCTTACTCAGGTCGGACTCGGCAGGCCCGGTGTCTTGCGGCGGACGGTTTCCGTTCCGTGAAGTCTGCCGATCATATTCTGCATTTTCCTACGGCGGATTTGCTTGGATTGCACCTATTCGGCCCCGTTCTGCCCGGGCGGAGGGCATTCACCCTTTACGACGGCGCCCGGATCGAGGCGTGTGCCGGCTGCCACGTGGACCGGCGCGACAAGGATTGACCCGCTACCTATATACGTATCTGAATCCACCTGCGTAGGATGAATCTGCTCTCCGTCGAAGTTGGCCACGATCGTCCCGGTCCCGACGTTGACGCGTTGCCCGATCGTCGCATCGCCGATGTAACTGTGGTGTCGCGCCCGAGCGCCTTCTCCCAGCGTCGAGTTCTTCAACTCCGTGAAGACCCCCACCACGACGTCATCCTCGAGGACCGTCCCATGACGCAGATAGGCGAACGGCCCGACGCTACAGCGGCGGCCGATGCTCACCTTGCCGTGGATGTACGTGAATGGGTGGATCACCGAGTCCTGGCCGATGCTTGCCCGAGCATCAATCCATGTGTTCGGCGGGTCCACGATCGTCACGCCGTTGTCCATCAACTCGTGCTGAATCCTCTGCTGCATCAATTTGCTCACCTGCGGGAGCTGGTGGCGTGAATTGATCCCCATCGCCTCTTCGGGCCGAACCGCCGTAATCGCCACCGCTCGATGCCCGCTGCGGACGAGAATCCGCAGGGCATCCGTCAGGTAGTACTCGCCCTTGACGTTGTCGGGTCGGACCTGCCCAAGGGCTTCGAACAACAGGTCTTTATCGAAGCAGTAGTAACTGGGGTTGACCTCTTTGACCAATCGCTGTTGGTCGTTGCAGTCGCTCTCTTCGACGATGCCCTGTAGATTGCCGTACGCGTCGCGGATGATGCGTCCGTATCCCGTGGGGTCGTCGAGCATGGCCGTGGCCAGTGTGGCGGCCGAGTGCTCGTCCTCGTGCTTTTCGAGCAGCAGTTTCAGCGTCGCAGTACGTAGCAGGGGCATGTCGCCGGCCAGCACCACCAGATTACCATGGTGCTCGGCTAGAGCTTCGCCGCACACCTCCACCGCATGTCCCGTGCCCTTCTGCTCGCGCTGCTCGATCCACTCGACGCTGTCGTACTCACGGAAAGCTTCGATGACCTCTTGCTTGCGATATCCCACGACCACGAGGAGTTTCTGGATTCCCACCAGGCGGCAGGCGTCGAGCACATAGGCCAGCATCGGTCGACCGCACACCTCGTGGAGGACCTTCGGCAGGTCGGTGATCATCCGTGTGCTCTTGCCCGCTGCCAGTATCACTGCCGCTGTCGGTTGCACTCGCATCCTTCCTGGGACGGACCTGGCTACCGATCCATGGGTCCACCCGTGTTCAAGGAGAGCCTGACTACCCGGCCTGGACTCGAACCAGGAATGCCAGGACCAAAACCTGGTGTGTTACCAATTACACCACCGGGTATCGGACCGGCCTGCCGCGTGGAGACGGCACATGCCAGCTTGCATATCCTTACAGCCTCTGTGACGCTGCGACGCAGAGTGGTCACGGCCACACGGGACCCTTTCACGAGGCTTGAACTCCCTGCCGCGAAACAGGAGCCCACCGGCCGGCCTGGTTCTCTGCCGCCGACCTACCCCTTGGCGAAAGGGCATACACGCCAAGTCGCGGGCACCATCGCCCGCGGCATGACCTTACCGCATCGGCTCGCCCAAGTCAAACCCCAGCGCCCGATGGCTGCGGCCAGAAGCTTGGCAGCCCGGACGGCAGGGCGTATCCTGGCGAACACGACGCCAGACGCTCGGGTCGGGGGTCTCAGGCCATGCCCCAGCCATTGGATGCTGCCCAAATACGCCAAGCCCTGCCGGTACGCCGCGTCGGGCGGATCGTCCGGGTGGTGTCAGAGGCCGGCAGCACCAACGACCTGGCGTTCGCACAAGGCGGCGATCCTGACCACGACGGGCTGGCCGTCTTTGCCGACTACCAGACTGCCGGTCGTGGGCGCATCGGGCGCCGATGGCTGGCGCCAAGGGGCGCTGCCGTCCTGGGCAGCGTACTGCTTTTTGAGCATGATGATCCCGCCCGCCCGGGAAGGCTGGTTCTCATCGCGGGCATGGCCGTCTGTCAGGCCGTTAGTGCAGTCGCCCACGACGTCGAGCCGGTCATCCGCTGGCCCAACGACGTGCTTGTGGGCGGGCGCAAGCTGGCCGGCATCCTGGTCGAGTCCAAGCTGCTTCCGCAGCGAAGGGCGTACGTGGTGGGCATCGGCATCAACTGTCACCAGACGCCCGGGCATTTTCCTCCCGAGTTTCGTGAGCATGCGACGTCGCTGGAGATCGCGTCGGACCATCCGGTCGCCCGTCTGGACCTGGCCCGTCAGCTGTTGATCGAACTGGACCGGTACCTGGCGCCGGGCGAATCGCTGTCGGACGGCGAGCTCTGCGATCGCTGGCTGGCTCATGCTCAGTCGATGGGTCAGCGGGTGCACCTGAGACAGGGGGGGCGGACCTACGTTGGTCGCACGCTACAGATCGATCCGACCGGCTCGCTCACTATCGAGCTGGAGCCGGGTGGGCGGCGGGTGTTCGATGCGGCGACGACTACCGTCCTTTCCTTCCCCTGGCGGGCGGAACAGCCGGAAGGCTCGTCGTCGTAGCGGCGCGTGCTGCCGCAGTTCGGTCCGCTATGGCTTGGGGGGGACGATCGGCAGGGAGAAGTGGAATGTGACACCTCGCCCGGGGTTGGGCGTGACCCACAGCCGGCCGCCGTGCGCTTCGACGATCGATCGAGTGATCGACAGTCCCATTCCCATTCCCGTCGACTTGGTTGTCACGAATGGCTCGAATACGCGATCCTGCAGCTTCGGCGGCAGCCCAGGGCCCGAATCCGCCACGGCGACTTCGATCTGTTTGTTTGCTAATCTCGATGTCTGCAGCACCAGTCGACGGTGGGCTGGCTCGGTCGCCCCCATAGCCTCGATCCCGTTTCGCAGCAGATTGAGCACGACCTGTTCGATCTCGATCGCGTCGGCCTGTACCAGAGGCAGGTCGTTTGCCAGTTCAAAGTGCAGGGACACGTCAGCTTGCCGAACGTCCGCTTCGTCCAGTGCGGCGGCCTCGCGGACGAGTTCGTTGAGATCCACGGTTGAGCGGTGCGGGTCGGTTCGTCGCACGAAGGCGCGAAGTCGCCGGATAATCTGCCCTGCTCGCTGGGCCTGCCTGGCGGCCTGTTCCATGGGTTCGATCAGTTCATGTGCGCCACCGTGCGCCGAGCGGAGCCGCCGTATGCAACCCTGCGTGTAGGCCGCAATGGCTTCGAGGGGTTGACTCAGCTCGTGACTCAGCGCCGACGCCATTTCGCCCATCGTGTTGAGACGGGCTACGTGAGCCAATTCGGCAAGGTGGCGCTGCGCTTCCTCTTCCGCACGCTTGCGGTCTGTGATGTCGCGCACGACCGTGACCACCTGGGTAACCTTACCATCCTCCAACACCGGAACCTTGCTGGTCTCGGTCACAAGTTCCTCGTTGCCGATCCTGGTGGTTTCTTTTGTCTGCAGCGAGGCGCCGGTCTCGAAAACGTGCGTGTATTCCTCGCGCACGTGCGGCGGCAGAAACGGGAACACCTCGAACAGCGTTCGGCCCAACGGCTCGTCCTCAAGACCGAGACGCTGGCACCAGCGTAGGAGCGACGCGTTGGCCAGTGTGAGCTTCATGTCCGGTTCGACGACGTGAATCATGGCGTTCAACGCGTCGATCGTCGTGCGGTACTGCAATTCGGATCGCTGCAAGGCTTCCTCGACCTGCTTGCGCTCGGTGATCTCCTGCCCGAATTCCGTCAGGCCCACGACCGTGCCGTGCTCGTCTAAGACCGGGTAGCTTCGCAATAAGAACGTGCGACCGTCCGGCGTGGTCTTCTCGCCTTCCTGAGGCCGTCTGGTTTCCAAGGCCTCCAGCACAGGACAGTCGTCGCACGGTTCGTTGCGCCCGTGCCAAATCTCGTAACAATATCGACCAATGACATCCTTCATTGGGAGGCCCACAGAGTCGGCCGCCGCCCTGTTGGCCCATAGAACGCGCAGATTTGTATCATAGTGGGTGAACAACTCGCCGGTCGATCCGAGAATGTATGACGGGTCGGGGTCGGCGGCATCCGCCAGTCCAGGCGGCAGCGCGGGCGCAGTGGCCACTTGAAGGCAGCCGTGCGCCCGTTGGAAGCCGCCATCTTCGTCCCGGACGGCGCGGCCGGCATAGTCTGCCGACACAATCGTTCCGTCCTTTCGCACCAGGCTGAAGCGGACATCGCGTGCGGCGCCCTCATTTTTGATGCGAGCGAGTGCGTCCGTGAAGCGATCCCGGCTTTCGCTGGTGAGGAAGTCGCCAAACCAGCGATCCTCCACCTCGCTTGCCGAATATCCCAGCGTTTGAAGCCAGAGGTCGTTCACCGTTACCAGATGTCCGCGGGGGTCAAGCAACTGATACGGGACCGGCAGGTGTTCGTACGCTTCGCGATACCAGGATTCATCGACTTGAGAGTTCATAGCTTCGTCCCTCGTTCGTTCTGGTACGCGGGCTGGCCGGGGCATTTTTCGACGGGCCGGGCGGCGTGGCTGGGCTCAGGCTCCATGTAATGCATACAGCCATGACGCACCTCGCCACGTCAGGCTTGGCCGTTGCATGGACACGTATCGGCGGATGCGGCGACCCGATCACCGCATCCCAAGCGTGGACCGGCCCTGTAACTCCATTTGACTGTCGATGCTCGGCTGGGTCAATGCTGGCTCGGCGAGTTTGCCGGCGGGTTCCGAAACGTCAGCCACCGGGGACGGGACGATTGTCGTTGAACCCGGCAGCCCGGTGGCTCGGTTTCTGCTACACTCACTGCCGTGAACGCCGCTTCGGGTCAGCCCGATTCAGCACACGACCGTCGTCCCGCCATGCTGGCTGCATGCGTGGCGGCGCTGGTGGCGGCGGGCGCGGGAACGCAAACGGCCGGCCTTCTTGCCGTTTCTGCGGCCACACTAGGCCCGACCCCAGGCACGGCGGCGTGGGTCGTGGCTGTGTGCTTGGTGGCGGCGGCCTTCGGCCTGATGCTGCCGGAGCAACTGGTGGTGCACTTCGTGCGGTCCGCGTGGGCTCGGGTGCGTCGAGTGCCCGCCCCCGGTATTCCAGCGGGTGATGATCGTCAGATGGTTCGCCACGGCGTGCTGTGGCTGGCGCTTGCCGCCATCCTGGTGGCGGCGGCGGCAGCAGCGATGGTGGCACTGATTGGGATGACGCTGCTGGATCGGCTCTACCCCCGTGTGTTCGGTGCCTTCCTGTGGACACTGACAGGTGTGCGCACGGTCGAGTGCCTCGGCAGCATGGTGGTCCTCTCGCCGTTGTTGATTCTTTACGGTGTGAGCCTGACTTTCGTGCACGCTGTGTATCAGCGCCCTGACGACGGGGTCGAGGTTGTCGACCTGCCGGCACTGCTTGTGGTGTCGCTGGCGGGGGGGATCGCCTTCGGGCAACTGGTGTTGCTGCCGCGGTCGACCGCATCGCATGTTGTGCTGCTCGGCGTGGGTTTGCAGTGCGTGGCTGCTCTGCTGTCCGTCCTGGCGGCCGGCATGGTGGAGCGACGAGCGGTTTGGGCGGACCAGCCCACGGCACACGTCCCGCCTGAGGCAGCCGATGCCGTCGCCGCCGTCCTGCTTTGCGTGGGAACGTGGGGGTTTGTGTTGGGTATGCTGGCCGTGTCGATGTCGTCCGCTACGAGGTCGGCGGGTCTATTCAGCGGCAGCGCGGCGCTGTGCGGCTTCCTGGCTGCGACAGGGGTTGGGGTTGGGGTGGGCGCGCGCACCGCGCCGCGATCGGGCGCGCTTTGGCCGTTCTCGGGGGCCATGCTTGTGACGGCCTTGATGTGTCTCATCACCTTGTGTGCAGCCCGGCAACTGGGTGGGCTCTCGGCAGGTGTGCTTGTCGCACTCGGCGCGACGGTGGCGGGCACGGCGCTGGCTGCGGGTCGTGGCGGGTTGGCGACCCGACTTGCGGGTGAGTCGCGCCGCATGGTCGAATCGTTGGCGGCTGCGCTGGTGGGCTTGGCTTGCAGCGTGTCGTTGGCGAAGGCATGGCTGGTTCCGTGGTTGGGTTGGCCTGCGGGGGTGGCGCTGGCTGGTCTGGTGGCGTCGGCGTCGGCAGGTGTGCTTGCGGCAGCTGACCGACGGAGCTCGGCGGCTACGTCGGTGGGCTTGACGGCGGCGGCGTTGGCGGTGCTGCTCGGGTTCGCGGCGGCGCCGAGGCCGAGGACGTTGGCCCGAGCCTTTAGTCCGCGGGCTTTGGCAACGCAGAGCGTCGAGCAGCCGGGCAGTGGGGACGGGATTATTTGGCGGGAGATGCCTGGGGACGTCGTCCCCGACGCTGACCTGCTTGCGTGGCTGCGACATCTTGCCGGATCGCCGTTTGCCCCGCTGGAGACGGTGGTGGTCCAGCCCGGGTGGACGGTTCGCCGGGTCCATTGCGTTCCGGCCTCCCGGCAGCAGCGACCGCGGATGGAGAGAGCGACGTCAGTCGGCGGCGATGCTCGCTGCGCCGCAGAAGTGCTCGTTGAGAGAACATCTGATGCCGCCTGGCGAATGCTGCGGGTCGGTCGTGACCGATACGATCTGATCGTCGTGGGCCCGCGCGACTTGGGCGTATGGACGCAGCCCTTCTGGACCAGCGAATTCTTCCAGCTCATGTGTCGGCGTTTGGCCGATGGCGGTGTGGCGGTGGTGGTGGCGCGACTCTCGACCACGCCGAACGTCGATCTGGTCACGCTGACGGCCACGTTTGCGGCGGCATTTCCCGACGGCGGGTGCGGTGTGGCGCGGCTGAACGGCCGTGACGTATTGGTGCTGGCTGGCTGTCGAGGCGATGGCGGGCAGATTGTCTGGGAGCGATTGGCCCGGACCACGCCGCTGTGGGCGGGCGGCTACGACGCCGTTCTCGTGGCCGGCGGGGCTGTGGAAATTCACAGTCTCTGCCAGCCGCGACTTCGGGGCAAGGGAGCTGCCACGACGGTGGCCGGGCTGCTCTCTGGTGGCGTCTGGCGGCGTATGGCACCGGGTGACGGCCCATAAGCGTTGTTTGCATAATAAGTTGCGCGCACTGTCGAGCGGGCGTGGCGGTTACCCGATAAATCTCCTATGGCCCGCGCACGTTGGCGGACCCGTCGCCGTAGATAAGTCAGCAGGAGTGCTTCGGTGCAGCAAGGGCGCGATTCATCTCAGCAGGGCCGGCTTAGCCTGATGGAACTACTGCTGTTCGCCCTGGTGCTGGCGATCACGGCGGCGATTGTGGTGCCCAAGTACACCCACGCCGACGTCGACAATCGCCTAGTGGTGCTGCGAAGCCACCTGGCGGCCGTTCGAGGCCAGATCCAGCGATACGCCGAGCAGCACGGCGGCGCCTGGCCCGACGTCGAGGCGTTTGCCGCCCAGATGACCGGTCGAACCGATGTGTCAGGTTCGCCGCTATCCGGCGATTCGGAAGGCCGGCAATTCGGGCCCTACTTGCAGCAAATTCCCGCCAATCCGTATACCGGGGGCAACGTCGTAAGCAACGGGCTGGTGGGCAGCAGCGACTGGTTCTACGAGCCGCGCAACGGCCACTTCACCGCCAACCACAGCGCCGAGTCTCGGGGCTACTGACGTAGATACCCCTGCCAGTAACGGCGGATCGTGAGGCATGCGCTGGCAAAGCGGCGTGTACCGCCTGAGTACAGGCATTCGGACAGTGGCCGTTGAATCCGGACGCGCAAGTTGTCACTTGGCTTCGCGCGAGGTCGCGGCGCCCAGGCGCATGGACCGCGCGAGAAAGCGCAGCGCGTCCTGGATGTGGGTGTCCCAGTAGGCCCAGTTGTGCTCGCCGTCGAAGCGCTTGTAGGTGTGTGGGATTCGCAGCTTACGAAGGTGGCGGTGAAAGTCCTCGTTCTGCGTAAACAGGAAGTCCTGTCGGCCGCAGTCGAAGTAGATGGCCGGGCGAGCCCTGACCGGGCACTTCTCGGCCAGGACGTATACGTTATCGTCGGGCTCGAACGCGGGGCTGGCCAGTTGCGCCAAGCCGGGGTCGTCGGTGAAGTCCTCGGGCCGACGGTCGGGGGGAAAGAAGGCTGAACTATGACAGGCGACGGCGCCGAACCGCCGGGGATGTTTGAGGCCGATCTTCATCGCCCCGTAGCCGCCCATCGACAGACCGCCGATCGCGCGGTATCGGCGCTGCCTGCGGGTAGGCAGGAAGTGGTCGACGTAATCGACCAGCTCCTTGGCGATAAAGGTCTCGCACTTGCTGATGAGCGTATCGCTATACCAGAAGCGGCCGCCGTCGGGCATGACGATCAGGAACGGATAGTCCTCGGCATAGCGCTCGAGGGCGGTGCGCCGAGACCAGATCGACTCGTTGTCGCTCAGCCCGTGCAGCAGGTAGAGCGTGGGGTAGGGCGGTTTAGCCCAGTCGGGCAGGATGATCCGGACGGTGGTCGCTTTGCCCAGCGCTTCGCTTTTGCTCTCGAGTGTGATCAGAGCCAAGACGTATCCCCTTTCGTGCCATTTTCGGTGTGGTGTTGCACCTTAGGATATCTGGCGTGCAAACGCCGCTGCGGTCAATCCTTCGGTCCGGTGTAGACGCAGCCGGAGGTGCAGGTCTCGTACACGACGATCTTCGATAGGTTGCCCAGGACGGGCTTGACGCGCTCCCACAACCAGACGACGAGGGTTTCGGTCGTAGGGTTCTCCAATCCTTCGATCTCGTTGAGGTATTGATGATCGATCTGGTCGACGACGGGTTGGACGGCCTTTTTGATCTCACCGAAATCGATGATCCAGCCGGTGTCGGGGTGGGGCTCGCCGGACAGGTGAATCTCGATTCTGTACGAGTGCCCGTGGGGTCGGCGGCATCGATGGCCGGGCGGGCAGTTGGGCAGGTGATGGGCGGCGTCGAAGGTGAACGCTTTGAATATCTCCATGGTGACCTCCCTCTAGGGTATGCCCAGCAGCTTATGCACTTGCAGGCTCAATCTCCAACGTGGATGGTCGAGGCAGTAGCGGACGGCGGCCTGCGTGTTGCGCTGCCGCTGCGGACCGTCCATCGGCTGGAGGAAGAATTGGGCAAAATCCAGATGCTCGTATTTCTCGGGCTCGGCGCCGGGCTGTGGGAAGATGAGCTTCAGTTCGTCGCCCGCGAAAACGACCAGCTCGGCGCCCGCTTTGGGGCTGACGCAGAGCCAATCGACCCCAGCCGGCGGCGGCAGTGTGCCGTTGGTCTCGACGGCTACCTCGAACCCGGCTGCGTGCAGGGCGCCGATCAGATCGCCGTCGAGCTGGAGCAGCGGCTCGCCTCCCGTGCACACCACCATCGGCTTGGCCGCCTGCGAGGGCCCGGCCGGCCACGCGCGGGCGACCGCTGGAGCGAGCGTCTCGGCCGATTCGAAACACCCGCCCCCGGTTCCGTCGGTGCCCACAAAGTCGGTGTCGCAGAACTTGCAGACGGCTGTGGCTCGGTCGGCTTCGCGGCCCGACCACAGATTGCACCCGGCGAAACGGCAGAAGACGGCCGGTCGGCCGGTCTGGGCGCCTTCGCCCTGGAGGGTGTAGACGATTTCCTTGACTCGGTAGCTCATGGTGCGCTGTCACCCTGATATTGCGTGGGATCGGCCACGCCGGCGTCGGCGAAACCCTTGCGTCGCAGTAGGCACGCATCGCATTGGCCGCAGGCCGATCCGTCGGGTGAGGGGTCGTAGCAGCTTGTCGTCAGGCTGTAGTCGACGCCCAGCGCGAGCCCGCGACGGATGATCTCCGGCTTCGATAGGTCGATCAACGGCGTGTGAATCGTGAGCCTGCGTCGGTCCTGGACGGCGGCCTTGGTGGCCAGGTTGGCCATTCGCTCATAGGCCTTTATGTACTCCGGGCGACAGTCGGGGTAGCCGCTGTAATCCACCGCGTTGACGCCGATGAAGATGTCGCCGCTGCCGAGCACCTCAGCCCACCCCAGCGCGAAGGACAGGAAGATCGTGTTGCGGGCGGGGACATAGGTGATGGGGATGTCCTCGTGCATCCTTTCGAGGCTGCGACCTTTGGGTACGGGCAGATCGCCGGTCAGGGCCGATCCGCCGAAGGTCCGCAGATCGATCGGCAGGGTCACGTGTCGGGTGACGTTGAGGTGCTCCGCCACACGGCGGGCGGCTTCGACCTCGTGTTCGTGCCGCTGGCCGTAACGGAATGTCAGGGCGTAGAGGTGATAGCCCTCGTCGGCGGCGACAGCGAGGGTGGTGGTCGAGTCGATGCCGCCACTGAGCAGGACCACGGCTTTGGCTTGTTCGGACATCTGGAAGCGTCCTCAAGTCGAGTTTGCCGCGACCGTCCGCGTCATGTGCATTGTATCATCTTGGCAGCAGCTGGCTTGCCCGTCGGGGGAGGTTGGCCTGCGAGCATCGGCATGGGCATCGGCGCCCTTCCTCCGACGGCGTTCTGGCGCGTCGGAGGCCGAGGAATCGTATTTCGGCGGTTTGTCGGCTACCCTATGGGCTGCGGCGACGGCACAAGGAGCAATAGGCATGAGCGAGCTAAAGCATTTGGGCAGGCGGTCGAACGAGCCGATCGACAAGGTTGATCTGATCGAGTGGAAGGGCGACAAGCTCGCGGTCCAACTCGAATGCACCGAGTTCACGTCTCTGTGTCCGGTGACGGGGCAGCCGGATTTCGGTGAGCTGGTGATCGAGTATGTGCCCGACAAGCATCTGGCTGAGACCAAGTCGGTAAAGCTCTACCTGTGGCGATACCGTGGCGAGCGGGCGTTCAACGAGGTGCTGGTCGACCGCATCGCAGCCGACCTCTACGAGCAGATCAAGCCACTTTGGCTAGAGGTGGTCGGCGAATTCAACATTCGTGGGGGTATCCTGGTGACGGCCACGGCCCAGCGCGGTGACGCGGCTGAGCGCCCGGACTGAGAGGGCGCCTACGACCGCGACAATACTACCGCCCGGCTGAAGCAGACGCGGGGGTGATCGATCGGCTTAAAACCCAGCTGCCTGGCCGTTTCAAGCATCGACTCGAAGGCCTTGCGCGGGACGTGCATTCTTGGCTCGGCCACGAACATCTTGCCGCCCGGCGCGAGGCAGGCGCGTGTTTGCTCGAGGAAGCTGCGGGTGTCGGGCACTTCGTGGACCATCCAGAAGGCGTTGATGAACCCGACGACCTGATCGACGCCGATCGAGTCGTGTTCACAGAGCTGTGTGTGGATGCGGCCTGCAACGCCGGCCTTGCGGGCTCGCCGCTGGAGGACGCGGAGCATCTGTGGGCGCACGTCGACGGCGATTACACAGCCCGACTCGCCGACCAACCGGGCCAGGCCGATGGCGTTGAACCCCATGCCGCAGCCGACGTCGAGCACGGTCATGCCCGGCTGCACGTAGGGGCCGAACAGCTTGTGGGTGTTGTAGAACAGCCGACGCAGCACGTTGTCGAACGTGTAGGCGTGCCACCAGGGGCAGGTGTCGGGTAGGGATCGCAGCTTGTCGTGTGTCATATGAGCCACCCACAACCGGCGCCCACATTGAGGGACGCGGCCGATCGGGGTTGTCAGTCGTCCGTCATCTCGGCGATCGCCAGGCCGTGCTCGCCGGCTATGGCGTAGAGCAGGTACGTTCTGCCGTCCTCCTGATAGATGCCCGGGTCGCGGAGCTGTCGCACAGGTTCGGGGGCCCATCCGCGGATCGAGGGCTCGAGCGGCAGGTCGGCGCCTTCGTAGTCGGTTTCGGGCTGTAGGATGGTGATCGGCGCGTCGGCTCGCCAGTTGGTCCAGTCGCCGGTCAGGTCGACCGTCGATAGAAGGATGCGCTCCGGGCAGTCGCCGTAACGCGAGTGGTAGACCTCGAGAGTATCGCCGACGACGCGGACGGCGCTGTGGCGGATGTTGGGCGAAAGCAGTGTCGGACCGGGCACGAAATCGGCCAGGCCGTCGGCGCTGCGGAAGAACGTGGCGGGCATGCCCATGGCATACCACGCGCCGCCATGCGTGAACGCGCGGAAGTACGGGTTGCCCAGGATCTGGCTGCTGCTTTCGAAATGGATGCCGTCGCGCGAGCGGGCGACGAACGACCGTTGCCCGCGGCCGGCGGCGCCGTCTCGGCCGGACGGGTCGCCATGGTAGTACATGCGGATCTCGCGCCGCTCGTGATCGACGTGGACGTCGGGCGAGGCGACGTGGCGGGCGCACGGCGGGTCGGCAAGCTGGAGTGTCCCGGGCTCGTACATACGCCACGGACCCACCAGCCGGTCGGCGTAAGCCAGGCGAATGTACGTGCCCCGATGATTGGCGAAGTAGAGGTAGTAGCGGCCCAGCGGGCTCGGCAGCCAGTCGGGCACGCGGATCAGCGACGGGCCGTTCACGTTGGTGCCCATCGACGCGTCCATGTCGGGTCGGATGATCGGGTTGGTGTTGAATCGCCTAATCCGCATGGTTCCTGTTCGCACGAGTTAGGGCGGCCATCCCCCACCCCTGCAAGTGAGTGTAGCAGGTCAATCTTCCTGTGGCACGAATGGGTTGGCGAAGATACTCTATCTTATTGGTTCTCAGGTAGCACGGCCCCGGGAGTGCGGGTGATGCAGAAAGTCGAGCTGCTGTATCTGTCGCAAGAGGACGTGATCGACGTCGGGCTGACGCTGGCCGACGCGGTCGGCATCGTCGAGGGCGCGCTGCGCGAGCACGGGGCCGGGCAGGTGGAAAACCCACCCAAGCCCGGCATTCACCCGCTGCCCGATGCATTCATCCACGCCATGCCTGGCTATCTGCGGCGAAAGCAGGCGGCCGGCATGAAATGGGTGAGCGGATTTCCGGCCAATCCGACGCGCGGTCTGCCGACGATCATGGGGATTATTGTGCTCAACGACCCGGCCACCGGTCAGCCGATCGCGGTGATGGATTGTGCGTACATTACGGCGCTGCGGACGGCGTCGGCGTCGGGCGTGTCGGCCAAACATCTGGCCCGTCGCGACGCGGAGGAGATCGGGCTGGTGGGGGCGGGCTTGCAGGGGCGGTACAACCTGTTGGCGCTCGAGAGCGTGCTGCAACAGATCAAGTCGGCCAGGGTGTTCGACGTCGATGGGCCCACGCTGGAGCGCTTCGTAGCCGAGATGCGTGGGCGCGTGCCGTTTGCGATTGAGCCGGTCGGCTCGGCGCGCGAGGCGATCGAGTGTGCCGACGTGGCTGTCACCGCAACGGGGCATTTGGACGAGCGGATTTTCGAGGCGGCGTGGATTAAGGAAGGTGCCTTGGTGTTGCCCGTGCACACCCGTGGTTGGCAGCAGGCGGTTTTCGAGCGGGTCGATAAGTTCGTGGTCGACGATTGGGGGCAGTTTCGTCACGTCTTCGGCAGGCAGGGCGGCTACTACTGGCCGCTGCCCGAGGCGTACGCCGAACTGGGTCAGATCGTCGTCGGCAGCAAGCCCGGCCGACAGAACGATTCGGAGCGGATTGTCAACTTCAACTACGGCATGGGCATCCACGACGTGGCGATGGCCTGCGAGGTTCTCGCCCGCGCGAAGCGGAAGGGCATCGGCACGCCGTTGACGTTGATGGATGGGGCGTTGCCGGACGGGTAGGGGGGGTAGGGCGGGCGGGTTCCTGGTGTCACCCTTGCGGATGCTTCCATTTCTCGATCTCGCGCTTGAGTTCCAGGTACTTCTCTGGAAGTTCTTCGCGAAATCGGACTTGTTGGATACCGTAAAGATCGGACGGGATGGACGTGCCTTCCTTTACGACCATGAGGGTGCGCTGGCGCCCCAGTTTACCGGAGAACCACCCCAGCTCGTAGAGCACGTTTGGGCGCGCTTGCTGGTATTCCTCTGATTCGACTCGGACCAAGTCGTCGGGGGTTAGGATGGCGATTGCCGCATCGCAGGGGCTGGCTTCTTGCTCGAACTTCTCGATGAAGGTACGACTCATTCCTGCGCGTTCCTTCATAACTACCGTCTGGACCTCGAGTTCTCTTTCCAGCAGGTTGACCAGCTCCATACGACCGGCCTTGTCGTGGCCGTGGATAATGAATATCTTGGGAACGGCGCCGACCGTCTGGGCGGGTCCATCTTCCTTGGATCGTTCGTCCGTGTGCACTAACCATCCCTCCTTTTCGCCGACCGATTGTATATGTTCCACCCATTGTCGCATGGACTCGTCGACTTGGGCGCGGATTCCCGTTTTGTGCTCTTGCGGTTCCAGCACACACATCGGTCCAGAAGGTCCGCGGAGCGTGCCTTCCTGGGAAAGGTCACCCACCACACCTCTTATCGTGGTAAGCGGATATGGGAGACGAGCGAAGCCGCTCTTCTGGAAATCGTCGATCGACCACAGGTGGCTGGCACCCTTTTCCTCATACTCTTTGACGCCGAAGGCGATCACGTCTGTGCGACACAGCGCGCGCCATTGCCGAATGCCTACGCCAAGTTTCTCACCGAGATTGCGGCGGTCTTGGTCTGGTACGTAGTCGGCAATGTTGATGTCGTCGCGAGGCGGATCGCGGAGGACTGTAGAGTCGCGCTTCACCGTGTTCCATCCGAGTACCACCCCCTGTATGAAGGCGCAGAAAACTGACCCTATCTGATGCCCTAGATGCCCCTGGTCGGTAAAATCCAGCTCAAGGTGCCCCTGTAAGTGGCGACAGCTGACGAATGTTTTGTCCGCATGAAGGTTGGGTACACCGGGATCACAGCGCGCCCGCATTGAGGTCCACAACCACGGATGCCCCGACTCATCCAGACGGACCCCGGAGGAT